>CAINHS010000058.1 GCA_903848955.1 uncultured beta proteobacterium
CTCATCGAATGTCATGTTGGCGAGATTATCGAATCTGGACTGCAAGCGTTTCAAGAACTCCAAGCATCCAGGTCTTGCAACCAACTCTCGCTAGCCAGTCTTACCGCTAACAGAGATCGCAAGATATTTCTGCTTGGTCTTGGGATCTGTGTGCCAACGAATCTGCTTCCACTTTAGATTCTGTGCCTCGGTGCCTGTCCTGATCCCGCTATTCGCCAAGATCAAAACGTAATCCCACATCAATTCGCGCATGTGCCGAGATTTCCCTTCTCGACTCTTCAATACCCAATGCCGAAGATTGGCAGTCAATTTTGTCCATTCCTGCAATGTGAAGTCTGGACGTCTCGTTCCCTTCTTGCCAGATACCTTGAATGGCGGCACTTGCTGCTGTTTGATCCATCCTTCCGCTATCGCTGTATCGAACACCCGATGCAAAGCAGCGTTGTGATTCAGGATCGTGGATTTTGCAGGTTCCTTCTTGAATTGCTGTAATCGCCATGCCTCGAACTGCTGAATCTTCGGAATGTCGATCTTGTCGATGTGTGTGCTGCCGAAGAATGGGATCAGATACTTCTCGATTACCTGCTCGTAATCCTTGTACGAGACTTTGCCCATGCCTGCTTCTTTTGCCTCATTCATCCGCTGGACTGTGAGTTTGGCAACGTCTCTAAATCTGCGTGAAACAGCAATCAAACCTTCTGTACTGCGAAAACGAGCACGATCATATGCCTCACATGCCACGACCTTGGCATCATCTATACGTGCTCGTTTTGTGCTGATCCTGTGCCATGACCGATTTGGCGACCGAAACCTTGCCTGCCAAAAGACGCTGTCGCTCCGTTTGTACAGAACGACTTCCCCATCCCGCATCTTGATCATGTCATTCACTGGCATCGCATTGTCCTGGATGATCCAATTGCAATGAGGACATTGAATCACGACTGAATGCCCCTGACAACCATGCTGGGCAAGGAACTTCGACAGGAGCAAGCGATGCTCTCAGTACATGACATATGATTGTGATACGTCTGTGCTACGAGCAAAAATGACAAAGGGAAATTCCTTGTGAGAATTTCCCTTTGTAAACAACATGTTGGTGGACAGGGACAGAATCGAACTGTCGACACACGGATTTTCAATCCGTTGCTCTACCAACTGAGCTACCTAGCCGGAAAGGTCGCGAATTATAGGCGCTCGGGGTTGCGGCGTCAAAGGGCCTTTGCCCCTAGTGCTTTGGATATATGCTGCAGCGCATCCTGTCGCTGACGATTTGCTTACGGGTCGCGTAAGGACAGCGTAAGAGCCTCAGCCTAGGATGCGACCGTGCAGTAAAGTTGGGCGTCTCACTTATTACAACAATTCCTTTCCAACTCAGGAGGAACCCATGAAAGACGAAGACATTGTCGAACGGATTCAGAAGAATCCAAAATTCATGAAGTTTGTGAATCTCCGCAACAACTACGCAATCGTCCTGACCATCCTGATGATGATCGCGTATTACGGCTACATCCTGCTGGTCGCCTTCAACAAGCAGTTCCTCGCCAGCAAGGTCGCCGTCGGCGCGACGATGTCGATCGGAATTCCGATGGGCATCGGCGTGCTTGTATTCACCATCGTCATCACCGCTATTTATGTCCGTCGCGCCAACAGCGAGTTCGACGACATGAAGGACGAGATCGTCAAGGAGGCTTCCAAGTGATCAAGCGCAAACACATACTCGGCGGCCTGGCCGCCCTGCTGGTAGCCGGCGTTGCGCTGGCTGCGGGCGCCGACCTCGGCCAGGCGCAGAAGCAGGACACCAACTGGACCGCCATCGCCATGTTCGGCATTTTCGTCGGCATCACGCTGTGGATCACCAAGTGGGCGGCGACCAAGACCAAGACGGCGTCGGACTTCTACACCGCCGGCGGCGGCATCACCGGTTTCCAGAACGGCCTGGCGATTGCCGGCGACTACATGTCGGCGGCTTCCTTCCTCGGCATTTCCGGCCTGGTGTTCGGTTCCGGCTTCGACGGCCTGATCTTCTCCATCGGCTGGCTGGTCGGCTGGCCCGTCATCACCTTCCTGATGGCGGAGCGCCTGCGCAACCTCGGCAAGTTCACCTTCGCCGACGTCGCCGGTTACCGCTTCGATGCGGGTCCGATCCGCTCCTTCGCGGCTTGCGGCTCGCTGGTGGTGGTGGCCTTCTACCTGATCGCGCAGATGGTCGGCGCCGGCCAGCTGATCAAGCTGCTGTTCGGCCTCGACTACATCGTGGCGGTAAGCATGGTCGGCATCATCATGATGACCTACGTGCTGTTCGGCGGCATGACGGCAACAACCTGGGTGCAGATCATCAAGGCCTGCATGCTGCTCACCGGCGCGACCTTCATGGCGCTCGCCGTGATGCTCCAGTTCGGTTTCAGCCCCGAGGCGATGTTCGTCAAGGCGGTCGAAGTGCACTCGAAGCATGATGCCATCATGGGCCCGGGAGCGTTGATCAACGATCCGGTTTCGGCCGTATCGGTCGGCCTGGCGCTGATGTTCGGCACCGCCGGCCTGCCGCACATCCTGATGCGCTTCTTCACCGTTCCCAGCGCCAAGGAAGCCCGCAAGTCGGTAGCCTGGGCGACGACCTGGATCGGCTATTTCTACATCCTGACCTTCATCATCGGCTTCGGCGCCATCACCAACCTGATCCCCAACCCGGCGGACTACTTCGTCGGCGGCGAACTCGCCAAGGGCTTGAAGGGCGGCGGCAACATGGCCGCTGTGCATCTGGCCAAGGCTGTCGGTGGCGACATGTTCATGGGCTTCATCTCCGCCGTGGCCTTCGCCACGATTCTGGCGGTGGTGGCCGGCCTGACGCTGTCCGGCGCATCGGCGGTGTCGCATGACCTGTACGCATCGGTGTGGCGTCACGGCAACGTCGATTCCGCGACCGAACTGCGCGTGTCGAGAATCACCACGGTGTGCCTCGGCATCTTCGCCGTGCTGCTCGGCATCGTGTTCGAGAAGCAGAACGTGGCGTTCATGGTGATGCTGGCCTTCGCCGTGGCCTGCTCGGCCAACTTCCCGGTGCTGTTCATGTCCGTGCTGTGGAAGGACTGCACCACCAAGGGTGCGGTGGCGGGCGGTACGGTCGGCCTGATTTCCTCCGTGGCGCTGACCATCATGTCGCCGGCGGTATGGGAAGCTTCGCTGGGCAATCCGAAGGGTTCGGCGATGTTCCCCTACGCCTCGTCGGCGATCTTCTCGATGACCGCGGCCTTTGCGGTGATCTGGATCGTGTCCCTGCTTGACAGGAGCGCCCAGGCGGCCAAGGAACGCGCCCTGTTCCCGGCACAGTTGGTCCGTTCGGAAACCGGCGTCGGCAGTTCCAGCGCCTCCGGCCACTAACGTCTCAAGGCAACAATGAAGAAGCCAGCCCCGCGGGGCTGGCTTTTTTCATGGTGCGCCGCGGAATATAAACAGATCGAAACAATATAAGGTTCAGGCCCGGTTTCGGTAACAATCCTGCTTTTCCGATTGGAAGCGTTTCATGGCGACAACCACCACAGAACAGGTCATCAGCGTTCATCACTGGAACGATACGCTGTTCAGTTTCCGTACCACGCGCGATCCCGGACTGCGCTTCGAGAACGGCCACTTCGTCATGATGGGACTGGAAGTCGATGGGCGCCCGCTGTTGCGTGCCTACAGCATCGCCAGCGCCAATCACGACGAGCACCTGGAATTCTTCAGCATCAAGGTGGCCGATGGAGCACTGACCTCGCGCCTGCAGAATATCCAGGTCGGACAGCCGGTGCTGGTCGGCCGCAAGCCGACCGGCACGCTGGTGATCCGCGATCTGAAGCCGGGCCGGACTGTTTATCTGTTTTCGTCCGGTACCGGGCTCGCGCCGTTTCTGAGCATCATTCACGATCCGGAAACCTATGCGCGATTCGAGAACGTGGTGCTGGTGCATGGAGTGCGTCTGGCGAACGAGCTCGCCTATGCCGAACTGATCGAGACGCGCCTGCCACAGCATGAATATCTCGGCGAAATGGTACGCGAGCGATTGATCTACTATCCGACCGTGACGCGCGAGAGCTTCCGCAACGAGGGCCGTATCACGACGCTGATGGAATCCGGCAAGCTGTTCGCCGATATCGGGCTGGCACCACTGGATCCGGCGACCGACCGGGCCATGATCTGCGGCAGTCCGACGATGCTCGCCGATGTCAGTGCGCTGCTCGACGCGCTCGGCTTCGTCATTTCGCCGCATACGGGAGTTGCCGGCGACTATGTGATCGAACGCTCCTTTGTCGAACGCTGAACCGGGCTTCAGAAACACTGCAGCAGATGGCTGTCGCAGTAGAGTTTCTTCAGCCAGTTGAGCGCAATCCAGAGCCAGAACAACACGGCAAAGGCAATGAAAGGCAGATGCTTGTCGATGATCTGCCGCGGCGTAAGCATGCGTGTGACCTTCACCACCGGCCCGGTGACAATCAGGAACAGCCTGTACATGGTGTTGTCATGGCGGCGGCGGCCGGCCAGCAGGGCCAGCAGACCCTGACCAAGCAGGAAAAGGCCGGCGACTTCGACCAGTGCGCGGAACAAGCCGATGATCAGTAGTTCAGGGTGGTTCATGGTATGTTCCTGTCTCCATTGTCAGTTTGGTCAATTTCATGAATTACGAACATTGGCGAAATTATGCCCGCGGTTGGATATTCCACTTTCTGGGCCGCGAAGACAGCGCTTTCGTTGCCTATAGCAAGGCATTCAGCGTCAACCCGCAGGACGTGAGGTCGGCTCGCCATCTGGCGGCGATTGCCGCCGGGCGGAAGAATTACGAAGTGGCCGAGAAATGGTTCGAGGCGGCGCTGGCGCTGACCCCTGGCGACGGCCCCAACTGGTTCAACCTTGGCTACGTGCGCGAAGCCGCCGGCAAGCCGCTGCAGGCGATCGCCGCCTTCAGCGAAGCGGTGCGCCTGGTGCCGTCGCAAGACCGGGCGTGGTACGGCATGGGGTTGGCCCATGCGCGCCTGGGGCAGCACAACGCGGCTGTGGCGGCTCTGGAGAAAGTGGTCGAGTTGCAACCCATGAGCGGCGAGGGTTTCTATCAACTGGGCATGGCCTACCATCACGCCAACCGTCCGGACGACGTCTCCATCATCGTCAAGCGCTTGGTGGGCTTCGAGCCCAAGCGGGCGAAAAAACTGGCACAAGACGCCGAGCGTGCCGATTTAATGAAATTCATTCCGGAACTTCCTTTCTGATCGGCGCCTGACACCAACTTTTATAAGTCGGCACCGGCGGCACATCGACGTTGCGTATCCACTCCGACGCGGGCGGGCGATATCGCCGGGATACCGTCGTCGCCCAGGTGGGCTCCGGGCTTTGCCCGCCGGGAATTCCGCTGCGCGGGCCGGCGATAAAAAAGCGGCCCGGGGTTGCCCCCGGGCCGGCTCAACGGGGGCGGGTATTCTCCCTATCCCCCCTCCTCCTCCATATATTTCTTAGTGCCCCGCACTGTCCATGGTATCGCCTGCCAGGCTCGGGTAACGGACATGGTCGACCAGTTCCTGAATCTCCTTGCTCGGCGCCGGGGAAATCAGGCTACCGATGATCACGCCGAGGAACCCGGCGGGAATGCCGAAAGTGCCGGCGGAGATCGGCTTGATGTCCCACCACAGCGGGGCATTGACGCCGAAGAACGGATAAGTCATGTACATGTAATAGGCGCAGACGCCCAGACCCAGGCCCATGCCCATCACCGAACCCAGCCAGTTGGCCCGCTTCCAGAAAACCCCACAGACCAGCGCCGGGAAAAAGCCCGACGCCGCCAAGGAGAAGGCCGCACCGACCAGGAACAGGATGTCGCCCGGCTTCAGGCTGGTGACGTAGGCGGCAATCAGCGCCACCACCAACAGCAGGCCCTTGGATACCGCCAGACGGCGCACCGTAGAAGCGTTCGGGTCGATCATCTTGTAGTACAGGTCATGCGACAAGGCGTTGGCGATGGTCAGCAGCAGGCCATCGGCGGTAGACAGCGCCGCCGCCAAGCCGCCGGCCGCTACCAGGCCCGAGATCACGTAGGGCAGGCCGGCGATTTCCGGGGTTGCCAAGACGATCAGGTCGCCGCCGATGACTATTTCCGCCAGTTGCACGATGCCGTCGCCGTTGATGTCTGCGATGTTCATCAGCGTCTTGTCCACCACCGACCAGTTGCTGACCCAGGCTGGCAGTGCCGCAAAGCTGGTGCCGACCAGGTTGCTGTATACCTCGTACTTGGCCAGGATACCCAGCGCCGGCGCCGTGAAGTAGAGCAGGAAGATGAAGAGCAATCCCCAGAATACCGAGACGCGCGCCTCATGCACCGAAGGCGTGGTGTAGTAGCGCATCAGGATATGCGGCAGGGCGGCGGTGCCGATCATCAGGCAGGCGATCAGGGCGAGAAAGTTCTTCTTCGCGATGCTGCGGTTCTTCTCCACGTCCTCCGGCGTCTTGCCGGCGGCGGCAAAAGGCTCCGCGTGGTGCATCACCGGTGCAGCGCGTGCAGCGAGGCCCTTTTCTGCAGTCCACGCCTTCTTCGCGGCAACGGTATCGGACGGGAATGCCTTGAGCGCCTTTTCTACAGCTTCGATCGCCTTCGGCTCGGCCGTCGGCTCCGTAGCCGCCTTGAGGGCATTGAGCTTGTCCATCAGAGCCTGCTTTTCTGAAGCGAGGAAGATTTCGCCACCGGACTCCAGACCCTTCAGCCTGGCAGCGCCGGCCGCTGAACGCTCGCGGAATATCGCGCGCACCGACTCTTCCTTGGCGCCCTTGGCCGAAGTCTTGTCATTGAACTCGTTCTCCAGCGCCGTGATCTTGGGCAGGGAGTGCGTGTAGGCGACGATCTGCGGAACCGGGATTCCGGTATGCTTCACCGCCAGCCACACCACCGGGATCATGTAGGCGAAGATCAGGATGATGTACTGGGCCACCTGGGTCCAGGTCACTGCCTTCATGCCGCCGAGGAAGGAACACACCAGTATGCCCGCCAAGCCGACGAAGACGCCGACCTGGAACTCGAGACCAGTGAAGCGGCTGGTGATGATGCCGACGCCGTAAATCTGCGCAATCACGTAGGTGAAGGAACAGACGACGGCGGCGCAGACGCCGATGAAGCGCGGCAGGTGACCGCCGAAACGCGCACCGAGAAAGTCCGGGATGGTGAACTGACCGAACTTGCGCAGGTAAGGCGCGAGGAACAGTGCCACCAAGCAGAAACCGCCGGTCCAGCCGAGCACGAAGGCCAGTCCATCATAGCCTGACAAATAAAGCGTGCCGGCCATGCCGATGAAGCTCGCCGCCGACATCCAGTCAGCACCGGTCGCCATGCCGTTGAAGAAGGCAGGAACCCGCCGCCCGGCGACGTAGTACTCGCTGACGTCCGCCGTCTTTGCCATGAAACCGATGCCGGCATAGAGCAGGATCGTGGCAAACAGGAAGATGTAGCCGAGAACCTTGTTCGGCACGCCCATCTGTTCGAGGATGCCGACAACAATGACGAAGGCGATGAAACCACCGGTGTAGAAGGAGTAGTAGCGCTTCAGGTTCGCATAAAACTGCGATTGAGTGGTTTGGGGCGCAGCCATTATTCGAGCTCCCCTTCATGGACATCGTATTCCTTGTCCAGATTGTTCATGTAGCGGGCGTAGTACCAGATGATGACGACGTAGATGATCAGGGAGCCCTGTGCCGACATGTAGAAACCCAGGGGCCCGATGATGTTGAACTCGTTGAGTTCGCGTGCGTACCAACCCATGACAAAGGTGGCGACGAACCAGATTGCAAGCAATATGGCCGTTATCCTCAGGTTCTTGTTCCAGTACTCTTTGTGCCTCTCGGTGAGCTGCATTTTTCACTCCTCCTTTTGTGGCTACGCGGCGAACCGGAACAGTCCACCGTTCCTGGAACGCGCCCCGGGATTTCCCTGTGTCGCGCGTCTACCGTATTCTCGGAGCAGTACTAAAGATATATATAGCAGCCCCAAGATGGTGCATTGTCGCTCCCCAATTCTGACTGGAAGCTTACAAGCCTATGGGGAAGCTGCCCGAAGGCTGCCGGCTCTGGCTCGACGGGCTAACCTCGGCCGGCCAGAAGCGCGGAAAACTGACGCGGAACAGGCTGCCGCGCCCGCCGCTGCCGGGCAACAAATCTATCGTGGCCTGGTGCAGTTCGGCGATCTCGGCGGCGATCGGCAAGCCCAGTCCGCTACCTTCGGCGTCGGTTCCCAGTACGCGGTAGAAGCGTTCGAAAATGCTCGAGCGCTCTTCCAGCGGAATGCCTATGCCGTCGTCTTCCACCTCTATCGCCGCCAGCCGGCCCGCACAGGCGCGCACCGTGACGCGACCGCCCGGGGTTGTGTACTTGATCGCATTGTCCACCAGGTTGTTGAACAATTCGCGCAACAGCAGGGGTACGCCGTTGATCAACAGGGGGCGGCCACAGTCCTCGAAGCCGAGGTCGATCTGCTTCGCCATGGCTCGCACCACCCACTCCTCGCTCACTTCGCGCGCCAGCGTATCGAGGTCGAGCGGCTCCACGCTGTGCAGCTTCTCGTGGCTGGCTTCGGCGCGCGCCAGCATCAGCAACTGGTTGATCATGTGCGAAGCGCGGTCGGTGCTTTCGGCGATAAGTTCCAGCGCATGACGCATCTGTGCCGGGTCGGTTTCCGAGAGCGCGATCTCGGTCTGGGTCTTGAGCCCGGTCAGCGGCGTGCGCATCTGGTGCGCGGCCTGAGAAATGAAACGCTGCTGCGCCTGGAGGTTTTCTTCGAGCCTGCCCATCATCTGGTTGAAAGCCACCACCAGTGGGCGCACCTCGTCGGGTACGCGTGTTACCGGTATCGGTGACAGGTCGGACGGGCGGCGGCGATGAATGCGTTCCTGCAACAGGCGCAGGGGAGTGATGCCACGCATGAGGCCCAGGTAAACCAGGATCACCGCCAGCGGAATGATGGCGAATTGCGGCAGCAGCACGCCGGAAATGATGCTGGAGGACAGCGCAGCGCGCTTGTTCAATGTTTCGGCGACCTGCACGATGACCGGCGGCAGGCTGCTCTTGACCGGAATGAAGGCGTAGGCAATGCGCACGTTGTCGGCTTCGATGCGTTCGTCGCGGAACAATACCTTGCCGGCTTCGATCGTTGCCGGCAGCACCGGCCAGGGAATTTCCCTGTCGCCGTGAATGAGCTTGCTGTTGGGGCCGATCACCTGATAGAGGAGCTGGTCGGTTTCATCGGAGCGCAACAGGGTGCGTGCCGCCGCCGGCAGATTCACCGTGACCCGCTCACCCTCGATCTTGACCAGGTGTGCGATGGCATTCACGTCGTCGGCCAGAGCCTGATCGTAGGGCTGATTGGCGATGTAGTTGGCGACGTGATTGGTGGCGGCAATCGAAATCGGCCACAGCAGCAGCAGCGGCGCCAGCATCCAGTCGAGAATCTCGCCGAACAGCGAATTCGGGTACTCCGAGTTTACGAAGGGATTGCCGCCGCGTGCCGCCGTGGGTGCGACGGTTTTGCCGGCGCTGTCAGACTTTGCCATCTGCTGCTGAATCTGCGGCTTCGGCCGGTTTCTCCAGGCAGTAGCCGAGCCCTCGCACCGTCACGATGCGGGCACCGCCGGGTTCGAGCTTCTTGCGCAGACGATGAATATAGACCTCGATGGCGTTGTTGCTGACTTCCTCGCCCCAGCTGCACAACTGGTCGATCAGCTGGTCCTTCGCCACCAGCCGTCCGGCGCGCAGCAGCAGGATTTCGAGCAGCGCCAGTTCACGCGCCGACAAGTCGACAATCTCGCCGTTGAGGCGGGCAATGCGGTCGGACTGGTCGTAAGAGAGTGATCCGACCTCGATCCGCGTCGGATTGCCGGTGCCGCGGCGGGTCAGCGCGCGGACGCGGGCAAACAGTTCCGGCAGGGCGAAGGGCTTGGTCAGGTAATCGTCGGCGCCGGCATCGAGGCCTCGCACCCGGTCGTCGACGCCGTCCTGTGCCGTGAGCACCAGTACCGGCATGGTGACCTTGCGCGCCCGCAGACGCTTCAGCACCTCGATGCCCGACAGGCGCGGCAGGCCGAGATCGAGGATCAGCAGATCGTACAACTGGGAGAGCAGGGCCGTATCGGCATCCGCGCCGTTATTGACATGGTCTACGGCATATCCGGATTTGCGCAGGGCGGCGATCAAGCCCTGGGAAATGATGCGGTCATCCTCTGCGAGCAATAGCCTCATGGCCGCCTTTTGACTTGGGGAGCGCCGGCGCAGCGGTCAGGCCGGGGGAGTGACTTCGATGAAACCCTGAGCCAGCAGGGAATCAAGAATATCTCCGGTGCTCGGATGTGCGCTCCTCGAGATCAAGGCGCTGCGGGGGGTCTTGTCGTCCACTATGATAAGCATGGTCCGCTCGCGCAGGCCCAGTTTGTTGGCGCGGGTAGCGATTTCCGATCGCCCCTTTTCGGTCTTGCGATAAATGCCATCGCCGCCCATGAATATCCTCTTTGGAAACGCAGATTCAGGCGAAATGATAGCCTGTCCGCTGCCTTGTCGCGCATTTGCCGGCGGCAGGGCGAAAAAAAAGCCCGGCCATGACGGCCGGACTTTTCGGAGCGGTACCAGAAGGAAGGCGGGCAACGGGAGGAAACCCGGGTTTCCTCCTGTTCCTTCCACTGGATATGCAATCGATGAAACCGATTACATGTCCATGCCGCCCATGCCACCCATGCCACCCATGCCGCCCATGCCCATGCCGCCACCGCCGGCCGGCTTGTCTTCGACAAGTTCGGCCACCATGCAATCGGTGGTCAGCATCAGGCCGGCTACGGAAGCGGCGTTCTGCAGCGCGGTGCGGGTCACCTTGGTCGGGTCCAGCACGCCCATCGCCACCATGTCGCCGTACTCGCCGGTCGCAGCGTTGTAGCCGAAGTTGCCCTTGCCTTCGAGCACCTTGTTGATCACCACGGACGGCTCGTCGCCGGCATTCGCGGCGATTTCGCGCAGCGGCTGCTCCAGGGCGCGCAGCACGATCTTGATACCGGCGTCCTGTTCGTGGTTGTCACCCTTCAGCTTGATGGCAGCGCGGGCGCGCAGTAGAGCCACGCCGCCGCCGGCAACGATGCCTTCTTCAACGGCGGCACGCGTGGCGTGCAGCGCGTCTTCGACGCGGGCCTTCTTTTCCTTCATTTCCATTTCGGTCGCGGCACCGACCTTGATCAGCGCCACGCCGCCGGCCAGCTTGGCCACGCGCTCCTGGAGCTTTTCCTTGTCGTAGTCGCTGGTGGCTTCTTCGATCTGGGCACGGATCTGGGTGACGCGGGCCTTGATGCCGTCTTCTTTGCCGGCGCCGTCGATCAGGGTGGTGTTCTCCTTGGCGACTTCGACGCGCTTGGCCTGGCCGAGATCAGCCAGGGTAGCTTTTTCCAGGGTCAGGCCGACTTCTTCGGCGATCACCGTGCCGCCGGTCAGGATGGCGATGTCTTCCAGCATGGCTTTGCGACGGTCGCCAAAGCCCGGAGCCTTGACGGCAACGGTCTTGAGGATGCCGCGGATGTTGTTCACCACCAGGGTGGCCAGCGCTTCGCCATCGACATCTTCGGCGACGATCAGCAGCGGACGGCCGGCCTTGGCGACCTGCTCGAGTACCGGCAGCAGATCGCGGATGTTGGAGATCTTCTTGTCGTGCAGCAGGACGAAGGGATTGTCCAGAATCGCAATCTGCTTGTCCGGATTGTTGATGAAGTAGGGCGACAGGTAGCCGCGGTCGAACTGCATGCCTTCAACCACTTCCAGTTCGCTTTCCAGTGACTTGCCGTCTTCGACGGTGATCACGCCTTCCTTGCCGACCTTGTCCATCGCATCGGCGATGATCTTGCCGATGTCGGCATCGGCGTTGGCCGAAATCGAGCCGACCTGGGCGATTTCCTGGGTCGTGGTGCAGGGCTTGGAAATCTTCTTGAGTTCTTCGACGACGGCAACCACAGCCTTGTCGATGCCGCGCTTGAGGTCCATCGGGTTCATGCCGGCGGCAACGAACTTCATGCCTTCGCGGACGATCGACTGGGCCAGAACCGTGGCGGTGGTGGTGCCGTCACCGGCAACATCGGAGGTCTTGGAAGCGACTTCCTTGACCATCTGCGCGCCCATGTTCTCGAACTTGTCCTTCAGTTCGATTTCCTTGGCGACGGACACACCGTCCTTGGTAATGGTCGGGGCGCCGAAAGAACGCTCCAGAATCACATTGCGACCCTTGGGGCCGAGAGTCACCTTGACTGCGTCGGCGAGAATATTGACACCACGGACCATGCGCTGACGCGCGGAATCACCGAATTGAACTTCTTTAGCTGCCATTTGTATGTATCTCCTGTAATTCTGTATCGATTAGAGCTCAACTACGCCCATGATGTCTTCTTCGCGCATGACCAGCAGCTCATCGCCATCGACCTTCACGGTCTGGCCGGAGTACTTGCCGAACAGCACGCGGTCACCGACCTTGAGCGCCATGGGACGAACCTTGCCGTCGTCCATGATCTTGCCCGTGCCGATGGCCTTGACTTCGCCCTGATCGGGCTTCTCGGCGGCATTGTCGGGAATCACGATCCCGGAGGCGGTTTTCTTCTCTTCTTCGAGACGCTTGACGATAACGCGATCATGCAAAGGACGGATTTTCATGGGGTTGATCTCCTCTAAACTGGGTTGTTACAGAAAAAGCCTGTGCGGCCAAGCCGCAGGTCTGAGTCGGGCGAGGGTGCCAACTGTTAGCACTCCTCGACAACGAGTGCTAATAATAGGGCCTATAGGCCTATTCTTCAAGAGGGCGGCAGAAAGAAATTGCCGGCCGCAGCTCAGGTAGAGGCTCGGCTACCCCCGTCCGGCGCACGGATCGCGAGCCACAATCTTTGACAAACGCGAGCATATTCTAAATAATGGGAAATTGTCCCATATTACTGAACACCGCTGCCCGCTGATGTTCTGCTAGCGTAATGAAGTCCAAACTCAAAAGCGACGAAGTTCTGGAGATTTGCGTGGCGAGCCTGTTGCCGCTCGTGCGCTATTGTCTGCTCGAGGGTGTGAACTACCCCTTGTTCATAAAGGCGCTCAAGCCGGTATTTGCCCAGGCGGCCCAACTTGAACTGGACAAGAGCGGGGTCAAGGTCAACGACTCGTCGGTCAGCCTGCTCTCCGGCTTGCATCGCAAGGATGTGCGCGAACTGGACAGGGGGAGCAGCCAAGCGATCAATCATTCGGGTTCGGTGACGTCGCTGGTCTTCACCAGGTGGATCAGCGACCCCATCTATGTGCAAAAGAACGGCAAGCCCAGACGACTGGTCAAGAGCGGGCCGGCTCCGTCCTTTGAAAGCCTGGCCCTGTCGATCACTCAGGACGTTCATCCCGGGTCGGTGCTCAAGTCCATGGAAGCTCAGGGCATGGTCCGCCACGAGGGGGAAGGCAAAGCGGAGCGGATTGCCCTGGTCAAGGAAAGTTTCATTCCTCGCGACGACTTGGGCGAAATGCTCGCCATGTTTGCGGCAAACCTTCAGGACCACATCTCGGCGGCAGCCTCGAATCTGCGCGGCGGCGACCAACCCTTGCTGGAACAAGCCGTTTTCGGCAACGACCTCAGCAAAGTCTCGGTGGACAAACTCGAGGAATTCAGTCGGGCACGCTGGGCAGAATTTTCCCGGGAGCTCATCAAGCTGGCCAATCAGCTTTGCGCCCAGGACAAAGGCGTCGAGTCGTCTCATCGGTTCCGCTTGGGCAACTATTTCTATTCGACACCGGTCGTGGCTGACAAAGCGCGCGGCGGCACAGTGAAAGCAGGGGGCAAATCATGACAACCGAAACATTGAGGGGCATTGCCGCCCTGGCACTGGTTTTCTGCCTGGCGGGCTGCGGCGGCGGCGCAGGCATAGCCGCGCTGATCGCCGGCGTCGGTTCGGGCGGCACGGGCGTGATTGCCGGCACCATCACCGGCTTTGGCAGCGTGATCGTTGAAGGCACCCGGTATCCCGACAGCACTGCCAGCTACGACCTCACCGGAGAAAGTGCCGGCACCCTGCCGTTGTCCCGGACCCTGGTCAGAATGGGGCAGCAGGCGGAAGTGGAAACAGATGCCGGCGGCAATGCCACGGCTGTGCATATCTACCCCGAAGTGATCGGCATCGTCTCCGCAATCGGCACTGCCAATACCTTGACTGTCGCCGGAACCCGGGTCCTGGCCAACTCTGCCGATCCCGCGCTGCCGCTTACCGTATATGGCGGCTATGCCCAGTTCTCCGACATTCAGGGCGGCGACCGGATCGAGGTACACGGGCTGCCCAGAACCGATGGCGCCGGTCCCTATGTCGCCGCCTCGCGCATCGAGCTCAAGCCCGGCACCTGCAGCGGCGGTTGCGCGGTGCGCGTCGGCGGCACGATCAGCCAGTTGAACAGCAGCAGTTTCACGCTCGGCGGACTCAAGGTGAATTACGGCGGCAGCACGGTCATCACGCCGACCGGACAGAGCCTTGCCAACGGCGAGCGGGTATCGGTGTTCAGCAGCGCTCCCCTCTCGGGCACCAACCTGACGGCAACATCCATCAAGATCAGAAAACTGAGCACCGCCATCGGCGACCTGCGCCTGACCGGCGCTGTCAGCGACTATGTCAGCAACGCCAGCTTCACCGTGGCCGGCGTCACGGTAAATGCCGCCTCCGCGACACTCTCGCCGGGTTCTCTTATATTGGCCAACGGCGTCAGCCTGATCGTCCGCGGCAGCTTCGATCAGGCCACCAACAAACTGGTGGCGACCAGCATTACCCAGTACAGGAGCGATTCGGTGCAGGCCGAATTGACCGGCACCGTTACCAATTTTGTCAGCGTTGCCAACTTCAAGGTGCGCGGCACGCTGGTCAACGCGAGCGCCGCCGCGTTCTCCGCCGGTTCAGCGACCGGTCTGCAGAACAACGTCTATGTGAAGATACGCGGCACCGTTGCCAACAATGCCGTAAGCGCCGCAACCGTCCAGTTCGACAGCGAGTCGAGCGGCAGCGTCGATGATCTCAGCGGCGTAGTGAGCGGCTTCACCTCTGCGACGCAGGCATTCACGATCACTCCGGACAACCGCGCAACGCCGGTTCCGGCGATTCTGGCGGCAACGCCGTTTTATGTCGGCGGCACCGGCGCCGACCTCGGCAACGGCAAGTACGTCACGGTCAATGCCTCGCTGGTCAATGGCCAATGGCTGGTCAATACGGTCACCTTCATGCTCGGCACCCAATCAAGTGGCGGCGGTTCGAGCGGGGCAACGAGCACGGAGCTCGAAGGCATCGCCAACAACTTCAACCAGGCCGCCGGCACCTTCAGCCTGAACGGAATCACGGTGAAGTTTGACACTGCCCGCATCACCGGCAACGGCACGCTGGGCAAAGGTGTCCGCGTGCAGGTCTATGGCACGCTCAGCGGCGCCATCCTGACCGCAAGCCGGATCGAGATCGACGACTAGAAAGCTCACCCGGCCACCGGTCCATCCGCGCCGACAAAAATTTTCCCAGTGAATTGAGCAGGGCCGGAGCCGGTTTGCCGGCCCCGCCGCAAACCGGTTGCGCCGGAAAAAAATCACCGGAATCACTTGACGGCGACAGGGATCCTGAATAAAAATGGGAAATCGTCCCATTTTTATTCATCGACCGGAAAGCGGCGCGATCCAAACGGAAGGAAAATCCCATGAACGCAAAATCCAGATTGATTGCTGTAGTGCTCGGCATGCTGCTGGCCCTGACGCTTGCCGGATGCGGCGGCGGAGGCGGCGGCGGCGGCACCGCAGCGGAGGCCGCCGGGATGCTGACCGGAGTGGCCGCCAACGGAGCACCTGTGGTCGGCACGGTTCTGCTCAAGGACTCCTCGCCACGCCCTGTTGAACTGAGCACCACAACCGCCAGCGACGGCTCGTTTGCGTTCAATACGACTGGGCTGACGTCGCCCTTCATGCTCAAGACCACCGCAGCCGCCGGCAACCTTTATTCGCTCGCCGAAGCCAACGGCATCAACAACCTGACGCCGCTTACCACCATGGCCGTGGCCCTGGCTGCCGGCGGCGCCGATCTTGACGCGCTCTACGCCAATCACCTGCAGACGGCAATCAATGCAGCGGCATTGAAGATGCCCGATGCCGTAACCACGGTTCAAACTGCTCTGGCCCCGCTGCTGAGCCAGTTCGGCGTCACGACCAATCTCCTGACCGGCCAGTTCAGCGCGAATCACACCGGCGTCGATGCCCTGCTCGATGCAATAACAATTTCGATTTCCGGCGCCACGGTTACCATCACCAACAAGCAGAACAATGCAGTGATCTTCACGGCACCCTTTTCGAATTTTGCCGCCGGCAGCATCGCCGGAGGCAACATGCCCGGGGCGTCGCCGACGGCGGCAGGGACTGCTCTCTATACCTCCAAATGCGCCGGCTGCCATGGTGCCAGCGCCAGTTCGAACCTGAAGGGTCTGGCAAGCGTCGCCGCCATACAGAGCGCCATCGCTTCGAACCTGGGTGGCATGGGCGCACTTTCCAGCATGTCGGCAGCCGACATCCAGAGCATCAGCGATGCCATCATGTCGACGCCGGCAACGACTCCCGGAGGCACGACCACACCCCCTCCCGTGTCGTCAGCAGCCGACGGCGCCGCCTTGTACGCGGCAAACTGCGCCCGATGCCACGGCGCACTGGCCTCCTCGAGCAAGACCGGCGTGACTGTCGTCAGGCTGCAGAATGCGATCAGCGGCAATGTCGGCGGCATGAACGTCCTGACAGGTCTGACGGCCGCCGAGATGCAGGCCATTGCATCCGCACTCAATCCTGCCCAGACTCCAACGCCGACCCCGACGCCGACCCCCACACCGACGCTCGATGGCGCGACCCTCTATGCCGCCAACTGCGCCACCTGCCACGGCGCCCTGGCTGCGTCGGCCAAGGTCGGCGCCAGCGCCAGCGCCATCCAGCTCGCCATCACCAGAAACACGGGCAGCATGGGATCGCTGTCAGCGCTGACGACGGCACAGGTAGCGAACATTGCCACGGTGTTGGCCGGCGTAACGCCGGGTCCGGCGCCGGCATGCGGCAGTTGCCATGCCATTCCACCGGCGACGGGCCACCATTCAAAACATCTCAGTCAAGGCGTTTCCTGTGCCACCTGCCACGGCTCCGGCTACGGCACGACGACGGTTAACGCGGCGACGCACAACAATGGAATCAAGAACCTGACCACCGTTACCGGCTGGAATGCCACTGCCCGCAAGTGCTCCAACGCCTGCCATGGAAGCGAGTCATGGTAGGAGCTTCCACCAGCATGGCGCAACGGTCGCGGGCGCCGCCCATGCCGCGATCACTCCTGCCGGCAAATGGTGCGGATTCGCAAGGCCCGCAGGGTTCTTGTGAGCTCCGCGCCCTCTGTGGCTAAATAGGGTCCTGGCGTTTCAGCGAGACCCCCATGTCCCAACATCCTTTGATTGCATCACTGCGCGGCGGCGACACCGGCAAGGTGATGAGCGCCCGCCAGGCGGTGCAGCTGATCCGCGACGGCGACACGCTGGCGACCTCCGGTTTCGTCGGCATCGGCTTTGCCGAAAACATTGCGGTCGCGCTCGAGACCCTCTTCCTCGAAAACCAGGAGGGCGACGCGCAGGGGCTTGGCCGGCCGCGCGACCTGACACTGGTGTACGCCGCCGGCCAGGGCGACGGCAAGGAGCGCGGTCTCAACCATCTCGGTCACGACGGTCTGGTGAAGCGGGTGGTGGGCGGCCACTGGGGACTGGTGCCGAAGCTGCAGCAGCTCGCGGTAGCCAACCGCATCGAGGCCTGGAACCTGCCGCAAGGCGTGATCTGCCATCTGTTCCGCGACATCGCCGCCGGCAAGCCGGGAACGCTGACGCGGATCGGTCTGGGCACCTTCGTCGATCCGCGCCACGGCGGCGGCAAGCTCAACGAAAAAACCATCGGCAGCGGCGTCGATCTGGTGCGCGTGATGACCATCGACGGCGAGGACTACCTGTTCTACAAGGCCTTCCCGATCAACGTCGGCATCATCCGCGGCACCACCGCCGACTGCGACGGCAACGTCACCATGGAGCGCGAGGCGCTGACGCTGGAAGCACAGGCGATCGCCATGGCCGCACACAATTCCGGTGGCATAGTCATCGTCCAGGTCGAGCGCGTCGCCGACAGAAATACCCTCAACCCGCGCCAGGTCAAGATTCCCGGCGTACTGGTGGATTGCGTGGTGGTGGCGGAAAAGCCCGAGTACCACATGCAGACCTTCATCGAGCCCTACAGCGCGGCCTTCTCCGGCGAAATCCGGGTACCGATGTCGGCGGTACCGCCGATGGCGATGGACGAACGCAAGATCATCGCCCGCCGCGCCGCCATGGAACTCGGCGCCAACGACGTGGTGAATCTCGGCATCGGCATGCCCGAGGGCATTGCCTCGGTTGCCGCCGAGGAAAAGGTGATCGACCTCATCACATTGACCGCGGAACCGGGCGTCATCGGCGGCGTGCCGGCGGGCGGGCTCAACTTCGGCGCCGCCATCAACACCCAGGCCATCGTCGACCAGCCCAGCCAGTTCGACTTCTACGACGGCGGCGGCCTCGACATCGCCTTCCTCGGCCTGGCCCAGGCCGATCGCGAAGGCAATCTCAACGTCTCCAAGTTCGGGCCCAAGCTGGCCGGCGCCGGCGGCTTCATCAACATCAGCCAGAGCGCGAAGAAGGTCGTCTTCGTCGGCACCTTCACTGCCGGCAATCTCGAAATTGCGCTGGAGGGCGGCGGCCTGCGGATTCTTGCCGACGGCAAGGCGAAGAAGTTCGTCAGGGAAGTCGAGCACCGCACTTTCAGCGGCCCGGTGGCGGCGAAGACCGGCAAGACGGTGCTCTACATTACCGAGCGCTGCGTCTTCAAGCTCTGCGCGGAAGGACTCGAACTGATCGAAATCGCGCCCGGCGTCGATCTGCAGCGCGACATCCTCGATCGCATGGACTTCACCCCCGTCATGCGCCAGCCGCCGGCACTGATGGACGCGCGGATATTCGCGCCGGAAACGATGGGTCTGCGTCCGCAACTGCTGGAGATGCCAATAGAGGAACGCCTGAGCTACGACGCCGGGCAGAACGTCTTCTTCGTGAACTTCGAGGGCCTGTCGGTGCGCAGCGCCGCCGATATCGGACGCATCCTGCAGGCGGTTGAAGCGCGGCTCACGCCGATCGGCCACAAGGTCGCCGCCATCGTCAATTACGACCGGTTCAGCATCGCGCCGGAACTCATCGACGATTACACCGGCATGGTCAAGGGCGTCATGGACCGTCATTACACCGACGTCACGCGTTACACGTCGAGCACCTTCCTGCGCGCCAGACTGGGCGAATCCTTCGGCAGGCAGGTTGCCGATCCGCACATTTTCGGGACCCGCAGCGAGGCGCAGCAGCGCCTGCACAGCGGCGGCCAGTAAGCGGCGATGTTCAGCCGCGGCTCTGGATGTCCTCGATGAAGCCCTTCATGCCGGTAGTGATGTTGCCGGCATTGCCTTCGTCGGTGTCGATGTGCATCGCCAGGCGGAAATCCGGATTGACGCGAACCACGACGTCGCCGTAGGTCACCTCGCGCTCGCCCTCGATGCGCACACGCACCACATAGCGGTCGCGCAAGCGGAAGCGCATGGCATCCTCGGGCGACATGTGGATGTGGCGCTGGGCGCAGATCACGCCGCGCGGCAGCAGAGTGCTGCCGGCCGGGCCTTCGAGCGTGATGCCGGGGGTGTTGGCGAGGTCGCCGGATTGGCGGATCGGCGGTTGCACGCCGAGCTTGAACTGCTCGGTCATGGCGATCTCGACCTGGGTTTCCTTGCGCGTCGGGCCGAGCACGCGCACGTTGGCGATTCTGCCCTTGGGTCCGACCAGATCCACCTTCTCGGCACAGGCGAACTGGCCCGGCTGCGACAGCTCGTGCTCGGGCGTCAGCTGATGTCCGGGGCCGAACAGCTTGTCGACGTCTGCCTGCGCCAGGTGCGCGTGGTGGGCCGAAACCTCGATCGGGATCGGCAGCGCCTCCTGGTCGCGGATCGCCAGCGTGATCTGCTTGCGTTCAATGGCGCGCAGGGCTTCCCAAGCCAGCAGGCGTTCGTCGTTGTTGGCGATGACTAGGATGGTCACCGGCGAATCGTCGGTGGAAATGACAGCGTACTCGCTCAGCGTGCCGAGGGCGCGATTCTTCTCCTCGTCGAGCTTGATGCCCATGTAGGCCAGCCCCTGGCAGGCCAGGCTGCGCACGGCGGGACTGGTCTCGCCGATGTCGCCGGTGAAGGCGAGCACGCTGACCCCGCCCATGGCCGCGACATAGGCGCCGATGTTCTTGCGGATCTGGTAACAGAAGGCCTTGTGCGCCAGCAGGGCGCGATGATGGCCCTCTGCGGCGGCCGCTTCGATCTCGTGGATGTCGCTGGAAATCCCGGAAATGCCCTTGAGCCCGCTTTCCGAATTGATCAGCGTATTGAGTTCGTCCGGCCCCAGCTGGTAGTGCTGCATCAGGTGGATCATGATTGCCGGATCGAGGCTGCCGGCGCGGCTGGGCATGATCAGGCCGTCGGAGGGCGTCATGCCCATCGAGGTATCGACCGAGCGGCCGTGGTCGATGGCGCAGATCGAGGCGCCGACGCCGAGATGGCAGGAGATGATCTCGAGTTCGCCGAGCGGGCGCTTGACCACCTCGGCGGCCTTGAGCGAGACGAAGCGGTGCGAGGTGCCGTGGAAGCCGTAGCGGCGGATGCCTTCCTTCTTGTACCAGTCGTAGGGCAGGCCGTACAGATAGGCGTATGTCGGCAGCGTCTGGTGAAAGGCGGTATCGAACACGGCGACGTGCGGCACATCCGGGAAATACTTCATCGCCTCGCGCATGCCTTCGAGGTTGTGCGGGTTGTGCAGCGGGGCAAGAACCGACAGCGCCTCGATATCGGCGAGGACTTGCGCGGTGATCACGGTGGCACTGGAAAACTTGCTGCCGCCGTGGACCACGCGATGCCCGACAGCGATGACGTCGAAGGGCGTAAACAAGAAGCCGTTGTCGAGCTCCAGCATCGACTCGAACAGCACGTTGAAGAATTCGGCGAACGGGAAGGACGCCCGCTCGCGCTTGATCACCCTGCCGCCGGCCGTCATGGTGACATGGGCAAGACCCTGATCGATGAAGTCGATGATGCCATGGACATCAAGCGCTTCGTCGTGGGTGTCGTAGACGCCGAAGCGGATCTGGCTCAGGCCGGCGTTGATGGACAGGATCTTGCCGTGAACCTCGGTCTTCAGGCTCAGCGCGTAGGGATCGTCCGACTGGGCGACGGCCCTTGCGTGCAGTTGGCTGCTGGTGACGTCGACGGCCTGGGCGCGGGCACGGTCCGCCAGCAGTTTGGACAGATAGAGGATCGCCTTGGGATTGACCAGAATGTGACTGCTGACCACGTCCTGCGGGATCAGCAGCGCCAGGCAGCGGTTGCCGGCAATGACATCGGCAACGGTGCGGTCGCCGGTGAGCACCGACATCTCGCCGAATACATCGCCCGCTGCCAGCGGGCTCATGACGATGCGCCCGCCCGTATTGTCGGTAATCGAGATTTCGCCGTGGCCGGCGACCAGAACGCCGATGAAGCGGCCTTCTTCGCCGCACAGGATGATGGACTCGTTGCCTTCGAAAGTACGCAGCTCCGAACCGGCAACGATCGCCGCCACGGTGTCCCGGCCGAAGCTTTCGAACAGCCTGACGTTTTGCAGCAGAAAAGGAATCAGTTCATCGTGGGTCATGACGGCCTCGCGGGAGGAATCTAGTTGGCTCCATTATATTGCTGCGTTGCACAAATTTCGCCGATTATATCGCCGCCATAGCGTGCCGCCAGGCGCTTGATTCCCCGCTTGCGGCCGGCCGGAAGCGTCAGACCAGCCGGTTGTGGCGATAGTCGTCGATCGCCTGTTCGATTTCGGCGCGGCTGTTCATGACGAAGGGGCCGTGCTGGACCACGGGCTCGCCCAGCGGCCGCGCCGCCAGCAAGAGGAAGCGGGCGGGGCCATCGGCCGCGCTGATTTCGACCCGATCCCCGGCCGACAAGACGCCGGCATCCTGTGCCGCCAGTTCGCGGCGATCGTCGGCCGGGCCGATGGTCAGGCTGCCTTCGTAGGCATAGACGAATGCGCTGTGGCCCGCCGCCACGGCTTGCGCCAAATGTCCGCCGGCGGGCAGGCGGACGTCGATGTAAAGCGGCTCGGTCGACAGGCCCTGCACCGGACCGGAAACCGCACCGGCGTCGACCGTGACGCTGCCGGCAATCACCCTGGCCTCGCCGCCGCCGGGCAGGGCGACCGACGGGATCTCTTCCGGCCGGATGTCGCGATAGGCCGCGGGCTTCATTTTCTCGGCTGCCGGCAGGTTGATCCAGAGCTGGAAACCGCGCATCCGTCCGCTCTCCTGCTGCGGCATTTCGGAATGGATGATGCCGCGGCCGGCAGTCATCCACTGTGCACCGCCGGGCAGCAGGTCACCGCGGTTGCCCAGATGATCTTCATGCAGCATGTGGCCGTCGAGCATGTAGGTCACGGTCTCGAAGCCGCGGTGCGGGTGGGACGGGAAGCCGGCAATGTAATCGTCGGGATCGTCGGAGGAAAACTCGTCGAGCATCAGGAAGGGATCGACCCGCGCCGACTGCGACTGGCCCAGGCTGCGACGCAGGCTGACGCCGGCGCCGTCGGAAGTGGCGAGGGAATGGATGATCTGTTGCAGGCGACGGCTGGACATGCGGATGCTCCCTGGTGGATACCGTCAAGATGGACCCGAATGGCCGGGTTCGCAAGTAAGATCGGGGCACTTCACTGTTGCAGAAAGAGTCGCAATGAGCATCCTGGTCCTCGGCCTGATACTTTTTCTCGGCGTCCATTCGCTGCGCATCTTTGCCGGCGACTGGCGCCAGGCGCAGATTGCCCGTGTGGGCGAACAGACCTGGAAGGGTGTGTACTCACTCGTCTCAGCCATTGCTCTGGGGTTGATCATCTTGGGATATGGCATGGCCCGCGTCGACTCCCCCGTGCTTTGGAGCGCGCCGGTCTGGACGCGACATCTGACCGCCTTGCTGACCCTGCCGGCCTTCATTCTGCTGGTCGCGGCCTACCTTCCGGGGACCCATATCAAGGCGGCGGTCGGCCACCCGATGGTGGCGGGAGTCAAGATCTGGGCTCTGGCCCATTTGCTGGCCAACAGCAAGCTCTCCGCCGTAACGCTGTTCGCCGCCTTCCTGATCTGGGCGGTGCTGGACTTCATCTCGGCGCGACGCCGCGACCGGGCTGCGGGCCGGGTCTATCCGGCGCGCGGCTGGTCGCGTGACGTGGCAGCGATCGTGACCGGCGTCGTGGCCTGGGCCCTGTTCGCCCTTTACGGCCATGCCTGGCTGATCGGAGTGCGGCCCTTCGGCGCTTGAGCCGGCCGGCGATTCGATACCATCGCAGCCATGCCAAGACTGCTGCCTGCCCTGCTCTTGCTTTGCGTCGCGCTGGCCCGCGCCGACGACTTGCCGGCGCCGGTGGCACAGGCATTGAAGGGCGCCGGTATTCCGCTGGCGGCGACCGCCGTCTGGGTCAGGGAAGTGGACGCTGCCGCACCGCGCCTGGCGGTCAATGCCCGTGCCGCCCTGAACCCGGCGTCGACCATGAAGCTGGTCACCACGTTTGCCGCGCTCGATCTGCTGGGGCCGGCCTATGTCTGGCAGACCGAGGCCTTTGCCGGCGGCCCGCTCAATGAGGGCGTACTGACGGGCGACCTGCATCTGCGCGGCGGCGGCGACCCCAGGCTCACCTACGACCAGTTCGCCCGCCTGCTGCGACAGATCCGCGCTCATGGCATCCGGGAGATACGTGGCGATCTGGTGCTCGATCGCGGCGCCTTCGCCGTCAGCGCCGGTGACCCCGGACGCTTCGACATGCAGCCGATGCGCCCCTACAACGTCGCCCCCGACGCCTTGCTGCTGAACTTCAAGGCGGTGACACTGACGCTGATTCCCGATCCGGCACAGAAGACCCTGACGGTCGCCATGGAGCCGGCGCCGGCCAATCTCGACCTCATCAACAAGATCACGCTTGCCAACGGCAACGGCTGCGGCGAGTGGAAGGAGCGCCTGCGCGCCGATACCTTCAGCCACGGCCTGAACACGCGACTGGTGCTGACCGGCACGTTTCCCGCGAGTTGCGGCGAACAGCGCTGGAACATCGCGACGCAGGAACACCCGCAATTCGTGCTCGGTGTCTTCCAGCAGTTGTGGGCCGAACTCGGCGGCACGCTGGCGGGAGGCGTCCGCGAAGCGCCGGTGCCGGCCGATGCGCGTACGGTCGGCGTGCTGCCCTCGCCGACTCTGGGCGAGGTAGTGCGCGACATCAACAAGTTTTCCAACAACGTCATGGCGCGCCAGTTGTTTCTCACGCTGGGCATGGAAGCCGGACATCGTCCGGCCAGCCTTGAGGACGGTGACGCCGCCGTCCGTTCCTGGCTTGAGGCGCGGGGCTTGAGCATGCCGGAACTGGTGCTGGAAAACGGCTCCGGCCTGTCGCGCCGCGAGCGGATCCCGGCGGAGGCCATGGGCCGCCTGCTGCAGGCGGCGTGGAAGAGCGCGGTGATGCCGGAGTTCATGGCCTCGCTGCCGGTGACGGCAACCGACGGCACGATGAAGAAGCGCCTGAAGCAGAACGGCATCGCCGGCCAGGCCCACATCAAGACCGGCTCGCTGGAAGGCGTACGCAGCCTTGCCGGCTATGTGCTGGACAAGGGCGGGCGGCGCTGGATCGTGGTGTTCTTTGTCAATCACGCCAATGCCGCAGGCGCGCAGGCGGCGCAGGACGCCCTGCTGCAGTGGGTGTACGAACGCGGCGCAATGTAACCGGTCCTGCCCCGTCGAGGCTTTGTGTGAAGAAAACTATCCCCGAATCCTGCCCTTGCGGCCGCCCGCTGGCCTACGCCGCCTGCTGCGGACGCCATCACAAAGGCAACCCCGCCGCAGACGCCGAATCGCTGATGCGCTCACGCTACACGGCCTATGCACGCGGGTTGGAGGATTACCTGCTGGCCACCTGGCACGCCTCCACCCGTCCCGCCCGGCTGGATCTCGCCACCGCACCGCAGCCGAAATGGCTGGGGCTGGAAATACTCGCAGCATCAGAAAAGCAGGATGCCGCAACGGTCGAATTCGTCGCCCGCTGCCGCATCGGCGGCCGCGCGCAGCGAATGCACGAGATCAGCCGCTTCCTCCGCGAAGAGGGTCGCTGGTATTACGTTGATGGGGTGTTGGACTAACGGGCCGGCGACGGCTCGGCGCCCGGCTCGCGCCTGATCATTTCCCTGGCCATGGCCAGAAACTGCTCGCGAACCTCGTGCCGCACAAAGGGCGCACCGAACATGCGCGCCAATACCGAATCCGGCACGCTCTCGGCGTGGTACCTGATCTGCACACCCTGGTCCCGGGAGATGATCCTGGCCTCGCTTTCCATCCGTTTCACGGGCCCGGAGAGACTTTTTGCCAGGATGCGCGTCGTCGGCTCGAGGCGTATCTCCCGCTCCGAGACGAAGGAAAACGACAGCAGGCCGTACCTGGCAACCCCCTCCTGGCGGACGATCCATGTGTTTCCGTCGCGCGAAACCACCTTGCTCGACGTCAGGTTGCCGAGAATGGAGGTCATGTGATCAAAATCGATCAATACATCCCACGCCGTCGTCAGGCGGACCGGAACATCTACCGTCGCGTCGACGATGAAGGCCTCGCCATTTTGCGCGATGGTAACGGTGGCAACCGGTTCGCCGCCGAGCGCCGCCCCGCCGGACAAAGCCAGCAGGCAGAACAAGGCCGCGAGCGGCAAGCGCCGCAGCAGATTTGCGCAGTCCTGAACGATTTCACTCATGGCACCCTGACTCCGGCAACGAAAAGCCCGGCGATTCCCTCGCTGACCCCGCCAGTGCATATTTTGCGCGAATATCGGCCCGGACAGGCGGCCATTCTGCCCGGGCGACACTTCATGGCAGGCAAAGGCCGGCAGCAAGCCTTGAAACAGATTGTTGCAATTCGCCGTTGAACCAATCGCCGTCGCCCCCATCTATATAGCCATGAAGACATTCACAGCGACAAAGGAAATGAACATGCAGCCGGATGCGATCCTGAGATTTCTTGCCGATTCGCGCCGCTACCTCGACCGGTAGCGCGCAGGTTTCCCCCTGGCGGCCGGTTTCCTCCTCCGGCCGCCCGAAGGCCCCGCAATTGCGGGGCCTTCGCCTGTCATGTCCCCGGCGCTCGGCGCCGGGGCCGGTAACCGGACGATAGCGAGGACGCGACCCTGGACGCGCACAGACTCCAGCATCCCATTCACGCAACGCAGGAACCGCATATGAACCAGCGCGCCGTCAGCCTCATGGATATTCTCATGCCCCCGGGAAACGACTGGTTGAGGGGGCTTTCCCGGCGCAAGACCGATCTGCCGGCCGGAGTGCAACTTGTCCGCTTCAGCGATGCCGATGAAGACCTGGCCGAGGATGCCGAAACTGCCCGAGCCAAGGGTGGCAGCCAGGCAAAGATGGCGGCTTGAATTCCTTGGGCCGCCGCCGCTAGCGGGACTTGCCGGCGGGTCCGTTAGCCGTGTAGTTCAACTGCTTGAGGTCGAAATCCTGCGCTGCTGCTGCCTGCAGCGCGGCATCGAGCAGATGCGGCGGCAGTTGCGGCGTCCGCGACAAAATCCAGAGGTACTTCCGGTTCGGATTGCCGACCACCGCCCAACGATAGTCTGCGTCAAGTCCGATTACCCAGTAGTCGGAGCGGAAGGGCCAGAAAAAAGACACCTTGAGGCGGGCGTTGCCGCTGCCTTCCACCACAGTCGCCTTGCCTTGAGCCTCGTCGAAGCCGCTTCCGGTACGGCAGCGGTTGGTCACCGATACCTCTCCTTGCGGCGTCAGCGCATAGCGCGCAGTCGTGTCGCCAAGGCAATTGCGCTGAAAGAACATCGGGAAACTCGCCACCTCGTACCACTCGCCAAGATAGCGGGCGAGGTCCAGTTCGGGCACGCTGGCCACGGCCGTCGCGGCATGCACCGGCATCGCCAGGCAGGCAAGGCTTGCGATCAGGCTGCAGAGTCGGGCGCGGCAACTCATCGAACCGGTCAAAGCAGCCGCTCGATTTCATCCGCCATGTCTTCCGGCTTGTGCGCCGAAGCGTAGCGGTCGACCACCGCGCCCTTGCGGTCGACCAGGAACTTGGTGAAATTCCACTTGATGCCCTCCGTGCCGAGAATGCCGGGCGCACCCGCCTTGAGGAAGGCGAAGACCGGATGGGTAGCATCGCCATTGACATCCACCTTGGCGAACATCGGGAAGGTGACGTCGTAAGTCAGGCTGCAGAATTCGCCGATGGCGGCCTCGTCGCCGGGCTCCTGCCCGCCGAACTGGTTGCAGGGAAAGCCCAGCACCGCCAGGCCGCGTTCGCGATACTTCTGCCACAGCGCTTCCAGTCCGGCGTACTGCGGCGTGAAGCCGCATTTGCTGGCAACGTTGACGATCAGCAGGACCTTGCCCTTGTAGTCCGACAGCGACTGCTTGCCGCCATCGATCCGCCTGGCAGACAGTTTGTACAATGCGCTCATCATTTCTCCTGGTCGAGTTTTACCGCGTAGCGCTTGAGGTCGGCGAGACGGACGAACTCCAGGGCCGCGACCGAGGTGGACTCAAGCACTACCGGTGGCGCCATGCCGGCCTGCAGCGCTTCCTGCCAGCGCGGCGAACACAGGCACCAGTGGTCGCCGGGGCGCACGCCGGGAAACTCGAACTCGGGGCGCGGAGTAGACAAGTCGTTGCCGCGCGATTTGGCAAAGGCCAGGAATGCTGCGGTGGCCACTATGCAGACGCCATGGTTGCCGGTGTCCTCTTCGGTCACCTGGCAATCCCCGGTGCGAAAATAACCTGTCATCGGGTCAATGCTGCACGGTTGCAGGATGCCGCCCAGGACATTCTTTGCCAGATCGTTCATGTTGTTCTCCAGACTCAAGCCTGTGCTCCAGACTCAATCCGGATTATGACCACGGATGGCGCAAGATGCTTGCGCGGAAAAAGAAAATGGCCCTCGCAAGGGCCATTCCCCATATTGGTGTTGCGGGCTTACAGGCCGGCGTCGGCACGCAACACTGCCCGGGTCAGTGAACTTTGTCTGCGGCCGGCCCTGCGGGCCTTAACCTGCCCGAACAACGGGCAGGTTAGCCTGCGACGAAGTATCGACAAGCCCTGCGGGCCGTGGCTTACAGCCCCGCGTCAGCGCGCAGCGCTGCCCAGGTCCGTGAACTTTGTCTGCGGCCGGCCCTGCGGGCCTTAACCTGCCCGAACAACGGGCAGGTTAGCCTGCGACGAAGTATCGACAAGCCCTGCGGGCCGTGGCTTACAGCCCCGCGTCAGCGCGCAGCGCTGCCGCCTTGTCGATACTTTCCCAGGTAAACTCAGGCTCGTCGCGGCCGAAGTGGCCGTAGGAGGCGGTCTTTTCGTAGATCGGGCGCAGCAGGTCGAGCATCTGCACGATGCCTTTCGGCCGCAGGTCGAAATGCTTCTTCACCAGTGCGGCAATCTTCTCGTCGGATACCTTGCCGGTGCCTTGCGTCGTAACCCACACGCTGGTCGGCTCGGCAACGCCGATGGCATAGGAAATCTGCACCATGCACTTGCTGGCGAGGCCGGCGGCGACGATGTTCTTCGCCACGTAGCGTGCGGCGTAGGCGGCGGAGCGGTCGACCTTCGACGGATCCTTGCCGGAGAAGGCGCCGCCGCCGTGGGGCGCCGCGCCGCCGTAGGTGTCGACGATGATCTTGCGTCCGGTCAGGCCGCAGTCGCCCTGCGGGCCGCCGACGACAAAGCGCCCGGTGGGGTTCACCAGATACTTGATCTGGCCCTTGATCAGTTCCTTCGGCAGCACCGGCTTGATGATGTCCTCGATCACGGCTTCGATGGCCGAGGCCTTCATCTTCGGACCGTCGGACATCTCGGGCGAATGCTGAGTGGATACCACCACGGTGTCGATGCTGTCGGGCTTGCCGTCGACATAGCGGATGGTCACCTGCGACTTGGCATCAGGGCGCAGCCAGGGCAGGCGGCCGTCGCGGCGCAGCATCGATTGGCGCTCGACCAGGCGGTGCGCAAGGTAGATCGGCAGCGGCATCAGCACCGGCGTCTCGTCGCAGGCGTAGCCGAACATCAGGCCCTGGTCGCCGGCGCCCTGGTTCAGATAGTCGTCGCTGGCGCGGTCCACGCCCTGGGCGATGTCCGGGCTCTGCTTGTCGTAGGCCACCAGCACGGCGCAGCCCTTGTAGTCGATGCCGTATTCGGTATTGTCGTAGCCGATGCGCTTCAGCACGCTGCGCGCGACGCCGATGTAATCGACATTGGCGCGGGTGGTGATCTCGCCGGCAAGAACCACCAGGCCGGTGTTGCACAGGGTTTCGGCGGCGACGCGGGACTGCGGGTCCTGCGCCAGGATGGCGTCGAGGATGGCATCGGAGATCTGGTCCGACACCTTGTCCGGATGGCCTTCGGAAACCGACTCGGAAGTGAATAGAAAATCGTTTGACATGGTCTCGCTCCTTAAACAAAAACGCCCCGTTGCTGCGGCGAGGCCGGCTTCGAGGCGTGAGCGGGCGACGCTTTAGCGCTATTTATTTTTCCACCGTTGCCGGTGTTCTCCGCCACGCAAGTTGTCATTTAACTCGGCGGAACAGCGTGCATTGTAGGCCCGGGCCGGTTCGGACGTCAATCCGGTGATGACATCGGGGATGATAAGCTGCGGCCATGCTCTGGCTACTGCAGTTCTGCGCGGCGCGCGCCGCTTTCGCCACGATGTTCACCGCCTGGTCGGCGGTGTTGCCGCTGCTGCGCAGCGACTGGGCTTTGAGCGCCTGGCAGGCCGGCATGGTGCAGTCCGCTTATCACGTCGGCTTCCTGACTTCGCTGTTCGCCGTGGGCTTTCTTTCCGACCGCTTCGGTGCGCGTCGCATCTACCTGCTGTCTGGCGGCGCGGCGGCCGTCAGCGGCCTGATGTTCGCCCTGTTCGCCGACGGCTTCGCTTCGGCACTGCTGCTCTACGGCCTTACCGGCTTGTGCTCGGGCGGGTCCTACACGCCGGGCCTTGCCATCGTCGCCCAGCGCATGCGCGAACGGCAGGGCCGGGCGCTCGGCTACTACCTTGCCGCCGCTTCGCTCGGCTATGCCATCGGCCTGCTCATCGCCAGCGCCATGATCCCGTTCGCCGGCTGGCGCGGCGCCTTCCTGGTCACCGCCTGCTGTCCGCTGCTGGGCTGGCTGCTGGGCTGGCGGGCGCTGCGCGACGTGCCGAACATCGTCCATGCCCTGCCCGACGGACACGGCGACCGCAGCCGGTTGCTGGAAGTGGTACGCAACAAGCCGGCGATGCTGTCGATCTGGGGCTACACCTTCCATGCCTGGGAACTGCTCGGCCTCTGGGCCTGGCTGCCGGCCTTCCTCGCCGCCGCCGCCGTCGCCGGCGGTGCGGCGGGAACGCAGGCGGCCAGCCTCGGCGCCACCCTGAGCGCGCTGACCTATCTGGCGGCGGTGATCGGCAGCGTTCTCGGCGGCTCGCTGTCGGATCGTTTCGGCCGTACCGCCGTCACCTTGCTGATGTCAGTCTGCAGTCTGGCCTGCTCGTTTTCCTTCGGCTGGATGATCGGCCTGCCGATGTTCCTGCTGGTTGCCGTGGCGGTGTTCTACAACCTCACCGGCGTCGCCGACTCGTCGATCCACTCGACGACGCTGACCGAACTCACCGATCCGCGTTATCTCGGCGCCGCCTACTCGCTGCGCTCGCTGCTCGGCTTCGGCGCCGGCGCGATTTCACCCTGGGTGTTCGGCCTGGTGCTCGACTGGGGACGGACCGGCAGCGGCCTGCCCGATCACCTGGTGTGGGGGCTGGCCTGGTCGACGCTGGGGCTGGGCGGACTGCTCGGACCACTCGCGGTCTGGCGCCTGCGCCGCATGCCGGAGGCGACGAAACTGGCGAGCGGCAAGCGCTAACGGCAGAGGGCGGCGTACCCGACCGGGATGGCGGTGGATGCCGCTGGAAGTCCGTCAGCGCGGCCACGATTCCGCAACTGACATGGCGGCGTCCGCCAACAATTGCCACGGATACCTTGCGTCAATTCTCCTCGCTCAGACTTCGAGGTGCTGGTAGAGCAGCGTCGACAGATAGCGTTCGCCGAAGGACGGAATGATCACGACGATCAGCTTGCCCTTGTTCCCGGGCCGCTTGGCGATTTCGAGCGCGGCCCAGACAGCGGCGCCGGAGGAAATGCCGACCAGCAGACCTTCGTCGGTCGCCAGTTTGCGAGCAGTCGTCAGCGCCTGCTCGTTGGTGACGCGGAATACCTCGTCGTAGATCTTGGTGTTGAGGATGGCCGGAACGAAGCCGGCGCC
>CAINHS010000059.1 GCA_903848955.1 uncultured beta proteobacterium
GCGCCAAGATCCGCGCCGACTTCATCGCCGGCATGGGCAAGATCGCCGGCAAGTTCGTCATCATCCTCGACATCCAGAAGGTGCTCTCGGTGGATGAGATCGCTTCCCTGGCAACCGTCGCCGAGCGCGGTGCCGAGGCCGCCGCCACCGCCTGAAATCAGGCCGCAGTCAACCGGAAGAAGACCATGAACCTCGGCTCGATACGCGTTCGCCTGCTGTTGCTTTTCGCCGCCCTGATTCTCGGCCTGTCCTGGTATCTGCTCGTTACCCTGGGCAGCGAACTGACCCGGCTGCGCGAGGGCGTCCGCATCGCCGCCGTCACCGACGTGGCGGTTGCCAGCAGTGCGCTGGTGCACGAGTTACAGAAGGAGCGAGGGTTTTCTGCCGGCTTCATCGGCTCCAAGGGCGAGAAGTTCCGCGAGGCGCTGGAAAAGCAGCGCAGCGATACCGACGCCCGGCGCAAGGCGCTGGCCGAGATTTTCAGCGGGCGGGCCGGTGACCTGCCGCCAAACGTCGCCGACAGCATGCGCAAGGCGCAGGAAGCCGTCGCCGCGGTCGACGCCAGGCGCAGCCAGATTTCCGCGCTCAAGCTCTCCGGAGCCGAATCCTTCGCCTTCTTTACCGGCGTCATCGACAACTACCTGGGTGCCATAGGCGATGTAACGGCCAACCTGTCCGATGCCGGGATGATGCGCAGCTTCTCGGCCTACGTCATGTTCCTCGGCGCCAAGGAACAGGCCGGACGCGAACGGGCCACCATCAACGGCATCTTCACCGCCAACCTGCCGATCAACGTCTCCCTCTTCCAGCGCCTGCAAAGCCTGATCACGGCACAGGAGATCTACCTCGGACAATTCCGCAAGCTGGCCGATGCGGAGGCAAATCAGGCGGTCGCCGCCGTTCTCGCCGACAAACCGGCGCAGGAAACCATACGCATGCGCGGCATCGCGGTCGAGCAGGCATTCCTTGGCAATTTCGATGTCGAGGCGGCTGTCTGGTTTGCCACCATCACGGCCAAGATCGATGCCATGAAAAAAGTCGAGGATCAACTCGCCGCAGGCATTTCAGCCGGATCGGAGCGCCTCGCCGGCGAGGCCCGCCGCGGCCTGATGATCGTGGTTGCCATCTCCCTCCTGGTGATCGGCCTCACCGTGGCTTTCGTCATCATGCTCACCCGCATGCTGCGCGACGTGCATGACGCGGCCCAGGCGGCCTGCTACCTGGCCGATGGCGACCTGACGATCGAGGTCCGGGTGGATCGCAAGGATGAAATCGGCGAACTGCAGGACTCGATAGCGCGCACCGTCGACAAGCTTTCGCACACCATCGGCGAGGTCATGCTTACCGCCACCTCCCTCAACAGCGCCGCCGGCCAGGTTTCGGCCACGGCGCAGGCGCTGTCGCAGTCAAGCTCGGAACAAGCGGCATCGGTGGAAGAGACCAGCGCCAGCATTGAACAGATGGCGGCCTCGATCGAACGGAACACCGACAACGCCAGGCTCACCGACGAGATGGCGGCCAAGTCCTCGATCGAAGCCAGCCAGGGCGGGGCGGTGGTCAAGGACACCGTCGTGGCGATGAACTCCATCGCCGGCAAGATCGGCATCATCGACGACATCGCCTACCAGACCAACCTGCTGGCCCTGAACGCGGCCATCGAGGCGGCGCGTGCCGGCGAGCATGGCAAGGGCTTTGCGGTCGTCGCCGCCGAAGTGCGCAAACTGGCGGAGCGCAGCCAGATTGCGGCGCAGGAGATCGGCCAGCTCGCCGGATCCAGCGTCACGACGGCCGAGCAGGCCGGCCAGCTGCTCGACGCAATGCTGCCGTCGATCAAGAAGACCTCCGCCCTGGTGCAGGGCATCGCCGCCGCCAGCGAGGAGCAGAGTTCCGGGGTGGGCCAGATCAACAGCGCCATGGGGCAACTCAACAAGACCACGCAGCAGAACGCCGCTGCTTCCGAAGAGCTGGCCGCCACCGCCGAGGAAATGGGCGGCCAGGCCATGCAACTGCAAGACCTGATGGAATACTTCAAGATAAAGGAACGTTCATGAGCCCGATGCCCCTCCTGCTTGGCGCCCTGCTGCTGCCGCTATCTGCCCTGGCCGCCGACGAAGCGCCGAACTACGCCGAAGACACGTTGACCGGTGACTGGGGCGGCGCCCGCAGCGCGATGTTCAAGAAGGGCCTGGCGCTGGACATAGGCTACAAGGCCGACCTGCTGCGCAACATGAGCGGCGGCATCGAGAAGGGCGGCCGTCCGATATCGCATATCGACATCAAGCTGAACGTCGATTTCGAGAAACTCGCCGGCTGGTCGGGCGGCAGCGGCTATGTCAATTTCATTGAGGACCACGGCGGCAAGACCAACGCGCAGCAGGTGGGCAGCCTCACCGGCGTGTCCAACATCGAAGTCCCGGTCAACACCAACCGTCTGTTCCAGGCCTGGCTGCAGCAGGAGTTCGCCGACGGTCGCGGCGCAGTGCTGGCGGGGCTGTATCCGATCGATTCGGAATTCGCCACCATCGATTCCGGCGGCGTCTTCGTCCAGCCGCCCTACGGCGCCACGGCCGACATCGCGCTGACGCGCGGTCCGTCGATCTTCAACAACCCGGCTTTCGGTTTCCGCGGCCGCTGGTTCTCTGCGGATCGCAGCGCCTACGTGATGGGCGCGGTGCTCGACGGCATCCCGGGCGACCCCAACCATCCGCGCGGCACCCACATCAAGTTCGACAAGGGCGACGGCATCATGTCCATCGTCGAGATCGGCTGGAAGCCCGGTGCCGCACGTCCGGCCGAGCCGGCAGCAGCAGCAGCGGGCAAGGACCCTGCGCCCAAGGCGGAAGCCAAGGAAGAGGCGGCCGAGCAGATCGAGAAATACGCCGCCGGCCTGTGGCGCTACTCGTCACGCGTCGCCGATCAGTTCGATACCAACCCGGACGGTTCGCCGGTCAATCGCCGGAGCTGGGGCTGGTATGCGCTGGCGGAAAAGACGCTCCATCAATACAAGGGCGGCGCCGACCTGGCCGGCTTCGTCCGCATCAGCGGCACCGACGGCGATTCGACGGCCATCAAACAGGCGATCAATCTCGGCATCCGCGTCAAGGCCCTGTTGCCGGGCCGCGGCGAGGATGTCTTCGGCCTCGCCTACACCCGCGCCGCCCTCAGCAGCAAGTGGCGCAGCGCGCAACGGGTGCTGGGCACGGACGCCACGGCGGCCGAGGATGCCTGGGAAATCACCTACCGCATCCAGGCGGCCAAGTGGCTGGCGGTGCAGCCGCTGCTCCAGCGCATCAACCATCCGGGCGGCGACAACTCGCGCTCTGCCGCAAATATCTTCGGCGCACGCGTCGAGATCGCGTTCTGAAATATTGAAATTACATCATCAGGGAACGGGCATGAACAATCTGAAAATAGGGCTGCGGCTCGGCATCGGCTTCGGCTTCGCGCTGATCATGATGTCCGTCATCGCCATCCTCGGCATCAGCCGCATGTCGAATCTCGCCACCGAAATCGACACCATGACCAATGACCGCTATCCGAAGACGGTCTGGGCCAACGACGTCATCGATTCCATCAACATCATCGCCCGCGCCATGCGCAATGCGCTGCTGACCACCCGGGCGGAAACGGCAAAGGAACTGGAGCGCATCGTCGAGCAGCGCAAGGTCATCTCCGATCGCCTGGAAAAGCTGGAAAAGACCATCCTTTCCGACAAAGGCAAGGAACGCCTGAAGAAACTGGCGGAGGCGCGTGCTGCCTACGTTCCGCTGCAGGAAAAATTCGTCGAGCTGATCAAGGGCGACCTGGAAGACGAGGCCAAGACCCTGATGCTGACCCAGATCCGCGCTACCCAGGCGGAATACATCAAGACGGTAAACGATCTGATCGCCTTCCAGTCCGACCTGATGACCGATGCCGGCAAGCAGGCTGTCGAGGACTACAGAAGCGCACGCAACATGATGATCGCCTTTTCGCTGGCTGCCCTGGTCATTTCCATCCTGTTCGCGCTGTGGATCACGCGCAGCATCACGCGGCCGGTCCAGGCCGCGGCAGCGGCCGCCGAGGCCCTGGCCAAAGGCGACCTGACGGTGAGCATCGAAGCCACCAGCAAGGATGAAGTCGGTGTCCTGATGGGGGCGATGCACGCTCTGGTCGGCAAGTTGAACCAGATTATCGGCGAGGTCAAGGGTGCTGCCGATGCCTTGTCGAACGCGGCGGGCCAGGTCTCGGCGACGGCGCAGAGCTTGTCGCAGTCGTCCTCGGAGCAGGCCGCTTCGGTCGAGGAGACCACGGCCAGCATCGAGCAGATGACGGCCAGCATTACGCAGAACACCGAGAACGCCAAGGTGACGGACAACATGGCCACCAAGAGCTCGGTGGAAGCCACGCAGGGCGGCACGGCGGTGAAGGAAACAGTGGAGGCGATGAAGTCGATCGCCGGCAAGATCGGCATCATCGACGACATCGCGTATCAAACCAACCTGCTGGCCTTGAACGCGGCGATCGAAGCGGCCAGAGCCGGCGAGCACGGCAAGGGCTTCGCGGTGGTGGCGGCGGAAGTGAGGAAGCTGGCCGAACGCAGCCAGGTCGCCGCTCAGGAGATCGGGCAGCTGGCCGGATCATCGGTCAAGATGGCCGAGCAGGCCGGCAAGCTGCTGGACGAAATGGTGCCGAGCATCAAGAAGACCTCGGACCTGGTGCAGGAAATTGCCGCGGCGAGCCAGGAACAGAGTGCCGGCGTGGGCCAGATCAACGGCGCCATGGGGCAACTGAACAAGGCGACGCAGCAGAACGCCTCGGCCTCGGAAGAACTGGCGGCGACGTCGGAAGA
>CAINHS010000060.1 GCA_903848955.1 uncultured beta proteobacterium
GTAGCCGAGTGGCCCAGGACCTGGTAGCTGGCCGAGACCGGCAGTTCGACGCCGTCGCACTCCCAGGTATAGCGCAGGCTCTTGGTGTGGTTGACGGCCGCCAGGGTCTGGCACCGGCAGTTCTCCTTTCCGTTCGCGAACTTACACGCGGAGGGCCAGGTGCTACTGCAGGCGGTGGACATCGCGACCAGGATGGACGCGCCGAGAATCACCATCCCGATGATGGTCAGCACCTCGACTAGGCTCGCCCCGCGCTCGTCGCGCCGCGCAAAGGCCCCAGCGGTGTGCTTGATGCGGTCGTCTTGCTTCTTGTCGCTGACGCGCAGCGCGGCGACGTATGCGCCCAGAGCCACCACAGCGGCGCTCGCCAGATAGGAAACCCAGGGCGGAAAGACGCCAGCGGGCGCAGCTTGAATGCCGCCGAAAAACGCACCAACGGCAACAATGATCGCCGCAGTGCGGATGGTCCGCGATTGACTCAGAGGCTTCACGGTTTTTCTCCAATGCCAGCGAGGGCCCGGCTGCTGAGTGCGGCAGGATGCGCCGCAGATTGAGTCGGTACCACGAGCTGGGCACCGGCTTGCTTGAGCACTACCCAGGCCACGGCCCCGCTAACGAGCGGCGTGCCTACGGTGATAATGGCGCCCCAGATGGCTAGGCGGGTTTTGACGCCCTCCAGCGTGATCAGAATATCCATGATCCTGGAGTCTTTCGCTTTGTTCGACTCGAAAAGCTCGTCAACATCAGAGCGCAGCGTTGCGATATGGACCGCATGCACTTCGTGGATGCCTGTCGTCATGTTGACCTCTGAAAATGGAGCCCGCAAGATGCGGACCGGTGCAGTCCCTACGTTACCGCACCCAGACCCACAGCAAAAGGAGCACCACCATGATCCTGCAACGAGGCCAGACCGGGCCCCTAGTCACCGCGCTGCAACAGCGCTTGGGCGAGCGCGGATTCCCCGTCGCGCTGACTGCTATTTACGACGCGCCAACCTCGCTGGCCGTGGCGCAATTCCAGTTGAGCAAGGGGCTGGTGAAAGACGGCGTCGCCGGGCCCAAAACCTTGGGCGCTCTCGACTTGGGCGACCTGCAGCGTGTGCCCGTACCTATGGGCGATCGCGTGGCGCGTGCGCGAGGCATTCTGGCGCTCGGCCTGCAGGACGATTATGGCATGGGGCGCGGCGGCACCAACCCCGATGCGCCTGATCCCTATGACCGCGTGGACGTGCGCCAGGCTGACGGCTCAGTGATGCGCAAGCTCGAACTCGATTGCTCGGGCTGGGCGGCGTATGTGATCGGCCTGCCGCGCAACCATGTCTACGGCGCGCACCACTGGATTGAGACGACGCAGCTCTGCGACGACGCTAACGGCGATCAGGTGCTATTCCGCCGTCTCGACAAAGCCGTGCCCGGCTGCCTCGTGGCCTATCCCGATCACGACGGGCATCAGGGGCATGTTGGTCTAGTCACCGAAGTGGGCGACAAACTACTGCGCGGCATCGACTGCGGACAGAGCAGCAATGGCCTGAGCGAGCGCGACTTTGCGTTCTTTCTCAAGGCCGGCGCGATCTTTGTGGAGTTAGTCGGCGACCAGGTCTGAACGCCTTGGGCCGGGTGCTGGCCGCTTCTGCATCCGTACCCGTGGAATCCCTACAGGGTTTGACAGCGCCGGCCAACTCGGACAATCTTGGGGTGCGCATCTGACGCGCATCCCGAGGTTGCCCATGTTCCGTTTGCTGTTGGCCCTGACCGCCTGCCTCATGGCGGTTGCCTGTGCTCCGCCTGATTCCGTCACTACCCAGGTGCCCAGTGCACCGCAAGTCCGCACTGTCGATAGCGATCGCGCGGCTCTTGACCTCGAAGCCGTCGCCATCCAGGCGCCCGAGCAGAGCTGGCATACGGCCTATCTGGCCGACCACTGCGCCAACTGCCCTGAGTGCTGCGCGGTGGATGCGGATGCCACGGCCGAAGTGGCCACCGACCGCCCGAGTGCGCCGGCCGTGCTGACGCCCGCCGTAGCCCGATTTGGCTTGCCGCCCGATCCGCCGCAGCTGCGCCGCGAGGCCGATCGACTACGCCTGATCATCAGCCAGTGGCAATCGGCTGCGGTCGCTCCTACCAGGACCGAGGTCAAACCTTGGCACATGACCCTGGTTCTATCGCCTGTTTTGCTGTGTTGACCCGCTGAGCTAGTTCGACGCCACGTCAGCACACAGACCAACGGCCCGGCCGCAATTCAGCGAGTCCGGGCCGTTGGCGTTTTGGGCTACGGTTGCAAGGCGTCGCTGGTTGCCGGCGTCGACGCGTCCACAGCATGCGCAGACGACACCTCGCGCCAGGTGCGGCCGACGATGCCCGATCCTGGGAATAGGTCGTCGAACTGGTCACCGGGCTGCATACCCAGCGCCTTGAAAAGAAAATGGATGAACTTCAGCGGTTTGCGCCCGATGAGATCGCCACCGCCGCGCGCCGGCATGGCCGACAGCCAGTTGCGAAACCCGGGCTGTACATTGCGGCCTGGCCAGATGAGCAGCGGCTCCCAGGTTTTGTGCGCGCCGCGCGTGGTGCTGGGTACGCCGATTGGCTTGACCCAGGGCAGTACGCGCGTTCCTTCTGGGCAGAGAGGCAGCACGTAGCGCAGCGCGGTTTCGTCGGTGGATAGTGCCCAGCCGTCGTACGTCTGCAGGCGCGCCACTAGGGCGACGTGGTCGACCTCGCCACCGTAGTCCGGATGGTCCTTGTACATCCAGGCAAATCCAGGATAAGGCGGGTCGGCGTAGGCCATACGCAGCGACACGTCTCGTTGCTCGAGTAGCGTCGTTTGCCGCGCGCGCCAGGCCGTCTGGCGGCAACGCTTGCTGCAGTGCTTGCTGTCGACGCGCACGCCGGCCGGGAATGACCCACCGCACCAACTGCATGTGTCGCGCTGCTGCAGGGACGACATCACCTCGACCCAACGCAGGTGCCTGCCGACCGCTTGCAATAGCCGCCGTGAGCACACCAAAACGACTCTTCGCAATCCAGGTCAGAGGCCGGGCGGCAGACGCCATCGACAGCCGCACATCGCCCGTCGAACTGGCACGGCGACATATTGCCCTGCGCTGTGCCAATGCTCGGAACATGGCACTCTTGATCGCAGGCGGCGCTTTGGGTGTACTGTTTTGGCGTCTTGCACAGCCACGTCTTGTGGTCGCAGCTGGTGCCGTGGCCGCAATCGGTGTCGCTGGCGCAGGCGGAGCACGGACCAGTCAGAACTGCGCTGCTTTCGGAGGTACAGGCGCTTGCGAGCATCCCTCCGCCAACAAACGAAAACGCTATAGCCACAGACCCGATAACGATGCAGATATTTTCCTGAAAATTCGTCATTTCCCCTCCCCCGCGAGCAAGCGGGCTGCGGCGTTGGCGGCGGCGGCACCGCAGTTACATGGACCTCGCCCGTGGTCGAGTCGCGTAGCAAGGCACGGCTTCGCGAACATGCCGCTTGGCACATGTCGGTACTCCGGCAGCGCCATCACCGCAGCCCGGAGCGCCGCGAGGTCATCTTCCGCCTTGTTCGCCCGCTCGTTGGCCACGTTCCACATGCCGTACCATTTTCCGGCAGCAGTGTGCCACTGTTCGGCAGTCCTGCCTTTGTGAGTCGTCAAGGGATCCTTGACAAGTGCCGTCAGCCGGGCGATCTCCGCGTCCTGGCGATCTAGCTCGGTGGCGCACTCGCGGGCCACAGTCGCGCCAAAGTCTCCGGCAATCAATGCGTAATCGCGCGCTCGGGTTGCTAGGTCGCTCATTTCCCACCTTCCAGCCGCTCGCCGCAGCCCGTGCCGTCAACGTCGACCACGACAGGGTGAGCACGGCACTGCGACTGTGTGTAGGTCTGACCCCGCTCAGCACGATACTCCGACCGAGCAAACACACACCCCTCGCACGGCTTGAGCGGGGCGGGTACGCGGCGACGGTAGAGCACTCGCGGCACAGCGTCGCTACGGTCAACGCCAGAAATAGCGGTGCCTATAGGCTCGTAGCCTTCATCTTCCAAGCGCATAGCCTCGTTTGTGCGGGCTAGCGCTAGCATTGTTTGCCACTTTCGCATTGCTCATCCCTTCGGCGGCTGCAAAACCGCTACGTCACACGGCTGCACCGCCGCGCGTTTGATCGCAAAGCTGACGGCAAGCGCCCGGTCGTCGGGCATGTCGTCGGGCGTTTTCCTCGGAGCCAAAGCAGATCAGGTTGCCCATGCCGACGCCTTGCGCCACAAAGCAGCCGGACTTGCCGGCAGTCACACTCGGCACCACCCAGAAAACGTTACCGTTTTGGGTCACTCGGATGCGCATGGTGGTTCATCGATCCGTGTACGGCCAGCCGTCCCCCAGCGCAGCCGTCAGCGCGTCGCGTCGGGCTTCCACCTGGGCGCGCAGCCATTGGGCGGCTTCGTCCACAGTAAACGGGCCACTGTCGCCCTCATCCTCGCCAGCGCTGCACCACACGTCACCGTCGTCATCAGGTCCAGCGGCAAAATAGATGCCGGCGATCTCCAGCTCAACATCAACGCCAGTAGCCGCGAGCACGACTGCCCCCGGCAGCGCCGCCCGAGCGGCTGCGAGTAGGTCAGACATGGTCGCCTCCGATCGCGTCAAAGTATTCGTCGTGAAACCGGCGAGTTTCATCCCAAGCAAATTGCATTCGCGAAGTCCACAGCAGCGGGTCATCGCACGGCTCCGGCAGTTGGGTGTCCCCGCGCAGGTCGGCCACTTCAAGCAGCTCGGTCACGCAGTCGGCCAGTTCTCGGGCCTTCGCCAAAGCCGCCTCCGCCACATCAGCCCGCCGGTTTGCGGCGTCGCGCTCGGCCTTGACCGCAGCCAGTTCGGCAGCAATGGCGGTGCGGCGCATTGGGTTGTCCTGCCCTGCCGGAGTGATTTCCAGCGTAAACGCCATCGCTGGGGAACCGGCTAGGGCGTTACCTGCTTGCCACCAGCAAACCACTTGACCGCGCCCAAGTTCGGCAGGCAAGTCCCGAATGCAAGTGATAACCGCACAAGAATTGCGGGCTACCTCATCGGCCACATGTTCTCTGTAATCGTGCAAAATACCCATATCAACCTCCATGTTAGCAGAACGCCAGGAATCGAACCCAGAACGCAGCGCCCGTAGGGACTCGGTAACCACGCCAACCATTCGCTCTGTCCAGCATCACCGGCAACACACCGGCTCCGCAACCCACAGCGCTACGGACGACGCACGCTTGTGGGCTATCCCCCGCGCTAAACAGGGTCGTTACGGCAGTAAATCCCGGCCGTTGCGCGTCGCGTCCGGGGCATCGCGCTCCACAAGCTCCGGCTCCGCTTCCTCGATCGCCAAGATCACCCGCTTGTTGTTCGCGAAGAACCCAGCCAATTGCGATTGCAGCGGCTTGCTTTGCTCCACGTCGAAGGTCACGGCCCAGCGGAATTCATCGGCTTCGTCGCCTTCCTTGGTCGTCGCCTTGTGGGTCGCGCTGCGGCTGGCGTGCACCGTCGCAGCCCCGTGCAGGCGGAATTCGTCGCTGCCTTTCTCGGTCGCGAGGAACTCGTGAAGCCGGAACCGCAGCCCCTCCGGCTCTTGGGTTTTGTCGTCGGGCGCCTTCACTTCCACAATCACGACGCGGGTTTCGTCGCCGTCTTCCTTGTGCGTCCCGAAGCCGGAAGGCGCATCAAAGTCGAACCCGAGCGGCCGGGTCGTCGAACTAAACTCTTGGGTCGCTTTGTCGCCCTTGATCTTGACCGGTCCCCGCAGGGAAACCGCACCGTAAAACCACATATTAGAACCTCGCAAGCGCCCGTAAGCGCAGTTATTGAGCAGGATCGCCCAAGACAAAATCGCGCACGTTGGGCCGACCTTTAGCCACCCAACGGTCAAACTCGGATCGGCTGAAAAGCAGCTCCTCCGCGTCGCTTTGCAGGTCGGACGGCTTGCAGCGCAAGGTCTTGGCCCACACCAACAGCCGGCCGGGAGTGACCCCGAGCGTCCACGCCTCGCAGCGGCAGACGTATTCGTAGCCACGCGCACTCAGACCCATGCGCTGCGCCAAGGTGCGCTGCGAGATCTTCGAGACCTCGCGCCACTTGCGGGCTTTCCACGGGTCAAACTTTTTGATCTTCGCCAGTTCGGCGTTCACGTCGCTCACGTTTCCTCCTGTGCCAAAATGGCGGTTTCAACCTCGGCCGACAGCTTAAACGGGTAGGGTTGGCCGCGGATGGGCTGGTGTTCTAGCAACAGGCGGCCACAGCGCTCGCAGACATTGTGCCCGCCACGAATACCGCGCTCGGCACCGCAACTGCCGCCAGCGCCAACTGGCTGCTGTAGCACCCGCACATCCGCCAACACCCAGCCGACTGGGCCGGTGAACCAGGGCGACTCGCGGGCGTTGATGCCGAGGATTCCCGGTGCCCAGGCTGCTGAGCCATCGGAAGCCACCCACCCCGCCAGCCGCGCCGTCGCGATGATGCGGCCGGCGCCGTGCACAAGGTCACGACGCGGCACCTGTCCGGCACGCGGGTCAATCGCCCAGTCGAGCAACGGGCGCAGATGCGCATCCTGCAAATCTAGCGAGCGAATCCCGGCGGCGTGCGCATCAATCCATGCGTCTGCCGCCTGCCCCACATGGATCGCAATGCGCTGCCCCAGCAAATGCGCTGGCGGGCGGCGCGAACGGTTTTCGACGGTCTTGCCGTGGCGCGCAATCGCCTCTGCCCACGGCTGTTTGACGGTGAGTGCGTACATTTTCACTCCTTCAGCAGCTTCGCGCGCACAAGCACGTCGCGCTGCATTTGCGTTGTTCCGACCGGGTCTGCGGCGTCGCGGCCCATCCGCGCCAGCGTGTAGGCGTCGGCTAGGTTGTTGTCGTTGCCGCAGTCGAAGCCCCAGCGTTTGTAGACCTGCAGCATCACGGCGTCTTTGGGCGCGTTGCCGGCCCCGGTGGCGTACTTTTTCAGTAACTGCGGCGCCACCTCGATCGCATCGAACGCATGCAAACCCAGCCGGACGATCCCGCCCAGCTCCGGTGCCAGAGTCGGATCGCCCGGCCCGTGCACCGCGTACCCTTCGAGCACGATCCGCACCGGCACCAGCTCGGCAACCACTTCGACGGCGGCGCGGATCTCTTTGGACACCTTGACGAAATAGGCGATTCGTTCGGCCAACGTGCGCGCGGGGTGCTTGCTTGCCGGCCACCCAATCACGCGTCGGTCAACGACGGCGCAGTCGCAATCGAGCATTACCAGCCCGGTCGCGCGCATCGAAACGTCTAGGCCGATGAAAACGCCGTCTTTCATTTCTTGCCTTCGCAGTCCGGGCAGCCGCTGGTGAGGTCCATTTGCCCGCGCAGGTCGGGTTGGTGACGCTGGCAGACCGGGCAGACCTCGGCCGGGTTGGGCGCAGCTTTGGGCGCTGGCTTGGTGGGCTCGACAGGTGCAGCGGCGGGCGCTTTGCCCATCGTCGCGGACCTCAACCCAACCATCCCCGGAGCCACGGCGGCGGCTTCGACCTTGGGCGCGAACGTCTGATCGATGGTCGTCGTGCCCTCCATGATCGCCGTGCGGAGACCCTGCAGAATCGCCAGTTCGCCGAGCCCGCAATCCTCGATCGACGCCTTGCCAACGTGTTCCAGGACGCGATCGGCACCCGCGCCAGCCTTGGCGAACCAAGAAAACGCGCTACCCCGCCGGGCCTCCAGCGTCTTCACGTCGCCCACGGCCACCTTGCGCGCGGCTTCGTAGATCGTGTGTGTGTAAGCGCTGGGCACCACGCGGAAAATCGCATTGCGCAGGGCAATTGACATCGCGGCGTTTCCGGTCACGGCGATCATATCGTCGCTGTACCGGCTCCCACTCTTTCCCGTGACCCGGCGGCGGACCTCCGTGCGGATCACGACGTTGCGCTCCACGTCCCAACAGGTGCCCTGCGCCACCACAAACCGGCCATCGTCGGCGACGATCCGGCCTTCCACACGCAGGTTGCCCCAGCAACTGGCGACGATCTCCGCCAGCCGTACGCCCGGCCCTTCGATGTTCTTGCCGTCGCGCTTCAGGACGTAGAAGCACGCCTCCGCCGTGTCTTGGTCCAGCGTCGCCATGCTCAGCGCTTCGTCGCGAAACGCCTTGATGCTGCGAGGATAGCGCTTGGCCGTCGACACCTGCATGTCGATCTCGCCGCGCGTCTGGGCTTGGAGTGCCCCGCCGCCGTTGTCGAACTCCACTTCTACGATATCGTTGCTCATTTCTCACCCGTCAATGCGTCGACAGCTACCATCGACTGCTCAAAAAACCTGTTGAACCGGCTCATGATCTCGTCAAACGCAGCCCGGCCGGCGTCGGTCTGCATCTCGGGGCGCGGCATCGCAGCAACGGCCAGCATCCAGTCACCCAGCTTTTCGGCGTCGGGTGCGGCGGCAGCAGCTGCGGCTCGGCGTTGCTCAGTCGCCACGCGGTTACGCTCGGTCTGGTCACGGGCCTCTTGCTCGCGGCGAAGGCGGGCGGCCTCGGCGTTGGCGGAGTCGATTTTGCGCTGGGCCTCAGCACGTTCGGCGGCGGCTTTCTGCTGCTCAGCGGCCAACGCGTCGCGGGCGGCCTTGCCTTCGAGCCAGAGCCGGTTGCGCTCGGCTTTGTCGCGATCTTCAGCGGCGGCCTTGTCGCGCTCGGCTTGCTCGGCGTCCGCTTTGGCCTTGGCGGCGGCGGCTACGGATGCCTCGTGCGCAGCGCGCTGGCCGGCTAGCAGGCCCGCGAACTGCTCAGGAGGCATATCGCCTAACGCAAAGTGTCGCGGGTCGCAGAAGGGGGTCAAGAGCGCGCTGCGCTCGTTTATCAGGGCCAGCTTGCGGGCGGCCTCGCGGCGCTCTTCGGCCTCTTCGATCTCGCGCATCGCCTCTTCGGCCGGCGCGAGCAGGTGCAGCAGCAGGGCGTTAGCGCCGTCAATCGCCTTGCCCGTGCGTAAACTCCCCTCTTTCAGGGCTTTGCGGTCGTTCTCGGCAGCGCACCGGATGTTTTTCAGCACCAACCGCACCGCGCGGGCCTTGCCGGGGTCGTTGGGCCCCACGCCCATCGCAACCGCCAGCTCGGCACGCAGGGCGCGGAAATGCGTCCCAAAGGTCGCTGAAATCCGCTCGGCTTCGGCGATGCCTTCGACCACTTTGGCCAAGGGCTTCTCGAACTCAATCACTACAAGCTCAGTCATGTCACTGTCTCCCGTAGCGAATTCGCTACTTTGCTGGCCAAAACCGCAGGTCGCGACGGTCGTCGCTTTTACGCTTGACGGCGGTCCACACGTCGGGGAAATCCCGGCGCAGGGTTTCAAGGTCGGCACGTTCGGCGCCTTTGACCGGGCGGCAGGTGATCTTGCCCTCGCCGCAGAAAATGCCCTCGCCGTCACCGCACGCGGCGCGCAGCAGGTTGGCAAGCTCGGCTTCGCGGGCTTCGAGCGCTTTGATCTCGGCTTTAACGCTGGCAAAGTTTGCAATCAGTTCGCGCTCTTCACCCATATCAGCAATCCGCATCGGCAACAGCATTGACGGGTGCCGGTGTTGCAGCCACTTGCGGCTTGCCTCGCTGCCGTCCACGTCGGGGGCGCGGCCCAACACGATGTGCTGGTAGAACCACTCGCCGATCGTCTCGACCATCCAGGTCTGAAACTCGACATCCGGCAGGATCCGGTAGGTCAGCATCTTGTCGGCGATCGGCAGGTACGCGCCCACGATCGCGGCCGTACCAGCGGGCAGGCAAGCCAACTGAAATTGCACCTGGCAGAGGTAGTGCGGCGGGATCTCGTCCGGCCCGTCGCCCCACTCCGCGGCCATGCGGCTGGTCTTGATCTCCGCGAGATGCCAGCCGTCTTTGTTCGCCAGAGCGCCGTCAGGGTGGAACTGCATCCACGGCTCCGGCCCTGCGATGCCAGGCTCGCTGATCGGGATGCCGTCTTCGACCATGGTTGCGTCGACCTCGGCGGCCGTCCAGTGCAACAGCCCGCGCTCCAGGTAGTTACCGCGACGGGTCACTGCCGTGCTTTTGTTCGCTGTGTCGAGCCCCTGCATTTGCATCCACACACCCATTGCGGATTGCCAGGGCGATAGACCCAGGATTGCGGGCGCGGCGCTTGCTCCGATGGTCAGCCGGCGATCGGCTGATTCGGTGCGTTTCAGTGTCTCCAAGAATCCCATTTGAACCCCGTTCGGCAACCGCCGTGGCAATAACGATAGCAACACAACTAGCAATCGTCAAGCAATTTCTTTGCGGGGTTCACATATTTTCGGATCCGCACGAATCCGCAGTGAATGCAGCGGTTTCGCAGCGAGTAGGTATGCGTGCGGTGTGGCGGTGTGCAGGCGACGTACAGTTTGGCTCTCCGCTGGCGCTGGTAGTGCGTATTGCAGAGCCCGCCCGCCTTTTCGACGTTGGCGCACCCGGCGACCGAACACCGGCCCGGCGTCGGGGTCACGCGGCGAACGAAATCAGGCCCGATCCGCCATTGCTGGTAGTGTTTAGCGCAGAATCCGCGACACTCCGCGTCCCGATCGCAATCAGCGTTTGTGCATTGCATTCTCAGCCCTCCGAGCGCTCTGGTAGCAGGGTCGGCACCGGGCGCGAACTTCGGGCGGGCGCTGGCCACAGGTAAAACAGGTCTGCCCGGCGATGAAAATCAGAGCGTGGCTCAGCAGTTGTGCGTGATCTTCGTCGCAGGTCTCGCGGATCGCTTGGTTTAGCCCGTGGATCAAGTCGTCGCGTGTCACGGCGCCACGTCGCTGCAGTCCGGGCACGGGCGGCTGCCAACGCCGTCGCAGGCTGTGCAGGGCACGTCGGTCCACTCCCAGCCAGTTCCGTCGCAGACGCAGGGCAGACGCCCGTTGTCGCAGCCAGCTGGGCACGCATCGCAGTAGCTATGATCGACGCCTGGCCCGTAGCAGCAACTGCAATCGGTGCCGCCACAGCTGCGATCGGTGCAGTAGATCCGCCGTTTGGTTCCCCGGCAGTTTTCTCCGCAGGCGCTCATGGCTCCCTCGCGTGTAGGTCGTCAAAGTCTTCGATTGGCATGGCTAAAACTCCACAATGCGAACCCAGTTGAACAGGTCGGACCCGATACCAGCCGCGACCGTTGCGCAAGCGTCGTCAGGACCGAGCAGGATCAGCGCGTGCCCACGGCCTTTGACCTCGCGCTGGCCGTCTGGCCGGATAAACGACAGGCGGTGCTTGGTGAATCCGACCAAGGGCTTGACGGGCCAGACAATGGCGCCCCACGGTCCGTCGCCCGCGACGGCGGGGCAGAGCACGGCAACCACGATCTGCCAGCGAAACGCCTCGTTTGCGGCTTTGATCAACCAGGCGGCCGTTTCGGAAAACGGAACGTTCGCAAAAACGATTCCGTCTGCGGGGTCAATCCGCCACGACAGTTGCAGCCCGTCTTGACCTTGTCGAAAGTCGTAGGTTTTCTTGGCCTTAACCAAGCTCGCGGGCGCCCAACACGGATCAAGCGCAATCGGCGACAGGCGGTCGAGCACCTCGGGCGGTGTGTAAAAGTCGTCGCCGTTGTTCTCGGTTGCGATCCCACACGCGGGGTCGTCGCCGAACAGGCTCACGACAGCACCAGCCAGCCGACAAGCGCCAAGACCAGGCCGGCCCCAAGCACGCGCACGCAGCGGAACAACTCGGCAGCCTGCAAACGGCGCTCGCAGGGGTCACAGCACAGGCCGCGGTCGGTGTGCGCGCAAAGGCAGTGGGGACATTGTTTCCGATTTTGCATCACTTTCTCCGATGGTCGACTTGACCGAAATCCAAGGGGGCGAGCATGTGCAGCCGCGACGCCAGCCGCTTGTCAATCCCGGTGCGGCCCCACTCGCCCGGCGCTGCGTTGTCGGCGATTACCGTGGGCAGCTTTGCGTCCAACCGCCGGTCAACCAGCGTGTGCAGGGTCAGCCACAAGTCGTCTTTCTTGGGCGCGGCGGTCAGATCGTCCAACAACAACAACGGGGTGCGCTGGGCTTCGGCGATCGTCGCGTTCGTCTGCATGGACGCCTCTGCGTCGCTGTACCCGGCGCGGATCTGGCGCACCAACTCGGGAACGTCCAGATAGACCAGCCGCTGCGCGTTCCCGACCCACTCGGATTCGATCGCCCGCAGTGCCGTCGTCTTGCCCGTGCCGGTCCCGCCGTGGATATACAGGCCCGGCGCACCCTTGCCGCCCATCGCCGCAATCAACCATTTCTTGACCGCGCCAACCTGCGTCACCAGCAACCACCTATCGACACCCGCGCTCGCCGTCGCAGCCACACCGGCAGCTGCAAACGCATCCCGCAGCGCGCTTGGGTCGGGCGCCCAATCGTTCTTGCGCTCGGCTTCGGCCACGCGTCGGAACCCGCGCCAGACGCCGTCACGCTGCAGGGCTAGGGCACCGCTGCCGTCGACGAACCGAATCGCGATCTCCTGCGTACCGCGCAGGATGTCGTACCCGTGCCGATCCACGCTGACGGTGTAGCCTAGGGCAAGCCGGATTTTTTCGACGATCGGCGCCCCACTGCAGGTGTGGCCGTACACCGCTCGCACGCGTTCGGGTAGGACGTAGACGCTGCCGCCGATCGGGCTGACCCAGCGGCGATCATCAGGCACGGCCTCGGGCTGGTCGTAGTGGCGCATTTGGCCGATGAATTCAGGTGTTGGCATTGTCTACCTCGTGGATTTGCTCGCCGATCCACCGCATAACTGGCACCGCCATTGAGTTGCCGATCGCCCGATAGCGCGGCCCATCGCAGGCGGGTTTGCCGCGGTAGGGCACGAGCGTCCAATCGTCGGGGAATCCCTGCAACCGCTCGCACTCGCGCGGGGTTAGCCTCCGGACCGTTGACCCGACCTTGACCCCGTCCCCCGTGTCTTGGGCGCCCAGCGGGTCGGTCACCTTGCCGCACGTCGGATCCTGCCGCGCGTTGAAGGCGATCGCGCCGGGCGTGCCCGAAGCCGGCAGCGTATGGCAGGGGTCGCCTGGGCGGACTTGACTGCGGTTCGTCTTGCTCGTCACCTGCTGCGGGCTAAAGGCGAATACCATCGGCGTGCTGCCGTCCAGGTCATTGCGCGGATGGTGGCCAGCGAGCGGGCCGACAATCAGCGTCGCCCTATCGCTTCCAGACTGCTTGCCGTGGCTTGCGGGCGTACTGCCGCCTGCCCGGAGCGTATCGGCAATCAACGGGATTCCGCGCCCCGTGCCATCCTCGCTAGCGTCAAACCCCTCGCCCCGCAGCGAGTGCGCGATCATCCGCCCGTCTGCTGCGTCGTTTTCGTCGCATCCGCCAGAGCTCGCAGTAAGTGCGCCGGCAGTGTTTTGCCGCGCCGCTCGGCTCGGCGCAGGATTCCCGCGCAGGCTGTCGCGCTCAAATAGTACCGCGGCAGCACGTTGCCAGGCGCCTCCAGCACATCCGACAACGAAGACGCGGCGGCGGCGCTGGGGAACTCCGAAGTGCTGAGCGTCCAAAACCCGGTAGGCGAACCCATACCCGAGTTGCCCCAGCGTCCCGAGGAAGGCGCCAAAAGTCCGTCCGCCGTCGATGGACAGGACGCCGGGCACGTTTTCCCAAACGATCCACCTAGGTTGCAGTCGTCGAGCCAGCGCCAAAAACTCAAGCGTGAGGTTGCCGCGCGGATCGTCCAGCCCCGCCCGCTTTCCAGCGACGCTGAAAGACTGGCAAGGTGTGCCTCCGACCAAAAGGTCAACGGGTCCGGCATGGTGCGCCTCGATCTTGGTAAAGTCGCCCAGATTGGGCACGCTAGGGAAGCGGTGGGCCAGTACCGCGCTCGCGAACGGATCGATCTCGGCCACGGCGGCGCATTGCCAACCCAACCCATGCCACGCCGCGCTAGCCGCTTCGATTCCGCTGCAAATACTGATATATCGCATTGCTTTCCCTAAAACGGCACGTCGTCGTCAACGATCGGCGTTTGCACGGTCGGGCGTGGATTGGCCCGGTGCCTGCGCTCATCCTCAACCCGTTGCGCGAGTTGCGGATCGCGGTCCATTTGGTTGCTGAGCCACGTACGCAGCGTGCCGGGCCAACTCAGGATCGGTCCACTCTTGCGACGCCAGCCGGTTGACTCCCAGTAACCCAAAGCCGATCGCGCGATTCGGTCTGCGTCGCGGCCGTCGCAGCCGTCTGCCACCAAGATCGCGATCGTTTCGTCTAGGGTCGGCGGGCAGGTTGCTAGGTCCGGCGCTTTCGCCTTCAACGCCTTGGGCGCCTTGGTCTTGGCCCCTGTAGGGGCAGGTGCCGCAGGCGCCGGGGTAGTGTTCCTGTCCTGTTCCTGTTCCTGTTCCTGTTCCTGTTCCTGTTCCTGTTCCTGTTCCTGTTCCTGTTCCTGTTCCTGTTGGTTACCAGGAGCAATTTTGAAAATACCCTTCCGATAGGGTATCCCGTCAAGTTCGGATAACGCCGCATCCCGCGCACAAGTCTCAGGAAGTGCGGACAGTTGGCACCGCCAGCCGCTGCGATGTTTGTCGTTGGTGGCCCCGTGGCGCAATAGACTGCCGACGTGGTAGGCCATGCGCTCGACAGGTGCGAGCACGATAAGGCCGGCGCTGTGCAGCTCGTCAAGCGCGGATTTTACCGTTGCGACTGTGAGACCGCCGCCAGCCTCATCGGCGATAAGCGCCGGGCGCACGTCGACAAGTCCCGTTTTCGTCCCTAGTTCTGCGCCGAACAGTTCAAGAAATACTGCGCGAGCCGCAAGGCTGACTCGCCGCAGCCCCTGTAGGTCGGTGTAGTCGATCGGGTGATACCAGTCAGGAGCGGGCATGTCGCCTCAAACGGCAAGCCCCGCTCCCGACTGGTGGAACCCGTACCTGCGCGGATGGGACGCAGATCGGCCTAGTCGGAAGCGGGGCTTGCTGAATGAGGGGCATTTCCATCCTTGCTGAGCATCCGGGTTCCAGCCGGGTTGCGCTCGCGGCCGAACCCTACCGCCGAAGCGGCTGGGCGTCAACTATTCGTCGTCGTGCCAGTCGAGCAACACGATCGCGCAGCCATGACCTCTTTCTCGCACTCCTTGCCGAGTAACTCAGCGATCGTAAACGACAGAATCAAAACCGTGTGCGGGTCGCAACTTTCGGCGCGTAGTCGCTCAAGCTCCGCTATCAGGTCCATTGAGCACCCTTTGCAGTTCCTGGACCGTCGCCTCAAGCGTCGCCTGCAGGGCGTCCGTAGCACGCGCGGCAGAGTCCCATGGCCCGGTGTGGATCACGATCGGCCACTTGCCGCGCGTGGTTAAGCGACCGTACCAGCGGACCCTTCTCGACCCTGGCTCGCCCATGCCAGGGACGACCTCAAGCTCACAGTTGCCTCGCGTGCCGCGCCAGCCGCCGTTGGGCGCGGTGGTTTTGGTGTCAAAGTTCATGCGAGCACCTGCGCCAACACGTTTTTGACCACCGTCACCAGGACCGGCCCGCGCGCCTCGTACAGACAACCTTTGTACTCCGCGCTGACGTACCAGTCGCAGTTGTCCCACAGCAGGGTGACTTCATGGCACTTACTCTGCAAAATCACTATCTCGCGCATTACGCACCCCGCTTGGACAGCTCGCGCCGGATCGCCCACTCGCGCATAGCCGGCGCCAAGTGCGCAAACTGCGGCCACGGGTCGGCGGGCGGCGCGGGCGGGTCTTCGGTCTCGAAGAAGTCAACGACTTTCAGACCATCCGACGTCACTTCGCAGGTGAGCGTGACCGACTTCGATTCACCATCGCCCACGTCGACGCCTTGCAGCACGCGGTCAACCATGCCAAGCGGCGCGGGCTCAAACGTCGGCGCGTCGGCCTCGGTCTCCACGGGCAGATCGGGCTCACCGGGCGCGGGCGGCAGGTCGTCGGTGCAGGTGTCGCCGTCGTCGCAGACTTTGGGCGCGTGGGTCTCTTGCGTCGCCGGGCTCAACTGCCCCCAGCATTCCGCGTGCCAGGTGTCGCCGTCGCGCTCGATACGCGGCGCGTTCTTGGCGACGATCTTTTCGCAGTGCGGGCAGCGGGTGCGCTGCTGCTGCGGCTTGATGGTCTCGACGTGCACGCTCGCAGCCGAGTCAGCCAGCATGGCGATCGGCACCGCATGCGCGGCCAACTCGGCTTGCAGCTCGGCCACGGTCGCCCGCAACGCATCAATCTTGTCCGCTGCCGGGTCACGGGTCTCGCCGTCCGCGAGGCAGTAGGGCGCGACCTGCCGGAGCCACAGCAGGGCCTGTTCGGTCGCCTCGATTGCGGGTTTGGCTAGGCCGCTGTGCCACGCCAGGATTTGCGCGCCCAACAGAGCAACACGGTTTTCGGTCAGTTTCACGTTTCCTCGCATTCCGCCGTTGTGGCGGGTGGCAGCAGGTAGCGGGTCTGAGCCGCTACCTGCTGTGTGCTAGTGCTCTTTGCCCCACGCCATATCGGCCAAACACTGGTCGAGTGCTCGCTAGCGATAGTCGTCACGCGCGCCGCCACTGTTGGCGATGTAGGCGCGAAGCTCGGTCCTGCCCGGCTTGCGGCCCGGGCTGCCAGCAAATGCTAGAATGGCCGTTCGTGGCCCTAGACGCCCAGGCGCAGTCGCGTCTCGATGCCATCAGGCAGGGTCAGCCCGATCACGATCACTTCTCCCAGCTCTTGCGCGGGGTTGTCGGGCCCTTCGCAGCATCGGCAGGCGTCATGCCTGCTCTTAGGTATGCGCGCAAGCCCAGCGCTCGACCTCGCCAGACCAAGTCTGGCGAATTTCTACTTCACAGTCTCCGCCGCAGGGACAGTCTCCCTGCGACGTTTCCGGGCACGCGTCGCAATAACCGACGTGCGCGCCGTGAGAGACTGCGCCAAGACCCGGCGCGTCGGAGTGACGGATGCAGAGACTGATCTCGCCCGGCACGTAGGCCAGGCGGTATGTGATGACTTGCTTTTGGTGATTCATGTTCATTTTTTTCTCCGTTTGGTTTCGGCTGCATCCTCGCTGCCGGTGTTGTCAGTATAGCAATACCGATAGCAACGTCAATAGCAATAAACCGAAGAAAAGCGAATTGTGGAATTTATTTTCTAGCGGTTCGGAATTCGCGAAAGTGCGGCCCGAGCGACCACGAATTGCGCTCCGTCTGCGAACTCGACCAAAACCGTCGAGTGCATGAACGTGCCGTGCCCCTTGCCGTTGCGTACGATGCGGCAGACCTGCCCGCGCCGACTGCCACACTCGCCGGTAGACCACGAGAACCGATACGGGAAATCGGGATCTGGCATCGTGGCGCCTCCGGGCCAGTCGGTGGTTTCGTCCGCGTCCACGGGCAGGCTGTCGTCGTCTAGCGGTTCGCTGGGCCCGGTGATGGGCGTGGGCTTGGGGTCCGCGGCCTCGGCTACGGTCAGCGGAGGTAATTTGCCGGATTTCAGCAGCACATCAATCAGCAACTTGCCGCCGGGCTGGTAGGTGTGAACCCCGTTCAGTAACACAAAATCCGACGCGACCTGGGCGACGATATCGTGCGCGGTGCGCATTGCGGCTAGACCGCGCTCCAGCTGGTCGACGCGGGCCGACTGATCCCGCAGGACCGAAATCAGAACCATCACCCGCTGGGCATCGCGCGGCCAGCCGTTGAGCGCCAGCGCGCCGAGCTTGCGCGGGTTTTCGCGTGGCCAGGACCGATGGCGCTTTTGCAGGATCAGCTCGGCCTGCTTAAACCAGTCGACCAGATCGACCTTTTTGGGTTCGGCGTCGCTGGTACCAGGTTGCGACGCGTCTTGCTGCTGCAGGGGCGACACGTCGTCAGCGCATGCCGGAGATGCGTCGCTCTCGGCCGACTGCGACGGCTGTGCAATCTCGGCCGGGGTCGGGTTCAGATTCTCGTTCATTTTGTCCTCGCGCGCCGGTGTGGCGACGCGGGCAAGTCTACCCAGATCGGCGGTTTTCGTCACGCGTTGCCGGGGTCGGGGAATTGCCATATTCTGACCCAGCCTGCGCCGCTGCGGGTCTAGGTGCCCGATGTCGAATCAAGAGCCTGCCGCCGTCTGGGTTGCCGTCGCTGACCTGAAGCCGTGGGCGCAGAACCCACGCGACAACGCAAAGGCTGTCGCCAAGGTCGCTGCGTCAATCAAGCGGTTCGGGTTCGCGACCCCACTGATCGCCCGGCCTGAGACTGGAGAGGTGATCGGCGGGCACACGCGGCTGGCAGCTGCTGAAAAGCTGGGATTAACACAGGTTCCCGTGCGTTGGATGCCAGGGCTGTCCGACGTCGAAGCGCACGCACTGGCACTGGCGGACAACCGTGTAGGCGAGGAAGCTGACTGGGACGAAAGTATGCTCGCTGACGTGCTTAGACAGATCGACTCTGCCGGCATCGAGCTTGCCGCCGCCGGTTCGTCGCGGACAACCTGCGAGTGATGCGGGCGATCGACCTGCAGGCGTTCAACGTGTTCGACCTAGACGCCTATGGCTCGCCGTGGGAACACATGATCGTGCTCGCCGCTCGGCGCAAATGGACTAAGGGCGAGCGCGGCGCGGTCATACTCACCGATGGGACTGCGCTAAAAATGCGCTTTGGCCAACTGCCGGGAGCAATCGCGCAACTGTGCGGTGTAGCTAAAGATCGGATGCCGCCAAGCGGTGAGACTGGGACCGCCGCGCAAGAAATGGCATTGCGCGCATGGGCGGAGCGGTCTGGTGTTGCCATCGTCCGGCAGTGGCGCGCGGAGGGTAACACCAGAAACCACATGGTCTATACCGCGATCGTCTTCGAGGGCAAATGAAGCTCCCGATGCGAGTAGGCTGCCGGCATCGCCCCGGCGACACTCAAGGGCAGTTCGTCCCACGTATGCCCGTCGAGGTTGCGCCCGGCGTAGTGCCCGACCGCGCCGCCCCACTGCTTGAACCAGAACGCCACGCCCTGCGCCAGGCACTGGTCGCGCAGCGAGCGAACCCAGTCCATACGCGATGGGCGAGCGGTCCAGCGTCCGTTGTTGCGGTCGACAAGCCCACGCGTCTCGCGGATCGCAGGGTCCATCAGGTGCGAACCAGACTCACCGCCGACAATGACCCAGTGGATCCCGGTCAAGTCGAGTTCGCCCAAGTCGCCCAGCAGCGGCTCGATCGACAGGAAGCGCACCGTTGCGTCAGTTTGTTGCAGCCACGGCATGCGCTCCAAAGCCCGCCTACGGTTCTCGACTGTCGCTCCGGCCCATACATTGGACGGAGCCCCGCCGCGCGCCTTGTAGTACCAGGCCGCCGCATCTGGCCGCTTGGTCAGCACCTGGAACCGATGCGCCGGGTTAGCCTCGATGGTCGCGAAGATGCGATCCCGGTATTCCCCTGGCACCTCGTCGAGAAAGAAGTCGCTCATGCTGTTCGCAAAAATCAGCGAGGGCTTCTTGACCCGCGCCGGTTCCAGCAGCTTGTGTGGGCGAATGGTCAGATCAAAGCCCTTCGGAAATCCGACGGTTCCGCGCTTGTTCTCGGCCAACGTTTCGGCGTAGCAGTACTTGCAGCCCTCGCTGATTTTCTTGCACCCGCTCATCGGGTTCCAGGTAAGTTCAGTCCAGTTGATTTCAGTCGCGTTCATAGTACTCCAAGCCCCCGATCATCGGCGGGCAACTAAGTGTAACTCTTCGGCAATCATACTACAAGACGTTGCTGGCGGTGTTGCTAAAATCCCTCTTGCCGTGAAAAACAACGACGTGCAGAATCGCCCTGAGACCGATCTTTTTTCGGTTTCCGGATATAAGGTGGTCTGGTTTTTCTGCGCCCGTTGTAGGGCTTACAGAAATATGCGAGTTTATTGGTGTTATTTGCCTGTCGTCTGACGGTGTTTGACCTGAAATAAAATACATAGTGAAATCAATGCTAATCAGGTTTAGCTTTCCGACCGAACCTGTGTAAATCACTGGAGGAGCGATGCCACCCGCCAACGTGCCGCCACAGCCCCAGACCCCCGCTGACCCACCGCGCCGCCCGGTTGGGCGCCCTTCCAGGCTGACCCCAGAGCGGTCAAAGGTGCTGCTCGAAGGCGTGAAGATGGGTCTGACCTACAAGCTAGCCTGCGCGAGATCCGGTATTACTTTCACGACGTTTCGTAAGTGGATTGAAAAGGGCGAACAGCAGGCAACTGGCGAATATCGTGATTTCCTTGACCTCTTGACTAAAGCTGAGGCGGATGGGGCTGCGCAGAGCATCGCGGCAATCAAGATCGCTGCGCAGAAAGACTGGCGCGCCGCAGCCTGGATGCTCGAAGCCCGACACCCCGAGGAGTATGGCCGGAAGCGTCTTGAGGTCACCGGCAAAAACGGCGGACCGGTTGAGCAGATCGTCGAGGCGACGGTGCAGGCCCAGGTGGAGCATACTGGCGAGGTGCAGCTGCGCGGCGATGCGACTGCGATCGATCTGACGAGGTTGACCGATGCCGAGCTTGACGAATTCGAGCGACTCATCGAGCGAGCGCGCCAGCCGGATGATGAGGATGCTGCCGGCGCTGAGCGACCTGCAGGCGGAGCGCCAGAGGCGGCGTGACCAGCGGTGCCGGGAGCACCTGCTGCCGTTTGTCGAGGACACCACGCCGCGCTACGTCTCGGGCTGGGTACACGAGGAGCTTTGCGCGCACCTCGAATGGTTCTATGCCGAGGTCGCAGCCAAACGCTCGCCGCGCCTCATCGTCTGCATGCCGCCGCAAACCGGCAAATCGCAAATCATCAGCGGGCGTGCGCCGGTCTGGGCCAACGGCCGCTGGCCGGGTCTCAACATCGGCGTGGGAACCTATGGGCAGGCACTGGCAAACCGCCACAGCCGCAACGCCCGCGAGTGCGCCCGCAGTGATGTAACTGCCCGCATTTTCCCGAAGATCCGCCCGGCCAAGCGCGAGCGCAGCTGGTATGCAGACTACCGGCGCAACGACGTAGACACCGTGGTCGAGTGGCAGTTTGGTGGCGACGTTGACGCCAAGGGCATTGAGTTTCGCGGCACGTACAAAGCTGTGGGTGTGGGCGGCCCGTTCACCGGCTTTCCGGTTGACGCGCTCGTGGTCGACGACCCGTTCAAAGACGCCAAAGAGGCCGACAGTGCCGAGCGCAGTGAATCCGTAGAGGAATGGTTTCAGACCAGCGCCCGCACGCGTCTTTCTGCCGGCGGCGGGATCTGCGTCACCATGACGCGGTGGCACGACCGCGACACGGTTGGGCGGCTTATGGCTGCGGCGGAGGCCGGCGGCGAGCAGTGGCGTGTCGTCGTGTTCCCGGCCATCGCCGAGGCAGACGAGTATTCGCAGATCGATGGGCGCCTGCTGCGTCGGGCTGGCGAGAGCATTCACGAGGCCCGTAAGCCGCTGCGCGAATACCTCGCGATCAAGGGCTACGATAGCGTGCCCGGAACAACCGATGAATACTCTTGGGCTTCGCTCTATCAGCAGCGACCCATCCCGGCTAGCGGCGGCATCGTCAAACCCGACGACCTATCCGAGCGCTACGTCGACCTACCGACCGAATACATCCGCCGCGCGCTCTCTCTCGACACGGCCACCAGCGACGACCCCAAGGCCGACTGGACCGTGTGTATGGACACGATCGAGGTTGGCGCCATTGTCTACGTCGTTAACGTCTGGCGAGCGCGGGTTGACCTACCAGATTTGATTGAGTTCGCGCGCGGTTATGCGGCCAAGGTCAACCCTGATATCGTGCTAATCGAAGACAAGTCGAGCGGTCGCCAGCTCTGGCAAATGCTTGAAGATCCGAACTGGTGTCCCGAATGGCACTGGCCAATCGAGAAAATCAGGCCCGAGGAGATCGGCAACAAGCGCCGCCGGCTGTCGCTCGAAACCCCGGCCCTGCGCGCCCACCAGGTGCGCCCGCCGATGTGGGCCCCGTGGCTGCCCGACTGGACCGCCGAGATCCTGGGCGCCCCGCGCTATGGCACCTGGGACCAAGTGGACGCCCTATCGCAGTTTCTCCGCTACCGGCGCGAGCATCCCGCAATGGGCGGTATGGCCGAGGCTCTGGCCCGGTGGTAGATAAGCGCTGGAGGTGCCCGAATGTCGCTGATCGATCGTTTCGTAGGAAGTCTGGCCAAGCGCGTGGTTTTGCACGACAGTTGGACCAATCTCTTGACCGGGATGGGGCGGCAGGGCGTTGACAAGCGACAGTCGACGACGTTTCAGGCGCGCACGTACCTGTCGCAGCAGGTGCTCGAAGCCCTGTGGACGCAAGACGCGCTCGCTCGGCACATCGTCGGGCGCCGCGCTGAGGAGATGACGCGCGAGTGGATCGAGCTGCAGGTTGAGGGCGACGAAGACGCGGCCGACGAGCTGGGCGACGAGTTCGACCGACTGGGCACGCGGGCCAAAATCCAAGAGGCGATTGAGTGGGCGCGGCTCTACGGCGGGGCGATTCTGCTGATCGGCGCCGACGACGGGCAGGATTTTGCGCAGCCGCTCGACTGGCAGGCGATCCGGCGAATCCGGTACCTGCAGGTGGTCGACCGCTGGAACTGCTACCCGGATGGATTCGAGGAAAACCCAGACGACCCCGCGTTCCGAACCCCGAAATACTACAGGCTGATCGGCGGCGAATACGTGCACCACACGCGGGTCTTGGCCTTTCACGGCGCCAAAACCCCGTGGAACGTCTACCGCCAGGCGCGATGGCATCAGTCGGTTTTGGAGCCGGTCTGGAACACGCTGGCCGATTTCTCGACGGGCCTGTCAGGGATGTCGGTCGCGTTGCACGACTACTCAGTGACCAGCGTCGGTATGAAAGGGCTGGCTAACGCGCTGGCGACGGGAAAAAACCAGGTGATCATCGACCGGGCAGCGGCGGCACAGGCGACCATGTCCATGTTCCGCATGATGATCCACGATGCCGACAACGAGAAAGTCGAGCGCATGTCGCACACGCTCACCGGGATGCCTGAGGCGATCGACCGGCTACTAGACCTCGTTGCTGCCGCTGCAGACGAGCCCAAGGCGATCCTGTTCGGCAACGCGATCGGCAAGGTCTCGGGCGCCGACAACGACCTCAAAATGCACTACGACCGCACCAAGGCGCAGCAGACCGCGGTGCTACTCCCGGCGCTTGACCAGTTGGCGCGGCTGATCTTCGCGGCCAAAGACGGCCCGTTTGCTGGCCAAGAGCCGGACGGCTGGCGAATCAAGCTGCGTCCGCTCTGGCAGATGTCGGACAAAGAGCGAGCCGAGGTGCGCAAGCTCAACGCCGAATCCGACCAAATCGAAGTGCAGATCGGCGCGGTGACCCCGTTTGAGGTGCGGATGTCGCGCCACGGCAACGACGACAACGATAACGGGATCTCGCTCGACCCGGAGACTACAGCGATGATGGCGCTTGAACCGCCCACACCAACGCCACCGCCGGCACTGCCGCCACCGCCCGGCCCCGCGCCGAGAATCGTCCCGCCCGGTTCGCTCCCGGCCCTGCCGCCGCCCGAGAACGCCAATGCCTGATCTGTCCCGATCGCGAATGCCACGGCAGGTCCGCGTGCACCTGCGCGACCCACTCGCCGAGATGGCCGCCTACAACCGGCTACTGCAGCGCGTGGTGATCGGTGCGATGCGTCGGCAGGTGGCGGCGCACCTGATCCCGGCGTTGCTGGCGGCTGGGGCTCGCGACGGGCTTTGCGATGCGCTATCTGAGTACGACATTACGCGCATTATCAACGATATGCAGATCACAATCGGCAACGTCGTGGATAGCCCCGAGCTTCGTGATCAGATTCGCGCGGCGTGGGGAAAAGTCGACCTGTTCAACCTACACGAGCAAAAGAACCTAATAGAGCAAGTGGTTGCCGCGCATCGCCTGCCAATCAGCATTCCCGCGATCAACGTTTTTGCGCAAAATCCCTATTTGACGATCGCTCGCGAAGAATTTGTTTCGCGCAATGTCGCGCTGATCAAAAGCCTACCGGCCGACACCTTCGGGCAGATTGAGCAGACCATCAAAGCGGGCATTGACCAGGGCAAGCGGGCCAGCACCATCGCCACCGACCTGCAAGAGCGCCTCGATGTATCGGCCAGCCGCGCCCGTCTGATCGCTCGTGATCAGGTGCTCAAGCACAACGGCGAGTTGTCGTCTGTGCGGCAACAGGCTGCGGGAATTACGCATTTTACCTGGTACACCAGCCTTGACCAGCGGGTGCGGCCGAGCCACAAGGCGCTACAGGGCCAGGTCTACGCGTGGGCCGAGCCGCCCACAGTCGACGGCGAGACGGCCGTGCCGGGCCAGCCAATACAGTGTCGCTGCAACGCAATTCCTTTCTTTGGGTGAAATCATGCGAGACCTTCCGACTACGCAAATCGTTGACGCCGCCAACCCTGACCAGGTCTATATCGCCAACGATGCCGGCGAGCTAGTTGACGCGCCCAAAAGCCTCGGCCCAGACGGGATGCTGCGCGTCGTCGCCCGCACCGCGCGGACTGGTGTGCAGGAATACTTTGATTCAAATGGGCAAGTCGTGCGCCGATATCGTCCGCCCGAGGAAGTTTTCAAGCCCGAATCAATGGCGACATGGGCTCAAAAGCCGGTGACGATGACGCACCCGCCGGTGATGCTCGACGCCAGGAACGTGCGCCAGTACCTGCGCGGCGCGTCGGGCCAACAGGCGTGGCAAGACGGCAAGTTTTTGATGCAGCACTTGCTGATCGCTGACGCCGAGCTGGTTGACGGCGTGCTGTCGGGCGCCTACGGGCAGGTCAGCAACGGCTACCACGCGACCCTAGACCGCACGCCCGGAACTAGTCCGGACGGCGAGCCCTACGATGAGGTGATGCGCCAGATTCGCGGCAACCACGTTGCGATGGTCCCAAAAGCGCGCGGCGGAGCGGATTTGAAGCCTAGGCTTGACGCCGCTGATCCGAACGGAGTAGCTACCAAGACGGAGGTTCTTATGGCCAAAATGAATTTGAACGGTGCAGAGCGCGACGTTCCCGAGGTTCTGGTTGATGCGGTTCAAGCCGAACTGAGCAAGCGCCAAGGAGAAATTGCTGCGCGCGATGCGGAGTTGACTGCGGTCAAGGCTGAGCGCGACGCCATCAAGGCCAAGGTTGCCGACGCGACCAAGGGCGCCGTCTGCGATATGTGCGGCGCTCCGGTGTCGGGTGGCAAGTTTGTCGCCAAAGACGCCGACGAATCCGCGATCATCGCCAAGCACCAGGCGCACATCGACGCCACCGCCGCCGCCACCAAGTTTGGCGTGGCCGTCGACGCCAAGGACTCGACCGACGCCGTGCGCCGCAAGGTGCTGGCCAAGATCCAGCCCACGATCGCGCTAGACGGCAAGGACTCGGCCTTTGTCGAAGGGCTTTTCCGTGGCGCGCTGACGATGCAGGCCCAGAACAGCCCAACCGTCGACCACGCCGCCAAAGCTGCCCGCAGCCTGCTGCCGACCACCACGCCGACCAAGGACGCTGCGGCCCCGGCTTCGCTGGCGATCGAGCACATCGACACGGCGCGCGCCCACGAAATGCGCACCTCGCACCTGCGTCCGATTGGCGCTCACCGCGGCTAGACCTCCCTAGGGCTCACCGTCCAGAACGTGACCGGCCGAAAGGCCAAACCGGAGATAAAATCATGTCACTTCCTCAGACCGTCATCGAAAGCAGCCCCGCCACCGGGTACGAAGGCCAGCTGAGCACCGGCGGCTACCACGACACCTACGCGCGCAAGAACGCGTCGGGCGTGGGCATTCCGTTTGGCCGGTTCCTGATCATCGATACCGGCACCGTCGAAGCCATGAAGCTGCCCTCGTCGCTGTCCGACGTGATCAAGGGCGTGTCTCTGTACGAGCCCGCCATCGAGCAAGACGCCAATGGTCTCCGGCAGTACGAAGACAAATCGATGATGGCCGTCACCAAGCGCGGAACCGTCACGATGATCACTGAGCAGGACGTGGTCCCTGGCGATGCAGTCTACGCCCGCGTGACCGTGGACGGCGGCGACGCGACCAAGACCCCGGGCCGGTTGCGCAAAGACTCGGCTGGCGCGATCGCGGCGATCCCCGGTACGGCGCGCAAGCAGACCTTGACCCTGTCGGGCGCGCTCGATGCTGGCCAACAGCGCGAGCAGACCCTGACCCTCAGCGCGGCGCTGGCCGCCAACGACACGGTTGATCTCAACGTCGACGGCCAGGCGATCACCCAGGTGGTCTACGCCACCTCGGCCGACCTGTCGATGACACAGTTGCTGAACAACATCAAGGCCGCCGCCGACTTGGCCGCTGCTGGCCCGGGCGGCGTCACCTCGATTCTCGACGTGATCAAGGTCTCGACCACCGTTCTGCGGATCATCAGCCGCGATCTCGGCGACGGCAACCCGACCGCCACGGCGATCACCGGGACTGCGTTCCACGACGACAGCGTTGGCGGCGGCGCTTCGGGCACGGTCACCATGGCCGATGTCGTGATCGGCAAGAAGCCGCATCTGCTGTCGATTCAGGTCGACGGCGCCGCGGCGATCACCCAGGCGTGGGAAGGCACCAGCGATCTGACGCTGGCGGAGTTCGCCAAGCAAGTCGCCCAGCAGGCTGGCGTGGCTTCGGCCGTGGTGACCAAAGTCACTGATGCGGCGGCTCCCGGCGACAGCGACCGCGTGATCGTCGTGACCTCGAGCGCGAACGGCCCGGCCACCACCGTGTTTACGAACCCGCTGGCTAACACCGGCAAGGTCGCCCGCACGATGGCTGTCGCCGAGACGGTAGCGGGCGTGGCGGACCAAGCGGCCGTCAACGGCAAGGCGATCGCCGTGCCGAGCGCCGAAATCATGACCGCCGCCCTGGCCGGCAAGCCCTGCTGGGTCCGCCTGAATTTCTAGCCGTCGCGCCTGCAGGCGCACGACACCTGACCCGATCTGCCCGATGGCGACAACCGCCCGAATGGAGTCCGAAATGTCCGCTCGTAATCCTCTCGACATCGCCGCGATGGATTTCGCACAGCTCGACGCGGAGTTGGCCAACTCGCCCCACTGGGCAGCGGTCAAGGCCTACGTCGACGACAATCCGTACCTGCGGCCCGGCCAGCACGGCAAGGTGGTCTGCGACGCGGACACCGGCAACTTCTTCGCCCGCCAGCTCGCCTACATCTCGGCGACCGTGCGCAGTGAGCTGTTCGCCCCGAAGAAATGGCGCCTCGTCGTGCCGCCGAACATGGACCAGCCCGGCCCCGGCGCGAACACGTATGAGTGGTACCAGGAGTCGACCAAAGGCCAAGTCCGGGCCGGCTCCAGCTACAGCAACGACGCGCCGCGTATCGAGGTCGGCGAGTCCGGCCCGTTCGTCAGCACGATCAAGCCCTTGACCGCCATGTACGGCTACTCGCTCAACGAAATCCGGGCGGCTCAGCAGGCTGGCAACAACCTGGCCGTGCGCAAGGCGATGGCCGCTCGCCGGATCGTCGAGTTCGGGCTGAACGACACCGTGATCTACGGCGATTCGACCCTGAAGATCGGCGGGTTCCTGACCTCGACTGCGGGCCTGACTATCGCCGAAGTGGCGGCCAACGCTGGCGACAAGACGTTCGCGGCTAAGATTGCGGCGGCTCACCCCACCGCGGTCTACGACGACCTGATGCGCATGGGCAACAAGGTTGTCGAGCAGAGCTTCGGCAACATCATCCCGACAACCCTGCTATTGCCGCTGGCCCAGTACAACCTGATCAGCAGCACCCAAATGTCGGGCAACACCACCGACACGATCCTCAAGCGCTTTCTGGCCAACTCGCCGTACATCAAAGAAGTCGACTGGATGCCCGAGTTCAAGGCGTCCAGCGGTTACGTCGGCATCGGCGGAACCAAGGACATCATGATGGCCTATGACCGATCTCCGACGACGGTCAACCACATCGTGCCGATCGACTACAACGAGTTGCCGCCCGAGATGCGCGGTTTCGAGACCCTGATCAACGTCGAAGCCCGCTGCGGCGGAACCCTGTGGGAGCGCCCGCTCGGCTGCTACGTCGAATACGGCATCTAGTCGCCTGCCGGGCTGGAACCTCGCACCAGCACCACGCGGCCAGCGCAAGGCCCGGCGCTCGAAAGGGTTCCGGGCCTTGTCGTTTTTGGAGACCAGATGACAGCTAGCCTCACTACCGCCCAGGTCCGCGCCTACGCCCCGCAGTTTGCGAGCGCGGTGGCGTTCCCCGATGGTCTGATTCAGGCCGTCATCGACGAATGCCCGTTGTATCTCGAAGGATTTGGAGCAACCGATGTGGCCCAGGTCTCGGCCTGGCGCCTGTGGGTCTGCCACACCCTGACGGTGCAGACGCCTGAGCAGTCCGTTGCTGGCGGGCCGGTAATTCACCAGGCGGTTGGACGTGTCGTCGTGCAAAATGCCCCAGGCGCGGTCGGCGCCGGGCTCTATGGACGCACGTCCTACGGCCAGCGGCTGCAGGAACTGATCAACGCCATTTTTGGCGGCCCCATCGTCGCGTAGGTGGTCCAATGGCTGACGACGACGCAGTGAGCTGGCAGGACACTGATGCAGGGTGGGATAAGGCGGTTTTAGCGCTCAAGTCCCTATCTGCGCACAAGATTACCGTGGGCGTGCACGGCGGTAATGAGCCGCACGCGCCCGGCAGCCCAATCACCAAAGCCCGGCTCGCCGCAGTGCACGAGTTCGGCGCGACGATCAAGCACCCAGGCGGCACCCCGTACAAAATGGTAGACGGTAAGCCGGTTTTCCTGAAAAAGGGCACACCCGGCGCCACTGGGGTCACCAAGCCCCACACGATCAAGATCCCGGCTCGGTCGTTTCTGCGGGCGACTGTCGACGAAAACATGGATAAAATCCAGGCGATGATCTCTGACGAAATCAACGCGTTAGTCGCAGGAACGCGCAAGGCTGAGCAGAGTGCTGATCGCATGGGGATGCTCGTGCAGGGCATGATTCAGAAGCGAATCGCAGACGGCATTGGCCCAGCGCTCAAAGCCGCGACCATCCGGCGTAAGGGCAGCGACAAGGCGCTAGTCGACACCGGCGAGCTCAAGAGCGACATTACCTGGAAAGTCACCACAGCCGGCGCAGTTCCGGTGGAAACTACAAAAGTTGCTTAACCTGTCGTCAGTTATAGACCGGTTCGCCGGACCGATCGAGCGCCACCGCCGCGCCGCGCCCACGTACAGCGCTGGCGGCGTGCTGACTCTCGGCGCTCAGACCGTCGACACCATCCGCGGCAATGTGCAGCCGCTCGACCCACGGCGGGCCCAGGTCCTGCGCGAGGGTATCCGCGAGAGCGCGCGATTCTCGGTCTGGACCTCTGACGAGGTGCGCACTGTGGACCAGGCCGCCGAGCTACCGCCCGATGAATTGCTGTGGGCCGGCAAGCTGTACCGCGTGCACCAAGTCGACGAATGGGAACAACAGGGCCACTACCGCGAATTAGCAATGACCGAAGAGGCTTAGATGGCGCCTACCGCGTTCAGCATGACCGCGTTCGAGGAATCGCTTGGCGCCGCTATCGCCGCGATGGCTTCCGGCATCAACGTGCAATGGGCGGAGCAAGACGAGGCGCTGCGACCACTGCCGCGCGCAGAACTGGGCTGGCTGTCGTGGCCCCGTACCGGCCTGCCCGAAGTGCGCCCGCTCGATGGCGGCGCTGACGGCGAATACATCGCCCTAGAGCAGATCGTAGCGACCCTGCAAATCGACATTTTCGCAGCCAAAAACCGCGGGAGCGATGGCGCAATGGGCCTTGCTGACGATCTGTCGGCGACGCTCACGACCGAGGCAGCGCAAGACGCGCTTGCCGCTCTCGGGTTGGCGGTGGTAGATATCAGCCCTGCGCGCAATGTCGCTGAGTTGATTGGGGCGAGATTCGAGGGGCGGGCAGTGATCGAACTGCAGCTGGGGCTGGCAAAGGGCCAGACTCAGCAACTCTCGTGGGTAGAAAGCGCCGAGACAATCGGAACATACAGCGGAGGCTAGGGCCATGCCTGACATCAGTACCGTCGCGGACATCTCCATCAAAGTCAAGGATCGCGGGCTCAGCCGCCAGGCGTTCGGCAACATGGCGCTGCTGTTCGAGACCGTCGCAAGCCCCGGCTGGCGCACCAAGATTGTAACCTCGCCGAGTGACGTGGTCGCTCTGGGCGCCGTGTTCGGCGAGTTCAGCCCGGTCTATATCGCCGCCCGCGATGCGTTCGCGCAGGAAACTGCGGTGCCGCAGCTGCTGCTGATCAACAAGCTGGCGGCTGAGAGCGAGAGCCAGGCGCTGACCGCAGCCGACGCCGAAAACAGTGACTGGTACTGCCTGATCTACACCTCGCGCACCGCGGCCAACGTCAAGCTAGCGGCGACCTACTGCGAGAGCCGCACCAAGCCGTGCATCTACATCGCGCAGACCGCCGATGCTGACACCCTGTTGGGCGGCGCCAGCGTGATCAAAGACCTGTACGACCTGTCGCGCGCGCGCACGGCGGTTATCTACCACGCGCCCGCCAAGCAGAAGCTGCGCCTGACCATCAGCGCCGCGTTCGTGGCCGGCAACTCGGCGACCATCAAGGTCAACGGCGTGGCTATCGCCGCGGTGCCGTTCAACGCGACATCCGACACGACCCTGGCGGACCTGGCGACGGCGTTGGCCGCGACCGCTGCGATCGGCACTGCAGTGGTGACCACGATCGCCGCAGCCACCGACAACGACCGCGTGATCGAGATCGAGGCGACCGACAATCAGACCAACGTCGCTCTGACCGAGTACACCTGCGCGGGCGGCGGTACCATCAACACCGCGACGATTGAGGTCGAGTCCGGCGGCGCCGAGGATGCAGCTGCAGCGTGGGCCAGCTCGCGCGTCGCGCAAGACGTGGGCAGCATCACCTGGAAGTTTGGCGAGCTCGCCGGCATCACGGCCGACGCGCTGAACCCGACGCAGCAGGCGTTCTTGGAGCTGTACAAAGCCAACCACTATTTGACCTACGGCAGCGCCAAGTTGCCGGCTCAGGGCACGATGAGCACCGGCCGGTTTATCGACATCCAGCAGGGGATTGACTGGATCGCGGTCAACATGCAGGCGGACATTTTCGATCTTCTGCAGACGATGGCGCCCAAGAAAATCCCCTACACCGACAAAGGTATGCAGCAGCTTTCCGGCCCCGTGCGCAGCCGTCTGCGTCTGGCCGTCGCCGCGCAAATCCTCGCCGAGGATCCGGCTCCGGTGGTCACGGTGCCGCTGGTCAGTGCTCAGGCGCCCGCCGACAAGGCCTTGCGCGTGGTCAAGGGCATTACGTTCAGCGGCACGCTGGCCGGCGCCGTGCACAAGGTCACTGTCAGCGGCGAAGTGGTGCCGTAGGCTAGACCCGACACCCCAACACCTGGAATCGCCCGGAGGAATCTATGCAAACTCAAGTCTCTACCTACAGTTTTGATAACTGCGTCGCCGTCTGGGGTCCGATCCTATTCTCGGGGTTCGCCAAGGGCAGCGTGATCAAGATCAGCAAGCCCGAGACCAAGCAGGTCACCAGCGTGCAGGGCAACGATGGCTTTGTCGCCCGAGCTGTACGCCGGCACTCGCCCCTGCGCAGCTACGAGTTCACCCTTTTGCAGACCAGCGAGACCAACGAGTTGCTGTCGGCTCAGGCCGAGATCGATCGACTGACCGGCCAAGCGGTTTACCCGCTGGTGATCAAGGACCTGAACGGCACCACGCTCTACGAGTCGCCCCAAGCGTGGATCGCTGAGCGTCCTGAAGGCGAGTTCAGCAACGAGGTCACCAATCGGGTGTGGACGTTCGAAGGCGTGACTTTAGAGCACGAGGGCATGAACGCCTAGCCGTCTCGCGCATGCGCGGCCGACGCGTCGCCTACTGCTCGAGCGGACGTGTCGCCCCTGCAGCACCGCGACAGCACCCGAGAGGAGACCGACATGGCCCCACAGCAACCCGTAGTGCGCACCGTCCAGGGCACCGAATACACGTTCTATCCGCTGTCGGCGATGGCGGCTTGGCCTGTGTGGCTGCGGCTGCAGAAGCTCAGCGTTGGTCCGCTTTTGCAGGCGGTGGCGTCGGCCGATCTGAACCTGGGCCCGGAAATCATGGCGCGGGCAATGGCGGCGCTCATCAACTCCCTGGAAAACGAGGATCGGGAGCGGGTCATCCTGCCGCTACTGGGCAAGGTCACCTGCGGCGGCGTACCCTGCGGCGGCGAAGACGACAAGGGTCGGGCCGCGTTTGCCCTGCACTTCACGGCGCGCTATGGCCTGATGTTCGAAGTTTTGGCCGTGGCAGTCGAGGTCAATTTCTTGGATTTTTACGTGGTCTTGAAAGACTTTCTGCTAGGCGCAGCGAGTCGACTGGCGGATCTGGCACCGCCCAAGACCGAAGCGAAGCCAGCCGCCGAGCCGGAGACCGTGGCGGGGTAGACTGGTTCCTGTGGCGCGTGGTGATGCCGCCTTATCGGCTGCTGACCTGGGCCGAGCTGGGCAGCGTGGCGACCCTGCAAACCGTGCTGCAGGCGCACGAGGTGGCCGACTCGATAGACGAGCAGCGCTGCCGAGACCACGACTCACAGCAGCGATTTTGGGTGATGCTGGTCCGGGGAGGGTAGGAAAATGGCCACACTCCGCGACATCGTGATCGCCCTGAGAGTCAAGGACAACACCAAGGGGCTTGACACCGCCAACGACAAGCTGCAGACGGCCAAGGGCAGCGCCAGCGCACTCGGCAAAGAGATCAAGGGGCTCGTTGCAGGCCTTGGCGCCATGGCTGCGGCCAAGAAGGCTTGGGACGCCATCGAGAACGCCGTTGATGCCAACGCCAAGTTTGGCCAGGGCATCGCGCAGATCGCTACGCTGCTGCCGGGCCAGACCAGCCGCGTCGCCGAGTTGCAAAAAGGTATCATCGAGATGTCGGAGCGGACCGGCAAGCCGCTGGAAGACCTGACCCAGGGCGTATATCAGGTGGTCTCGGCGTTCGGCGACTCTAAAGACACGCTCAAGCTCACCGAACTGGCCGCACGCAGCGCAACCGCTGGCATGTCGAGCACAGAGGAGGCACTTGGCCTGCTCTCCGCAGTCAGCAAGGCGTATAACGACACCACTGCTGAGGCGGCCCAGCGCACGGCAGACCTCGCGTTTGTCACCGTCCAGTTGGGCAAGACCAACTTTCCGCAGCTCGCCGCCGGTATGCAGCGCGTGGCTCCGGTTGCGGCCGCGCTGGGTGTGACCCAAGAGGAGTTGTATGCGAGCTTTTCAAGCCTGATCGGCGTGACTGGCAAAGGCGCCGAGGAGGTCAGCACGCAGTTGGTGCAGGTGTTTGCCGGCCTCAGCAAGCGCAGCCCCGACGCAGAGAAAGCGCTGCGCAAGCTCGGCTTCACCTCGGTACAGGCCGCAGTGCAGCAGCTCGGCTACGTCGATACTCTGCGCGCAATGGTCAAGACTACGGATGGCAGCTCCGAATCGATCGGCAAGCTGTTCGGGTCGGTTGAGGCGATGGGCCCGGTACTGGCCCTAACCGGCAGCCAGCACGACGCGTTCAACGAGAAACTGCTCGCGACCACCAAAGGCGCCGACATGGCCAGCCGGGCGTTCGCCGAAGCTACATCCGGCCCCGGTCGCCTCGCCTACGAAATGGACAAAGCGAAAGCTCACGTTGAGGCGATGGAAATTGCTTTAGGTCAGAAGATGGCGCCGGCCGTGATGAAAGTCCGCGCCGGGTCGGTCGAAATCAAAGAAGCGTTTGTTGATGCGTTCCTGAACCAACTGCCGGCCATTGAGAATTTCTCCAAGATCGTGTTTGACACAGACGGCAAGATGGGCGGTCTGAAAGAGACTGCAGCCAGCGTTGCCACCGTGTTCCGCATGACCATTGGCGGGATCTCCATCGTGTTTCTTGACCTGAAACGCGCGGTTATCAGCGTGATGGGCGGGCTGACCCAGTTGATTGCGGTCTCGCACGGCGATTTTGCTGGCGCCAACGCGATCAAGGCGCAGATGTCGACGGACATGGGCGAAGCCGACAAAGCTGTAGCCGAGGCTATGGCCGAGATGGGAAGATCGCCCGAAGAAAGCGCGCGACTCAACAAGCAACGCAGCCGCGACCGCGCCCGCAAAGAGCTGGGCTTCGAGTCTGAGTTCCAGACGCAGACCAAGCGCACACTGCCGGGCGGCATCCAAGAGAAGCAAGCGCCGGACGGCAGCAGCTACTACAGCTACGGCAGCGGCCCCTACATGGCCAACGCTCCGGGCGTCTCTGGGCAGCAAGCCCGTGCTGAGATCAAGCAGGTCGTGATCAACATCGAAGGCGATAAGTCGGTGGCGCAGGCAAAAGACATCGTGCGCGACGGCATCGGCGAGGGAATTGCAGACGGTATGCGCGGCGCTGGCCGACTCTCTGCAGTGCGGTCGATGCGCGGGGGAGTTTTGGACTAGCCATGCTAAACCGTCGATTTGTCATTGTGTTTTCAGACGGTCGCAAGCTGGAGTGCGACACGGCCGTGACGTTTTCGCACAGCCTAGACGCCAAGCCCACGAGCAACCCGGTTGAGGCCGACAGCGGCGGTGTGGTGCACATCCAAGATCATGTGGTGGTCGAGCCGCGCAGCACCAACGTCGAAGCCATCGTTTCGGACACCCCGCTTGATTTCTCGCTGCAGCCGGATTCGCCAGGCCGGGTTCTGACCGCCGTCGAAATGCTCGAAACCGCGGTGCAAGCGGGCAAACAGGTGCAGGTCAACGCCGGCCTGCGCACCTATGCGCGCGCCACGCTCGGCGGGCTGGAATACGACGAAACCCAAATCGCTCTGGGGCAACTGCGATTCAAGATCACGGTGCACGAGCTGGTCACCGCCACATCGCGCACAGCGACCATCAAGCGTCGCGGTAAGTCGAAGGCCAAGCACAGCAAGAAAGCCCACAAGGGCATGAGGTTCGCCGACCAAGTCAAGGGCGTGATTGCCGGAACCATCAAAGATTTCACGCATTGAGGCATCCATGGCCAACACGTTCAAACTACCGACCGACCAAGGCGATCTGGCCCCGTACGATTTTCAGGTCGAACTGGACGGCGTGGTCTACACCGTGGGCCTGCGGTTTTTGGAGCGTACGCAGCGCTGGCTATACGACCTATCGACGGCAGACGGCACGGTTCTGCTGCAGGGCCAGCCCGTGCTCAACGCCTATCCCCTGCTGCAGCGGTTCCAAGACGGCAAGCTGCCGCCGGGCGACCTGCGCGCCGTGGCCACGTCTGAGCCCGCGCGCGAGGCCAACGCCGACGAGCTAGGCACGCGCGTGCTGTTGCTTTACAACGCGGTGCAATAATGGCGCTAATCACCGGATCGGAGCTGTTTGGGCGCGTCTGCACCATCACCGTGGGCAACCTGCAATTTGATGGCGTGCGGGCGAGTTTCAAGGTCTCGCGCAGCACGACCGGCAAGCCCAACCAAATCGAACTCGGGCTGTACAACCTGGCGCCGGAGCACCGCGAGCAAATCCAAGAGGAAGGCCTGCCGGTCCGGATCGTCGCCGGCTACGAGGGTGCTTCGGGCCTGATTGGCATGGGCGATCTATGGGATGCGCGGCCCGTGCGCCACGATGGCGATATCGTGATGGAGATCAAGGCCAACGACGGCGACCGCGCCTTCCGCCGGCAGCTTCGCAAGAGTTGGACGGGCGGCACCACCAAGCGCGACGTGGTCAAGGCGCTGGCTGACGCGATGGGGCTGGGCCTGATTCCGTCATCGCTCGACCTGGTCACCGGCGTCTACCAAAGCCCGCGCGTGATTTCTGGCCCCGCGTCGGTGGCGCTCGACCAGCTGGCGCTCGGTCTAGGTCTCGATTGGTCGATTCAGGACGGGCAACTGCTCTTGGTGCCGATGGACGGCGCGACCTCTGAGCGGGCTGTTGTTCTTGACGCCGCGTCGGGCTTGCTCGGCAGCCCTGAAATCCAAGAGCGCCGCAAGGTCACCAAGCACGGCAAGATCACGCGCGGGCTGGTCAAGGCCAAGTCGCTCCTGAATCCGCTGCTGCGGCCGGGTCGCGCCGTGCTGTTGGCGAGCCAACTTGTCTCGGGCAGGTTCCGCGCTGACGTGGTAGATCACGAGGGCGACACGCACGACGAGTCGCGCTGGAGCTCATCAGTGACGCTCCGACCGGTGAAGTGATGGCAAGTTTTGCTGAACAGCTTTCGACGCTTATCGACCAAGCTATAGACGCTCGGCTGTCGCAGATGTTTGGGATGCTGCCGGGCAAGATCGTCAGCTACAACGCGAACAACCAGACCGCCGACGTCCAGCCCGAGCCGAACACACTCGACGAGGACGGAGCCGAGATCGCCCACCCGGTGCTGCCGGGCGTGCTGGTGCGCTGGCCCCGCGGCCACGGAGGATGCGCGATCACCATGCCCCTGACGGCGGGCGACCGGGTCATGTTGATCGCCGCCAGCGCCGGCCTAGACCGCTGGGCCAAAGACGGTACCACCAGTCGAGACGAGGATCGGCGCGGTGACCTGTCGGACATGGTTGCACTGCCTGGCATGTACCCCGCGAGCGAGGCGCTTGGACCCGGCGCCACAGACGCTACTGCCATGGTGCTCAGCGAGCCCACCGGCGGCCACATTCACCTAGGCAAGGGCGGCGGCCCAGGTGTTGCGCGGCAGGGTGACGCAACTGGCAGCGGATCGCTGGCTATCGGCGTCGCGACCGTTGTTGGTCCGCCAAACGTGACCACTGTCACATTCACCTGGACGCCAGAAGGTGGCGGCGCGCCGACGATTCAAACCGTTGTTCTGACTGGAGCTTTAACCAGCGCGGGCGCGGGTGTGCCGTTTGCTCTCGCCGGCAAAATCACCAGCAGCAGCGCCACGGTGCTCGCGAAGGATTAGCGATGGCAGACCAGAGCTTGCGAGACATCCGAATCGATCCGCTCACCGGCGATTGGGCCAGCGCCAGCGCCACCAAGCCGACTAGCGCGGCGGTCTCGGGCGACACGGCCATCGGCCAGCACCTGCGCATTCGCCTACGGATGATCAAGGGCGAGTGCCCATGGGATCTGGACGGCGGGGTCGACTACTTCGGCACGGTCTTTCGCAAGAGCGCCACCGACAGCGAGATTGCCGCCGACGTGCAGCGCGTGATATTGGGGACTCCGGGCATTACCGGCTTGACCAGCTTCGCTCTGAGCCGCAACCCAGTGACCCGCTTGCTGTCTGTGGCGTTCAGTTGCACCAGCGACGCCGGCCAGTTCAGTACCACCGTGCCTTTGCTTGAGGGGGTCTAGCCAATGCCGTTCTTGCTGAGCTCTGCCGGCCTGCAGATTCAAAACCAGGCCGAGATCGTTGCCGAGCTTGACCAGTCGCTCAAGACCGCGACCCAGAGTGACGGGATTACGCTGGCATTCGGCGCAAACTGGATTACCACGCCCGACAGCCTGGATGGCCAGTTACTGAACAACTTTGCCGAACACTACGCCGAGGCGCAGGTCGCGATTGCTGAGTGCTACGCCAGCATCGGCCCGGCGGCGCAGGGGAAAACCCTAGACAACGTGATGGTTTTAGCTGGCGTGCCGCGCAAGACCCCGACCAAAAGCACGGTTGTCGCGACCATCTCGGCCGGCGCGCTGGGTGCCACAGTGCCAGCCGGAACCACGTTCAAGACCATCGACACGGGCGCGCAGTTCGCCGCCGTGGCCGACGTAGTTGTGCCTGCCCTGGGTACGGCGCCGGCTGACTGCGAATCGCTCGAAGCCGGGCCCATCTCGGCAACTGCCGGAACGCTGACGGTAATCGTTACGCCCGTTGCCGGTATGACCGCAGTGACCAATGCCGCAGACGCCGTGCTTGGCCAGGCCTACGAAGAGGATCCCGACTTTCGGCTGCGGCACCTGAGCAGCCTTGCGCTGCCGGGCACCCGGACGATCGACGCGATGCAGGCTAAGTTGCTGGAGCTTTCCGGCGTGCTTGAAGCTCGGGTCTTTGAGAACGTCACCTGGGTCGCAGACGGCGACGGGCTGCCGGGCAAGGCAATCTGGGCGGTGGTCGACGGTGGCGCCGAGCAAGCCATCGCAGACGAGATTTTCGTCCGCAAATGCGATGGGGTCGAGACCTACGGCGGCATCACCAAAGCCGTGACCGACGCGCAAGGCGGCACCGACTCGGTCAAGTTTTCGCGCCCGACCACGGTGCCGATCTATATGGTCGTTGCCATGTCGCCGGCTGCCACCGCTGGCGAGATCACCACCTGCAAGGCACTGCTGATCGCTGCCATCACCGACCCGACCACGGGCCTAAAAATCTCTGAGGATGTGTCACAGTTCCGCATGGTTCGCGCGATCTCCGACACGTTCAAATACAAGTCGAGCATCGTCCTCACCACCGGTCTGCTTGTCGGTCTGGGTGACCAGGGCGTGGCTACGCTGGCCATCGGACGGACGCAGCGCGCTACCACCGACGCCGCCAAAATCACGGTGACCTAATGGCCGAACTCGTACAAATCACGAACTATGCGTCGCGGATGGTCGAAGCGCTCTTGGTGCAGTTCCGCGGCAAGGAGCGCATTGAGGCGTACCTAAAGCACGTTCTGGCGCCGAAGATTCAGGAACTCGAAAACGTTGCGATCGCCATCAAAGGACAACTCGACCTAGACCTAGCATCCGGCGACATGCTCGACAAGCTGGGGTCGATCGTTGGCCAGCTGCGGCTGCCGGGCGAAAGCGACGCGGCTTACCGCCTCAAGGTCAAAGCGCGGATGGCCCGCAACAAGAGCAAGGGCGCGCGCGACGACATCTTGATTGTCGCCAAGCTGGTCACCCCTACCGCCAAGTGGGCAAAGACCACGGTGATTCAGGTCTATCCGCTGGGTCTGATCGTGCAGGTGCAGACCGTCAGCGACCTGACCACAGAAGAGGCCGGCATTCTCAAGGAATTCTTGGACGGCACGCGCGGCCAGACGATTTCGCTGTCGGTGGTCGTCGCGCCGATGGTTGGCGCATTCGGTTTCTTCGGTAACACCCTGGGCGCTCTGGGGTTTAACGCTGGCAAGTTCGCCAGTTTGGTGTGAGGTTAGCCCATGTCTATCGCCGCAATGCCCGTAAATGGCGCTGGCGTTCCCGACCTTGTACCGTGGGCGACCGGCGCGCCGGGCTTTGATATTGCTGAGCCGACCGTGGGCGAGAAGGCTGCGGGCTGGGCGAACAACCAACTGCCACCGCACGAGTACTTCAACTGGTACCAGCGCGCCTACGGCAAGTGGGCCGCCCGCATCCGCGACGCCAGCATGTTCTACGACTCGGCCACGGGCGTGGTTTACAACGCCTGGTTGAGCGATGCGGGCGCAGACGTGCACGCAACTGCCGATTTTGCGTTTGGCAGCGCCAACCTAGACACTACGACGCTGGCGGCCCACGCCTCGCGCGTCACATTCGACAAGTCCAAAGGGGCTTTCCGGGCCGGCTACGCACTGACCGATCGCTGGGACAACGCCAACCGCGGCAGCTACAGCGCGGCGTTCGGCTCCGAATCCAAAGCCAGCGGCGACTACTCGTTTGCGGCTGGCGACAGCACCACGGCAAGCGGCTCGCACTCGACCGCGCTTTGTGGCGGGCAGGCCAGCGGCGCCTACGCCACGGCCCTGGGGCTCGCGACGGCGTCGGGCCTACGGTCTTTCGCTATTGGCGACGGAACCTGCGCCGCATCAGGAACCGATAGCACCGCGATCGGCGAGTCGTCGGTGGCGTCGGCAATTAATGCCCTGGCGATGCAGGGCGGCAGCGCACTCGCTCAGGACGCCATTTCAATCGGCAATGGCTCGCAGGCGCAGGTCACGCAGTCAGTAGCGATTGGTGAGGTAGCGATTGCGTCGGGTCAGAGCGGCACCGCGGTTGGCACACTGTCATCAGCTGCCGAGAGCGGCACGAGCGTAGGCCGTAGCTCTACCGCCGGGTTCTGTGCCTCCGCTTTGGGGTTTGCGTCTAGTGCCGCTGGAGACCACAGCACTTCAATCGGCGAATTGACCGACGCACCATCGGTATACGCGACGGCGCTCGGGTACGCGGCGCACGCGCAGGCGGGCAAAGCCACTGCCGTTGGCGCCGAGGCGCACGCAACGGCCCTGGGGTCGCTCGCTGGCGGTGCGCAGGCCATCGCCAGCGGCGCCTATGCCACGGCCCTGGGTGGCGGCGACAATGCCGGTGTGCACGCGGCCGAGGCAGCTGCCGACGACAGCGTTGCGTTGGGTCGCGGAGCCACCACCATCGCTGGCGGCACGGGCGGTGCGGCTGTTGGCAAGGACAGCTCGATCGGCGCGGCGGGCGTTAAGGGCTTTGCCGCCTCGGGTGGCACGTCCAACGGCACCAACGCGACGGCGCTGGGCAATGGCGTTGCGACGGGCCAAGAAAGCGAGGCACGCGGCACGGGCACCGCGGCAAGTGGGCGAGGCTCGCGCGCAGGTGGTCGCGGTGGGTTTGCCGGCGACATCACGGCTAGCGGTGAAGGCGCAGAGGCGTCGGGCACTACCGAGGCAAGCGGAATCGCTCCCGATGCAGTGCTTGCCAGCGGCATTGGCTCGCGCGCACACGGCAAGGGCGCCACTGCCAGCCAGCCCTACTCTGCGGCGCGCGGGTACATGAGCTACGGACGCCTGCGCGGCCTCCATGCGCAATCGGGCGCACCGCTGGGCGGCAACACTACGATCATGACCACAGTGCAGGGCGAGGCACAGACGGGTGTGCTTGACGCCAAGGTTATTTCGCTGGACAACGCCGCGCAGATTCTCGACCCCGCGGGAACGGCGGCAGCAACCCAAACGGTCAGCGCGCTCAACGACACCGCCGCGCGCATCGAGGGCGGGTTCATCGCCTACAGCGCCACGGGCGTGGTCGAAAGCGGCAAAATCTTGATCGTCGCCAAGCAGGGCGGCGGCGCGCTGACCCTGCCAGTCCACGTCATCACCTTCGACACGGCCAACCCCAATGCGTGGACGGTGGTCGCGACGGTGATCGGCACCAACGGCATTGCGCTGACGGTGACCGGCTCGGCGGCGGTGGCGAAGATCCACTGGGAATGCTGGTTGCGCATCACTGAAGTGCGCAAGGGCGCCTAGCCGTCTCGCGCATGCGCGGCCGACGCGTCTCCCGAGCACTGCGACGACGGCAATCCCTGTAGTGTGTGGGCTAGTCGTCGCGGTCGAGTAGGTCTAGTTCGACGGCCTGAATATCGACCCCAGGCGACTCGAAGACCTGCGCCAAGAGGATTTCAAAGCCGGGGCCAGTCAGAGCACGCGCGGCCAGCTGCGCGGCGACGGCGCCGAGCTTCGGCGTCAGGGCGGCGGCGATGATCTGCAGGGACCGTGCGCGCGCCTCTTCGTTGATTGCGATGGTCAGGGTCGGCTTGGTCATGGCGACACCGCCGGGGTAGCCGAGTGGCCCAGGACCTGGTAGCTGGCCGAGACCGGCAGTTCGACGCCGTCGCACTCCCAGGTATAGCGCAGGCTCTTGGTGTGGTTGACGGCCGCCAGGGTCTGGCACCGGCAGTTCTCCTTTCCGTTCGCGAAC
>CAINHS010000061.1 GCA_903848955.1 uncultured beta proteobacterium
CGAGCATCCGGCGCAGGTTGCCGCTGCCGAACAGGAGGGTTTCCGGCGACAGCTGGGTGATCAGCCACGCCGCGATCAGCAGCACGCCCATGTCAGTGCCATAAGCCCGCACCATCATCATCCGCCGCCAGCGCGCGAGGCGTCCTTCATCCAGTGCCGCGCCCCAGCGCGCACCGGTGAAGCCGCCCAGCAGCGCGCCGGCCGTGTTGCAGACGAGGTCGAGATTGGACGGAACGCGGCTGGGCAGGAAGTTCTGCAAGGTTTCCAAGGCCAGGCTCAGCACGCCACCGAGCAGGGCGGCGGCGAGCCAGGCCGGGAGCGCCGCCAGGCGGCGGCGCAAGGCGGCGGTGCAGAAGAAGCCGAAGGGCAGGTAGGCGAGGACGTTGGTCGCCAGATCGAAGCCGGTGTAGTGGCGCGGCCATGCCGCACCGAGAAAGGCCAGCGGATTGCCGCCGCTGTCATGCCAGCCGGTCAGGGGATAGAGGCTGGCGTAGATGATCAGCAGCACGTAGCCGCCGGTCAGGTAGAGGGTCAGATGGGTGCGTGCGCTGTTTGCCACAGAGCCAGATTCTGCCGGCTTAGCGGTAGCGGGACAAGGGCGGCCGTGATCCTTGCCCCCGGCCCGGATCAGGATTGCCGACGGGACGACGTGCGCGGTTCATGCTGATGCACCGGCCCGATGCCCTCATGGCTGACGCCGTGGCTCGCCGCCGCATGGGCGTGATGGCCGGAGCGCAACTGGTCGTGGATAAGCGGGTCGTGGCGCACGAATTGCGGCATCAGGGAACCGGCCAACATGCCGATGGCGCTGGCGATGAGGCCGGCGAGTTGGGCCGGCACGAAGGGATCGTCGGGGCCGGCGATTAGCACCGAGAGCCAGACCGAGGCGCCGAGAAAAATCGACAGCAGGGCGCCCTGGTTGGTCGCCCGCCGCCAATAGATGCCGCACAGCAGGGGAATGAAGGCGCTGACCAGAGTGACCTGGTAGGCGTTCTCCACCATCTTGAAGATGCTGGCCTTGGAATACATGGCGTAGAGCGTGACCAGGATGGTGAAGATCAGGGTGACGAGGCGCATCGAGAGCAGCAACTTGCGGTCCGGCATGTGGCCCATCATGGGTTTCAGGATGTTCTCGGTGAAGGTGACCGAGGGCGCCAGCAGCGTGGCCGAGGCGCAGCTTTTGATCGCCGAGAGCAGGGCGCCGAAGAACATCACCTGGGCAAACAAGGGCACCTCGGGCCTCAGGATCAGGCGCGGCAGAATCAGCTGGGTGTCCTTGGCGTCGTCGGAGGCCATCAGTTGCGCCACCATCTGCGGATCGATGAGGGTCGCCGAATAGGCGAGGAACATCGGCACGAAGGCGAACAGGAAGTAGAGGCTGCCGCCCAGCACCGATCCCCATACGGCGATCTTTTCCGTCTTCGCCGACTGCACGCGCTGGAACACGTCCTGCTGCGGGATCGAGCCCAGCATCATGGTGATCCAGGCGGCAAAAAAGCCGATCACCTCCTTGAGCTCGAGGGCCGGCCAGAAGGAGAGCCTGCCGGCCTGGGTGGCGTGCTCCACCACCGCGCCGACGCCGCCGACCATGCCGGAGATCGAGCCGCCGATGTAGAGCATGCCGATGCAGATGATGACCATCTGCAGCAGGTCGGTGATCGCCACCGCCCACATGCCGCCGAAAATCGTATAGACGAGGATGGTGGCGGAGCCGATCCACATGCCGGCAACCACGGAAATGTCGCCGCCGGAGACGATGTTGAAGACCAGGCCGAGGGCGCTGATCTGGGCGCCGACCCAGCCGAGGTAGGAGAGCACGATGGCAATGGTGGTGAGCACCTCGACGCTGCGGCCGAAGCGCTTCTTGTAGAAATCGCCGATGGTGAGCAGGTTCATGCGGTAGAGGGGCGCCGCGAAGAACAGGCCGACCAGGATCAGGCACAGCGAGGAGCCGAAGGGATCGGCAACCACTCCGTGCAGCCCTTCCTTGAGGAAGGTGGCGGGTATGCCGAGCACGGTTTCGGAGCCGAACCAGGTGGCGAAAACCGTGGCCGTGACCATGTAGAAGGGCAGGTGGCGGCCGGCGACGGCAAAGTCCCTGGTGTTATGCACCCGCGTCGCGGCGTAGAGGCCGATGCCGACGGAGATGATCCAGTAGATGATGACGAACCAGAGCAGCATGAAAGTATCCTGTATCCGGACAAGCTAAGCTTTAGCCACAGAGATCACAGAGAACACAGAGATGGCACAAACTCTTGGTCGGTTGTAACGCATCTCCGAGTGGTCGGCGACGATTTTGTTTTACTCTGTGTCCTCTGTGGCCAAATGGTTTTCAGAATTATTGCAGAACGGCGAAGCTCAGTGCGGCTGCGGCGACTGCCAGAGCTATCCAAAGCAGCTGGCGCAAGCTGCGCACCTCGGCGGCGAGGGCCTCGAGTTCCAGGTTGGGGGCGGGGGACGCGGTAGCCGTGAGCGCCTGATGCAGCAGGCGCGGCAGGGTCGGCAGCAGTTTGGCCCAGTTCGAGGCCTCGTGCTTGATGTTGTTCTCCAGCGCACGCCAGCCCAGCTGCTCGCCCATCCAGCGTTCCAGGTAGGGCAGCGCCGTCTGCCACAGGTCGAGGTCGGGATCGAGTTCGCGGCCGAGGCCCTCGATGTTGAGCAGGGTCTTCTGCAGCAGCACCAGTTGCGGCTGCACTTCGACATTGAACTGGCGCGAGGTCTGGAACAGCCGCAGCAGTACGCGGCCGAGGGAGATTTCCTTGAGAGGCCGGTCGAAGAAGGGCTCGCACACGGAGCGGATCGCCGCCTCGAATTCATCGACGCGGGTGCCCTTCGGCGCCCAGCCGGATTCGATATGGACCTCGGCGACGCGCTTGTAGTCGCGGTGGAAGAAGGCGAGGAAATTCTGCGCCAGATAGTTCTTGTCGACATCCGACAAGGTGCCGACGATGCCGAAGTCGAGCGCGATGTAGCAGCCCTTGCGCGCACCTTCGGTGACGACGAAGATGTTGCCGGGGTGCATGTCGGCGTGGAAGAAGCCGTCGCGAAACACCTGGGTGAAAAAGATCTCGACACCGGCGCGGGCCAGGCGCGGAATGTCGACGCCTTTCTCGCGCAGCGTATCGACCTGGGAAACCATCGTGCCGTGCATGCGCTCCATCACCATCACGCTTTGCGTGCACCAGTCCCAATGCACCTCGGGCAGGATCAGCAGGTCGGAACCCTCGAAATTGCGCCGCAGTTGCGAGCAGTTGGCGGCCTCGCGCATCAGGTCGAGTTCGTAGTGCAGGTACTTGTCGAACTCGCCGACCACCTCGCGCGGCTTGAGGCGCCGGCCGTCCGCCCAGAGCGTCTCCAGCAGGCTGGCGGCGACCTGCAGCAGGGCGATGTCGTGTTCGATGACGGGCTGGATGCCGGGGCGCAGGATCTTCACCGCCACTTCGCGGCCGCCGTCCTTTTCGTGCAGCACGGCGAAATGCACCTGCGCCACCGAGGCCGAGGCCACCGGCTCGCGGTCGAACTCGGCGAAGACCTCGGCCACCGGCCGGCCGTAGGCCTTCTCCAGCTCGGCGATGGCGAGTTCCGATGAAAACGGCGGCACGCTGTCCTGCAGCTTGGCCAGCTCGTCGGCGATATCCAGCGGCATCAGGTCGCGCCGCGTCGACAGCAGTTGGCCGAACTTGACGAAAATCGGGCCCAGGTCTTCCAGCGCCTGCCGCAGGCGCACGGCGCGCGGTGCCGACAGGTCGCGCCAGAACATCAGTCGCTGCAACGCCAGCAGGATGCGCGTCCAGAAACCCGGCTCGAGCTCGTGGTCGAGGATCAGGCGGTCGAGCCCGTAGAGGTAGGCAACACGGGCGATACGGATGAGGCGGAAGATGCGCACGGGGGGCTGGGGCGGACGATAAACGGGAAGTATAATTCACAGCCTTGCGAAACACCCGGAAAGACCCTGCGTCCTCCTGACATGACTGCATCCAGCGCGACCGCCGGCATTGCCGGCACATCCCCCGACGTTCGCCAGCATCTGGCCGGTTTGCTGCGTGCTGCGCTGGCGCACATGGCGCCGGACCAGGGCTATGTCGAAATCATTCTCGAGCGCCCGAAACAGGCGAGTCACGGCGATTTCGCCAGCAATCTGGCGCTGCAACTGGCGCGCGGGCTGAAAACCAACCCGCGCCAGATCGCCGAGCGCCTGGTGCGCGAATTGCCGTCTTCCCCGGCCGTGGCCAAGGTGGAAATCGCCGGTGCCGGCTTCATCAACTTCACCCTGACGCCGGCTGCCAGGACCGCGGTGGTGCACGCCGTGCTCGCCGCCGGCCAGGATTTTGGTCGTGGCCCGGCCAGCAGACTCAAGCTGCAGGTCGAGTTCGTTTCCGCCAACCCCACCGGTCCGCTGCATGTCGGCCACGGTCGCGGCGCGGCGTATGGCGCCAGCCTGGCCTCGCTGCTGGCCTTCGCCGGCTACGATGTGTCGCGCGAGTACTACGTCAATGATGCCGGGCGGCAGATGGACATCCTCGCCGTCTCCGCCTGGCTGCGCTATCTCGAATTGTTCGACGAACCCGTGCCCTTTCCGCCCAACGCCTACCAGGGCGGCTACGTGCGCGAGATGGCGGAGCAGATCCGGCAGGCTCATGGCGACCGCTATGTGCATCCGGCCGAAGCCGTGCTTGCCTGCGTGCCCGAGACCGATGACGCCGAGGCCCGGCTGGACGGCCTGATCCTGGCCGGCAAGGACCTGCTGGGCGAGGACTGGGCCTACGTTCACGCCCATGTGCTGAACGAGCAGCTGACCGATTGCCGCGCCGATCTGGAAGAGTTCGGCGTGCATTTCGATGTCTGGTTCTCCGAGCGCAGCCTCTACGAAACCGGCATGGTGGCGCGGGCTGTGGCGGCGCTGGAAAAGTCCGGCCACATCTACCTGCAGGACGGCGCCAAGTGGTTCAGCTCGACCGCCTTCGGCGATGAAAAGGACCGCGTGGTCCAGCGCGACAACGGGCTGTACACCTACTTTGCCTCCGACATCGCCTATCACCTGAACAAGTTCGAGCGCGGTTTCGACAAGGTTATCGACGTCTGGGGCGCCGACCATCACGGCTACATCCCGCGCGTCAAGGGCGCACTCAGCGCCTCCGGCGCCGATGCCGGCAAACTGGATGTGACGCTGGTGCAGTTTGTCAGCCTGTTCCGCGACGGCCAGAAGGCGTCGATGTCCACCCGCTCCGGCGAGTACGTTACACTGCGCCAGTTGCGCGGGGAAGTCGGCAACGACGCCTGCCGTTTCTTCTACATGTTGCGCAAGTGCGACCAGGCGCTGGACTTCGATCTCGACCTGGCAAAGTCGCAGAGCAATGACAACCCGGTGTATTACGTCCAGTACGCCCATGCCCGGATCTGTTCGGTGCTGGCGCAATGGGACGGCGATCAGGCCGCGCTGGCCGCGACCGACCTGGTGCCGCTGCAGCATGAGCGGGAATTTGCCTTGTGCGCGCGGCTGGCCGAATTTCCCGAACTGGTCCGGCTTGCGGCGCGCGACTATGGTCCGCACGCGCTGGCCTTCTATCTCAAGGATCTGGCCGGCGATTTCCACAGCTGGTACAACGCCGAGCGGCTGCTGGTGGACGACCAGGCGACGCGGCACGCCCGCCTGGCGCTAGCCCTGGCAACGCGCCAGGTATTGCAAAACGGCCTTTCCCTGCTGGGTGTTTCGCAACCGGTGAGCATGTGACATGAGCAAATTCGACACGACGCCGAGCACGCGGTCGCCGCAGAAGAAAAGCCGCGGCGGCATGGTGGTGGGACTTTTCCTCGGCCTGGTGGCCGGCGTTCTGATCGCTTTCGGCGTGGTCTGGTATCTCAACAAGTCGCCGCTGCCCTTCCTCAACAAGTACGAAGGTGCGCCGAAGACCGAGAAGGACGCGCCCGGCAACGCCGGCACGGCAGCCCAGGCGCCCGCTCCGCTGCCCGGCAAACCGGGCGACAAGGCGGTCGACCGGCAGCGTTTCGAGTTCTACGGCATTCTCGAGGGCAAGCAGCCGGCCAACCCGGCGGCGGCCCCTGTGCCGGTGCCGCCGCCGGCGGGGGCGCCGCTGACCCCTGCGGTCGACGCCAAACCCGTTGTCAGCGAAATCTTCTATCTTCAGGTGGGGGCCTTCCAGAAGGCGGCTGATGCCGACAACCTCAAGGCCAAGCTCGCGCTTACCGGGCTCGAAGCCAGCGTGCAGGAAGTCAGTATTCCCGAGAAGGGTGACATGCACCGGGTGCGCGTCGGCCCCTTCGGCACCCCCGAAGAAATGAACCGGGCGCGAGCGCTGCTGGCGCAATCGGGAGTGCAGGGCACCGTCATCAAGCTGAAGGAAGAAGCGCCGCGATGAACCCGTGGCGCGGCGTTCTGGCGGCGCTCGGCCTGTGCCTGGCGCTTGGCGCTGGAGCCGTCGAACTGAAGGAAGGGTTTGACTTCCGCACCATCAATCCGCCGCTGGCGGCGGAAACGGACAAGATCGAAGTCACCGAGTTCTTCTGGTACGGCTGCTCCCATTGCTTTGAGTTCGAGCCGGTGCTGGCGGCCTGGGTGAAGAAACTGCCGCCCGATGTCAGCTTCCGCCGCGTCCCGGCGCTGTATCCCAATGACAAATGGCTGCCCGGCGCCAGGCTCTACTACACGCTGCAAGCCATGAATGCGCTGGAAAGACTGCATGGCGAGGTTTTCGACGCGATTCACGTCGAGCGCCAGCGTCTCGACGACCGGAATATCCTGCAGGAGTGGCTGACAAAAAAAGGCGTGGAGGCGAAACAATTCAGGGAGACGGGATCCTCCTTTGCCGTGCAGAGTCACTTGCAGCAGGCGCGCAGGCTGGTTCTGGCCGCAGGTGTGACGGGCGTTCCATCGCTGATGGTGCAGGGCCGGTATCTGGCGCTGAAGGGCGGCAGCAGCGAGGAACTGGTGGCGACAGTCGATGAGTTGATCGCGCGAGTCCGCGCCGAAGGCCGCAGGAAATAGTCCGTGTTTCCCGGCCGGCGCCTGTCCCCGGCCTGTTCCGCCGACAAGCGCCTTGGCGGCTGCGGTTCAATGCGGCGGCCGGTCCAGTTCCTGGTCGCTCATCGACAGGGGATCCTCCAGCGGTTCCAGGTGCGTCGTGACATGCGCGTGCGGCAGGGTCTTGCGGATGTCGCCCTCGATGCGTTCCGCCCAGTCGTGCCCGTGCTGCACCGTCCACTGTCCCGGCACCAGAATGTGCAAGGTGACGAAGGCGCGGCTGCCGGCCTGGCGGGTGCGCAGGGCATGAAAATCCAGTCCCTGGCGGCGGTACTCCGTCAATAGCGCTTCGACTTGCGCGATGCTGTCGGCAGGCAGGGAGATGTCCATCAGGCCGGCGGCGGAGCGTTGCATCAGCCGCCAGCCGGTCCACACGATGTTCGCCGCGACCAGCATTGCAACGGCCGGGTCGAGCCAGAGCCAGCCGCTGAGCCAGACCAGGCCGACGCCGCCGATCACTCCCGCCGAGGTCCATACATCCGTCATCAGGTGATGGGCGTCGGCTTCGAGGGTTATCGAGTTGTGCTTTTTCCCCACCTCCAGCAGGATGCGGGCCGTGGCGAAATTGATGGCGGAAGCAACTACCGAAACCAGCAGGCCGGCGCCCACGGCTTCCAGCGGCTGCGGGTTGAAGATGCGGTCGACCGCGGTGTAGCCGATGCTGAGCGCTGCCAGCAGGATCAGGAAACCCTCGAAGGCGCTGGAAAAATACTCCGCCTTGCCGTGCCCGTGCGCATGATCGTCATCCGCGGGAAGCGCCGCCAGCGTCAGCATCCACAGCGCCATCAGGGCTCCGGCGAGATTGACGATGGACTCGATGGCGTCGGACAGCAGTCCGACCGAGCCTGTCATCCGCCACGCCACGCCCTTCAGCAGGATGGTTGAGATTGCTGCGGCGATGGATAGCCAGGCGTAGCGGGTCAGCGAGGGACGCAGTGCGGGGGCAGTATCCATGGCCTAGTCTCGGCGCACCCTGTTCATTATCCGGCCGGGTGCATACGTGGTGGTGAAGGAAAAGGCGACGCTGAGGATGGCGTGTTGCTGATCTTGGCTCATAAGGCGCTCATGTTAGTTGTTTGCAGCGGACAACGGGGATGCGGTCAATCGTCGTGCTCCTTGCGACTACGTTCATTTTCGCGACGGCCTGTTCCTTCGCCGCGACCGCCCCTGATGTCATGCTTGTCTGCACCGCGGTGACACTCGACGCAATTGTCGAACCGGCTGATCCCTTCCTCGATGTGCTCGCGGCGAATGCTTGCGGGGGAATGTTCGTGGCAGCCGTAGCAGGAATAGCGCTTGTAGTCGTTGCGCACGTGGCAGGTCACGCAGCGGGTGTCGTGGTTGCGGTCGAGGGCGAAATACCTGTTGTGCGCGAATGTGGCCGGTACCCATTTTTGCCGGTTGTGGCACTGGCCGCAATTGCCGCTGATCTGCTGGTGCAGCGAATCGGCGGGTGATTTGTGGCACTCCTGGCATTGTCCGGCCGCCTCCTCCTGCAGCAGGGCATGATCGAACCGTCCCTGCTGCCGGAAGCGCTTTACCCCCGCATGATCGCTGTGGCAGGCAACGCAGTCCTGGCTGATCAGTTTCTGGTGAAACGGTACCGCTGTGAGCGGTTTCGCGATGGGCTGCCCTGCCGTCGTCAAACGGCCGACGTCGGCAGGTTTGTGGCAGGTGACGCAGCGCGCGGAGGAGGCTCCGATGAACGGCGCGTGGCAGGCAAAGCAATCGGCTTCCAGCTTCTGGTGGCCGGCAACAAGCTTGCCTGGCCCGACCATCTGCTGCGGATAGACGAAGGCCAACAGCGCAATTGCCAGCAGGTTGGCGGCGAGAACCATCTTGACGATGCGCTTCATGCCCAGCCCCAGAAGAGCAGGATGCTGATGATGTGGCCCAGCGCCAGGGCCGCGAAAACGATGAAGATCGGGATATGAACCTTGCGCCACTGGGTCATGGCATCGAAGGTCACTGCATCCCAGAACACCGCCTGCTCGACTTCGGACTTCGACAGGCCGCGCAGCTGGAAGCGCTCGCGCTGGCCCTGCACGTGCAGGCGCGAACGGTCGAGCAGCAGTTTGCCGACCATGCCGCTGATCACATTGACGCCCATCGCCACCGTGGCCAGCCAGGGCAGGATGGCGTTGAAATGGATACCGGCATGGATCAGCACCATCAACGAGCCGAGCCAGGCGGCGAATTCATGCAGCGCGAGGAGGGATTTCGGGCTTCCGGCGGCGATGTACTTGCGCTTGCGCAGCGAATAGATCAGCGAGCCAATGATCAGCAGCGTTCCCGGAATGCCCAGGTAGCGGCCGACCCAAACCAGAGCGAGGCGATGCAGCAGATAGTCGCCGGCCAGCGTGGCAGCGGCCAGCAGGCCTGCCAGCAGGGTGAAGGGCAATACATGCCGGCGCCATAGCGAGGTCGTCATTCAGGCCTCCAGGGTCACGCCGGTCTTCGGCGTGCAGATGCAGAGCAGGCAACTGCCGGGCTCGGGATCGTAATCCGGAGTCTGGCGGTAGCTTACCTCGCCGGCCCGGATCGTCGTCTGGCAACTGCCGCAGCCGCCGGCTCGGCAGCCGGAATTGACGGCAATGCCGTGCGCCTCGGCCAATTGCAACAACGTGCCGTCGCCGGGCTGCCATTGAATCTGCTTGCCTGACCGGGCAAAGCTGACGAGGATGCCGGCATCCGTCGCCCCCTGCGGCGCGGCGGCATTCATGGCGGCCCGGCGCTTGATCGAAGCCGGAGCGAAGGCCTCGAAATGAATGCGAGCCGGCGCTACCCCCCAGTCCTCCAGCGCCGGTACCAGGCTTTCCATCATCGATGCCGGTCCGCAGACATAGAAGTGGTAGGGTTTGAGCGGCAACTGCATTCTCAGAACATTGACGTCGATGCGGACCCGATGCTGATAGTCGCGCACCGCGACATCTTGCGGCAACGGGTCGCTGAAGCAGATCCGCAAGCGAAAGTTCGGATGTGCCGCGGCCATGGCTTGAAGCTGCGCCTTCATGACCATTTCCCGGCTGTTGCGCACGCCGTAGAACAGCCAGACTTCCCTCCCGGGCTGTTGCGCCAGGCACCAGGTCAGCATGCTCAGCATAGGCGTGATGCCGATGCCCGCACCGATCAGGACCACCGGGACCGCGCTGCGCTCGATATGGAAATGTCCGGCGGGCGCGCGGACCTGCAACTTGCTGCCGACCTTGACGCAGTCATGAAAGTAGCTGGATGAACGCCCCGGCGGAAAGTCGCTGCCGGCGGGGGGCAGCACCCGCTTGATCGAGACGCGATAGCCGTCCGGGCGGGGCGCATCCGACAAGGAATAGCAGCGCATGACCGCTTCGGTGCTTCCGCTCGCCGTCGGCAGATCGAGGCGAAAGGTCAGAAACTGTCCGGGCAGAAAGGCCGGCAGCGGTTGCCCGTCTTCGGCTACGAGGTAAAAGGAGCAGACAGAGAGTCCTGCATCTTCGAAAGTCTTGCGCTCGACCCTGAAGCTGCGGAAGCCCGGCCAGGCCGCAGCGGCGGTTTCTTCGCCGCCCTCCGGCGGGCTTGCAGTTGGCGGCAGATCCGGATCCGTCGCACGGCGGCGCAAGGCCTGATAGCCGCTCCAATGACGCCGGAACGCGATGCCGAGCCAGATCGCCAGCTGCAAGGCGATGCCCGCGGCGATCCAGAGCACGAGGGAGAGCGAACTCATGTTGCCATTCGCAGATCAACAGCATGGTCACCGGGACCTCTGCCACGTGCGGACTGCCGACACACTCTGATTGCCTCCCTCAGCGAAAAGGGAAGTTTGCACTCCGACGCTTAAACCGGCCTTAATGCCCCGCTATGCGATCGAAAGCTGCCGCGTACCGGCGGGTCAAGAGCGGGGTGCGCCAAAGCAGGGCAAGCCAATCAGGTAAGCTGCGGCACCCGTTGTTATCCGGCACCCTGTCATGTCGCTTTTCATTGCTGCCACCGCCGGCCCCTGCTGCCCTCATCCCTTGCTGCCGAAATGAGCCATCCTGCCGCGCCCGAACCCCTTGATCCCGCGCGTGAGCGGGTGCTGCTGGTGACCCTGGCCGGGATCCAGTTCGCCCATATTCTCGACTTCATGATCATGATGCCGCTGGGCCCGATCCTGATGCAGGAACTCGGTGTCGGTACCCACGAATTCGGCCTGTTGGTGTCCGCCTATACCTTCACGGCGGCATTCACCGGTGTGCTGGCGGCAGTCTTCGTTGATCGTTTCGAGCGCAAGCGGATGTTGCTGACCATGTTTGCGCTGTTTGTCCTGGCTACCCTGGCCTGCGGGCTGGCGCCGGGCTACTGGGCCCTGCTGGCGGCACGCTGCAGCGCCGGGGCGTTCGGCGGCGTGCTGGGTTCGATGGTGCAAACCATGGTCGGCGACCTGATTCCCTTCGAGCGCCGCGGTCGCGCCAGCGGCACCATCATGTCGGCATTTTCCTTGTCGACCGTGGCTGGAATACCTCTGTCCCTGTATCTCGCCAACCATTTCGGCTGGCGCTTTCCGTTCATCTTCATCGCCGCACTCTCCTGCGGCTTTCTGCTGCTCGGCTGGAAGATGCTGCCTGTCCTGCGCGGGCATCTGGCAACGGCCACCGTCAGCGAGAGCGAACGCGCCCATCCCCTGGCGGCGATGCTGGCCGTGCTGCGCGACGGCAACCATCTGCGGGCGCTGGTCTTCATGGCCCTGCTGATGTTTTCCGGCTTTACCGTGATCCCCTACATCACGATTTATATCACCGCGAATGTCGGCATCCGGCAGGAAGATATTCCCCTGATCTATCTGTTCGGCGGCGTTGCCACCTTCTTCAGTTCGCGTCTTGTCGGGCGCCTGGCCGATGCCCACGGCAAAATCCGGGTCTACCGCCTGATGGCCCTTTGCTCGATGGTGCCGCTGTTCGTGCAGACCCACCTGATCCCCGTTCCTCTGTGGCTGATGATCGTCTGCTCGACGGTGTTCTTCATTTTCGTGCCCGGCCGCATGGTACCGGCCATGGCCATCGTCACGTCAGCCGTGCAGCCGCGCCTGCGCGGGACCTTCCTTTCGATGAACGGCGCGGTACAGCAACTGGCGTCAGGCGCCGCATCCTACATCGGGGGAGCGATGATCATCGCCGACGCTTCCGGGCATATCGCCGGCTACGGCAGGGTCGGCTATCTGGCCATTGCTGCGACGCTTGCCGCCATGGTTTTTGTCGGTCAGATCGACATGCATGGCGCAACTCCGCCTGCCGGTGGCAAGGCCGGCGAGGGAGGCAGTGGCCGCTGAGGCGGTGCCGGTTTCGATTCAGGCGGTGACGCTGATGACCCGCCCGGTCGTCTGCCCCTCGACGTTGACCACCGGCTTCGGCTGCGCGGCCTGTTGCGCTTGCTGCTGCGCCTGACGCGCCCTGGCTGCTTCCTCGGCAGCCTTGGCGGCTTCGGCCTGCTGCGTCTGGGCCTGTTGCGGTTTGGCCTGCTGTACCGATTGCGCCAAGGCACCGGCAGAGGAACTCACTGCGTTGACGGGCATGATTGTCTCCTGTTGAACAACTGCTTTATGCGGTGGTGTTGATCACTGTGCCGGTGAGTTGCCCCTGCGCGTTCACTACCGGGGTCGGGGCTGCGGCAGCGGGTTCTGCAGTCTTCAATGTTTCTGCTACCTGGGCAACGACATTCGACACCTGGAATTGCATCTGGCCGACAGACTTGATCACGGCCAGTCCCAACCGGGCCTGTCCCGCATTGGCCTGGGCCTGATCCGCTTCGGTGCTGACGGCCCGCGCATTCTGCTCGGCCTCGTTGGCCTGCCGCTGCGCTTCGCCGGCCTGCGCCTGCAACGCGCGGGCTACCTGTTCGGCCTGCTCCGCATTCCGTGTCGCCTGTTGCAGCCGCAATTGCTGCATACCCGACTGGGCGGCGGATTGTGCTCCGGATATGGATGAGATGCTTGCCATGGAAACGAAGATTCAGTTAAGGCTGAGGTCTGCTTCCTGCCCTCGCGCAACGCGGGGACGGTATCCCTTGCGAACCCCGGCACCCGGCACTGCGGCTGTTCCCGGAACAGGCCCGGACCGAGGTCACGACATCATCATAGCTCCTTCGTCGCACCGGAACAAGGTGTTTTGTTGCGAGTTATTGAGCCGGCGGCAGCCCGGTTTTCTCCTGCAGTCGCAGCGGCAGGTGAAGGCCTACTGTGCCGATGTCGGCACCCGTCTTCAGCTCAAAGCCGAGGCTCCTGGCGAGATGTTGCATGCGCAGGTTCCCGCTCAGTGTTTCGCCGCGCAATGCACCGGTGCCGCGGCTGCGGGAGTAGTCGATGATGCTGGCGAGCAGCAGTCGCCCCAGTCCCTGGCCCTTGATCTCCGAGCGCACGACGATGGCGAAGTCGGCGACGGCATTGTCCGGGTCGGCAACGGCGCGTGCTTCGCCGAGCGAACGCTCGACGCCGTTGCCGTCGCGCTCGATCGCTACCAGCGCCATCTCGCGGTCGTAGTCGATCTGGGTGAAGCGCGCGAGTTGGGAGCGCGGCAGATTCCGCATGGTGCCGAAAAAGCGCATGCGCGAATCTTCGGCGTCGAGCGAGCCGAGGAGGTCGCCGAGGGCGGTTTCGTCTTCCGGCCGGATGGGCCGGATCAACACCCGGCGGCCCTGCCACTCCACATCGCGCTCCAGTTCTTTCGGATAGGGACGGATGGCAAAACGCCGGAAGCCCAGTCTGCGCCCCCTCTTTTCGATGCGGATGCGGACCTCGTGCGCCACCACGCCGGAGCTTTCCACGTGCAGAGGATCGATTTCGACGCCGGCGACTTCGTCGATATCCGTGAGCAGCTGCGACAGTCGAACCAGGGCGTTGGCCAGGGCGGCCTTCAGCGGCTCACTTTCGCTGTCGGCGGCCTCATCGGCGAAGCGGCTGCGTGCCACCAGATCGTTGGCCAGTTCCAGGTTGAGCGGCGGCAGGGCGGCGAGCAGTCGATCCTCGCGCATCCCCGCCACGGAGGCCGGCCCCAGAAAAATCACCGGACCGAACACCGGGTCGTCGGCAACGCCAAGGCGCAGCGCCTTGCTGCCGCCATGGGCCGCGCTCGGTCGCAGCCGGTAGCCGCTGATGCGCAGTCCGGGGTTCTGCGTGCGGGCATTGCTGCGCAGACCGCGCGCTGCGATCTGGATGTCCGCCGGCGAGCGCAGCCCGGTCGCCACCGTTTCATTGTCCCCCGTGTTGGCAAGCACCAGAGCGAGATCCACCGGATAACCGATGTCATCCGCGGCAAGGATTGCGGCATCTATGCTGCCCGCCAGCGGATAGTCGGCAGTGCCTATGCCATAGGCCTGCAGCAGATTCCGTGCGTGGCGCGCGGGCAGGGCATCCGCCCCGGCGTTGATCGCCTCGGCGATGGCGCCGCGGACGGCAGCGAGGTCCGGGGTGAAGTCCTCCGCCAACGATGGCGGCATCTGCGCCAGCAGTTGCCGGTTGCGTTCGTAGCTGACAATGCCGAGAAAGATGGCGATGGCTTTTTCCGGCGAGTCATGGCTCAACAGGCCATGCGCGGCGGAAATTTGCTGTGCCTCGAGCATCGTGTTGCCGCCGACCCAGCAGGTGAATACGTTGCGCGCCGTATTGCCGGCGGCGGCGCATATCGCCTCGGCTACCGCCGCGCCCGGGGCGAAGGGGGAGGGTGAATAGACGGTAAGCACGGCGTCGGTGTTGCGGTCTGCCAGCACCGCGGAAAGTGCAGCGGCCCAGTTTTCCGGCGTAACGTCCTCCGGCAGCGCCAGCGGATTGCTCGGGGACGAACCCGGCCGCAGCAGTTCGTCGAGTTGCTTCAACGTGTCGTTTGAGGGTGTCGCGAGTTTGCCGCCGGAGCGCAGCAGCGCGTCGGCGGCAATGCGTCCGAGGCCGCGGCCATTGGCCAGGATGCTGAGGCGTTCGCCCGACATCGGCCGCACCCGCGCCAGCGCTTCGGCGGCATCGAACAAGTCTTCCAGAGTGTCGATGCGGACCCAGCCGGCGCGGCGCAGGGCCGCCTCATAAACGGCCTCGGTGGTGAAGGGACTGTCCGCCGGGCGCCTGCTGTCGCCCCGTCCGCCGCGGAAGGCGACGACAGGCTTGTTGCGCGCTGCTGCGCGCGCGGCCGACATGAACTTGCGCCCGGCCGGGACGGAGTCGAACTGCACCAGGATGGCCTCGGTGTCCGGGTCTGCCGCCAGCCAGTCGAGCACGTCGGCCAGATCGACATCGACGCTGGCACCGAGGTGCAGCGCCAGCGAGAAGCCGATGCCCTTGCTGCCGGCGCGATCGAGCACGGCGGCGGCGACGGCGGCCGACTGTGCGATCAGGGCGACCTTGCCGGGCCTTGCGTTGCCGGGGGCGACGCTGGCGTTGAGGCCGGTGGCGGGAACCAGCAAACCGCCGCTGCCCGGTCCGAGAACCCGCATCAGGCAGGGCCGCGCCGCATCGAGAATGGCCTTGCGCGCCGCCAGCACTTCGTTGCGGCCCATCTTGTTGTGCATCGATGGCCCGACGATCACCGCCCGCGTGCCGCGGGCGCCGAGCCGGGTGATGATCTCGGGCACATCGCCGAGTGCGGCGCAGACGATCGCCAGATCGGGCGTCACCTCCAGTTCGTCGATGTGGAGGTGAGCGCCGATGCCGAACAGCGAACGCTTTTTTGCCGCAACCGCCATCACCGGCCCGGAAAATCCTCCGGTGGCGAGATTCTGCAGCACGACATCGGCATAGCGATACGGCTCGTCCTGCTCGGCGACAACGGCGACGGACTTTGGACGAAACAGGAATTCGAGATTGCGGGCAGTCATTTTTGTGCCGGCCGGCGCGGTCTAATACGGCATGTACGGGCCGATCGCGGCGGGCCGGCTCAGCGGGTCCACCAGGCGGCGACGACAAAGATGATCACGGCGATGGCGAGATACATCTGCCATGGCCGTTCCTTCTCGGCATAGGGGTCCGTGAGCGCACGTTCGGCGCCTTCTGGAAATTGTGCCAGTTGCGTCAGCGAGGTGCCGAACGGAATGTTGATGCGGGCGCGGGCATTAACCGCCCAGCCGTTTGCATCCAGTATCGGGCCGAGGTTGCGGCTTCTCAGCTTGAACCAGGCCAGCAGCATGGCCGGGCCGGATACCATCAGCATAAGACCGATGATCACCAGCGGCATCTGCCACCACTTGAGGCCGAGCATTCCCGTGACCATCGCTGCGGCTGCCGTGCCGATGGCGCCGATGGCCAGACCGATGGCGGCGAAGATGCCGGCAAACTTGCCGACATCAAAGGCCTGTTGCGCGGCCGGCTTGGCCGTTGCAACGGGGGTATCGATTTTCCTGCCGGCGGCGAGGGTGGCTTCGGCGAGCCTGGCGTCCACCGCCGTGGCCTTGCCCGCGGCGATTTTCTGCAACTGCTCCCCGACCAGGCGCAGCAGGCGCTTGTAGGGCGACCAGAAGGCCTGGCGCAGGCTGATCGGATGCTCCACCAGTTTGCTGATGGTGGCGTTCCAGTCGCGCCCCTGCCGGTCATAGAACACCCCGTTGCGGCCTACCATCAACTGGTCGGCATCGCCGGCGGTGAACGCGGCGGCGATGGTCAGCTTCTCGCTGCCGTTTGGTCCAAGCCGCACGCAGTCGCAATACACCAGACAGAGGCGCGACAGCCCGGCCAGTGCGGCATGCCTGGCGACATCGTTGACCGCCACGCACAGTTCGGCGGAGCGGCCGTCGAGATATAGCGTGCCGATCTGGAAGGATGCTTTGCCCTGCCGCGCATAGAAATCGCGGAAGGCGACAAAGTTGTTCGCCAACGGCAGCAGGTCGCGCACGTAGCGCGCCAGACGCTCCAGATCGCGCACCGCTTCGGCCTCCGGCGGCAATCCGGCGGGCTTGGCCGCCTGCCAGGCGACAAACCCGGCGAGCTTGTCCTGCATGTCCCGCCAGTCGGCTTCCGTCAGCATCTGGCGGGCGCCCAGAAGCGGCACCACGGCGGCATCGTGGAATCCGGCGATGCGCGCCACCCAGGCCGGATTGACGCCGGCAGTCAGCGGCAGCGCAGCGCCGGCGCCGACCATCGCCAGCGGCAGGGCGGCGATATCGGCGTGTTCGGCGGAAAGCGGCGCGGCGCCCAATGACTTCAGTGCGTCGAGGGATGCATTCATTGCCTCGCCGGCCCGCGCATCGAACGCCGTCAGCCGGCAACGCACGAAGAAATCATCGAGCTTGTCCTTTACCCCGGCGACCGCGCTGGCGGCGGCTTCCGTCGCCTCACCCAGCGTCTGCGCAGCGCTGCCGGCGGCTTCCCACGCCGCCAGCGCGCGGGCGGCGTACCCGGCTTCGGCGGCGCCGGCCGCATAGACCGAAATCAGGGCCCGGTCGTCAGATGAAAGACCGCGTGCGGCGGCCCGCAGCGGCGCCCCGAGTTCATCATCCTTGATCGCGGCCAGCGGCACGCCGTCGAGTTGTTGCGCCAGGACACCGGCATCGGCCAGCCGCGCCGCCGCCCAGTCAATGGCTGCCAGCAGTTCCGCGGCGCGTATGTGGCCGTCGTTGTCGGTATCGATCAGTGCCAGGGTCAGCGGGTCGAACTCTATGCCTTTGACCGGGCACGACAGGGCAACCCACAGTTTCTGGTCGAGTTCCTTCAGTGCCAGCAGGTCGGCGGCGGTATCGATGCGCACCTGCTCGAAGCCGCCGGCGCGGAAGAACTTGAATTTGTGCGACATGATCAGGCACCGTCACCGACAAAGGGGTTGCTGCGGCGTTCTTCGCCAAAGGTGGACATCGGGCCGTGGCCGGAAATGAATTCGACATCATCCCCCAGGGGCCAGAGTTTGTCGCGGATCGAGTTGATCAGCGTCTGGTAATCGCCGCGCGGAAAATCGGTGCGGCCTATCGAGCCGGCGAAGAGAACGTCGCCGGTGATGGCCAGTCTCGACGGGGCGTGGAAAAACACCACATGGCCGGGCGTGTGCCCCGGCGTGTGCAGGACCTGCAGGCTCTCCTTGCCGACGGTGACGGTGTCGCCGTCCTCGAGCCAGCGGTCAGGCGTAAATGCCTGCGCCGGGGGAAAGCCGAAGGCCCGGCTTTGCGCCACAAGCTGGTCGATCCAGAAGCTCTCTTCGCGCTGCGGCCCTTCGATTGGCACACCCAGGCGCGTCGCCAGTTCCCCGGCGCCGCCGGCATGGTCGATATGGCCGTGGGTGAGGAGAATCTTCTCGATGCTTACGCCCAGTTTGGTCGCGCCGGCCAGCAGCTTCTCGATGTCGCCGCCGGGATCGACGAATGCGCCTTTCATGGTTTCTGCGCACCACAGCAGGGTGCAGTTCTGTTCAAAGGGGGTGACGGGGATGATTTGATATTTCATGATGAAGTCCCAAACTGGAAAAGCCGGAAAAAGCGATTTACCACGGCGACACGGCGAAAAACCGTTTGAAATGATGTTGCTTTGCGCCGTGTCGCCGTGGTGAAAGCTCTTGAATTCTGATCACGATACTTGAAGGCCTGGCAACCGGCTATTCGGCAAGCCCGCGCCGGTAGTGTATGGCTTCGGCGACATGTGTCGAATCGATCTGTTGTTTGCCGGCCAGGTCGGCAATGCTGCGGGCTACCTTGAGGATGCGATGATAAGCCCGCGCGGTGAGTGCCAGCTGCGCCATGGCCTGCTTCAGCAGTTGCGCACCGGCTGCATCGGGACGCGCATACCGGTCGACTTCGTCCGGGCCGAGCAGCGCGTTGGGCTTGCCCTGGCGTTCGGTCTGGAGGATCCGGGCCGCGCTCACGCGGGCGCGTACCGTGGCCGACGATTCGCCATCGCCGCGGCCTGAGAGCTCGGCTTCGGCGACGGCCGGGACATCGAGCATCAGGTCGATGCGGTCGAGCAGCGGCCCCGAGAGTTTGCCGCGGTAGCGCGCCACCTGGTCCGGCGTGCAGCGGCACTTGCCGGCGGGATGGCCGAGCCAGCCGCAGGGGCAGGGGTTCATCGCCGCCACCAGTTGAAAGCGTGCCGGGAACTCGGCGCGGCGTGCGGCACGGGCGATGTTGATATGGCCGGTTTCCAGCGGTTCGCGCAGGGCTTCCAGCACGCTGCGTTGAAACTCCGGCAACTCGTCGAGGAATAGCGTGCCGTTGTGGGCCAGTGAAATCTCGCCCGGTCGCGGCGTGCCGCCGCCGCCGACCAGAGCGGCACTGGAGGCCGAATGATGCGGGGCGCGAAACGGCCGCTGCTGCCACTGTGCCAGCTTGAAATTTCCCGCCAGCGAATGCACCGCAGCGGACTCCAGCGCCTCGGCCGCCGTCATCGGCGGCAACAGGCCGGGCAGGCGTTGCGCCAGCATCGACTTGCCGGCACCCGGCGGTCCACTCAGGAGCAGGCTGTGGCTGCCCGCGGCTGCCACTTCAAGCGCGCGTTTGGCCGGCGCCTGCCCCTTGACCTCGGCCAGGTCGGGATAGCGGGCAAGAGCCGGTTCCGGCACGGCGGCGAACGGTGTCAGTACCTCGCGGCCGGCGAGGTGGGCGCAGACCTGCAGCAGGTTCGTCGCCGGCAGGATGTCCATGCCTTCGATCAGAGCGGCTTCCGCGGCGCTTTCCAACGGCAGGACGAAGGCGCGCGCGGCGCGCGGCCCGGCTTCGTGGCGGATCGCGGCGCACATGGCGAGCGTGCCGCGCACTGCGCGCAAGTCGCCCGAGAGCGCCAGTTCGCCGGCGAACTCATGATCGTCCAGGGTGGCGGCCTTGATCTGGCCGGAGGCAATGAGGATGCCCAGTGCAATCGGCAGGTCGAAGCGGCCGGACTCCTTGGGCAAGTCGGCGGGCGCCAGGTTTGCCGTGATGCGCCGTTGCGGAAATTCGAAGCCGCAGTTCTGGATGGCGGCGCGCACACGATCGCGTGCTTCCTTGACTTCGGTGTCGGGCAGGCCGACCAGGGTGAAAGACGGCAGGCCCGCTGCGAGATGGACCTCGACGGTCACTTCCGGGGCCTCGAGGCCCGCCAGCGCCCGCGAGCGGAGAACGGCGAGCGACATCGACGGCCTTGCTAGCCCGGGTCTGGCCTGTTCCGGCCTTCCAGTTCGGTGACGCGCGCTTCCAGCGCCACGAGTTTCTCGCGTGTGCGGCTGAGAACCTCGCGTTGCACGTCGAACTCTTCGCGGCTGACCAGATCCAGCTTGGCAAACAGGCCGGCCAGCGCAGCGCGCATGTTTTTCTCGATGTCGCCGGCCGGTGTGGCCGCCAACAGGGAGGACACGCGGGCGGACATTTCATCGAGCAATTTTGGATTGAGCATGGCGGAGTTTCCTGCGGGGACTTGGAAAGTCTAGCACAGCAGCGTGACCGGCCGACTCTGCAGAGGACGTGGCACCGCAATGGTGCAACCGGGGTCGTGTTTGGTGCCCCGTCTGGTGCGAAGGCCCCGGTTCCTTTGTGGTGAATCCTTACATTGTGTTGATTTAACGAGGATAAGTGGCCTGGCACGGTCTCTGCATAAGAGGAACTGTACTTTTTCATTCTTTCAAGGAGCCTCATCATGCGCAAATCCCTACTCGCTGTTGCCGTCGCCGGAGCTTTTGCTCTGCCGGTTTCTGTAATGGCTGCCGACGCCCCGGCTGCTGCACCTGCCGCACCTGCAAGCCCGCACACTTTCACCGGCAACGTCGGCTTTGCCACAGAGTACCTGTACCGCGGTATTGCCCAGACGGCGGGCAAGCCTGCGCTGCAGGGCGGTTTTGATTATTCCCATGCCAGCGGTCTGTACGCCGGTGTCTGGGGTTCCAACATCAGCTGGCTCGAGAACATGGGCATGAGCGGCGCCAGCCTTGAAATAGACGTGTATGGCGGCTACAAGGCTGCGTTCGGCGCCAGCGATTTTGGCTACGACATCGGTGTCCTGACCTATAACTACCCCGGCAGCCTTGTGTCTGGCGCCACCAACCCGGACACCACTGAACTCTACGGCGCCCTGACCTGGAAGTTCCTGACACTGAAGTATTCCCAGTCGACGTCCAATCTCTTCGGCAATGCGAATTCCAAAAACAGTTCCTACCTCGAATTGAACGCAGCCTATGACCTCGGCGACGGCTGGGGCGTCACCGGCCACGTTGGTAGTCAGAAGATCAAGAAGGTGCCCGGTTCAGTGGGTGATTACAGCGACTACAAGCTGGGCGTTACCAAGGATCTCGGCTTCGGCGTAGTAGGACTGGCTGTTTCCGGCACCGATGCCAAGGACAGCTGCGGTTCGGGAGAGTTCTATTGCTTCCAGCAGCGTCCCGCTGGCGCCTTCGATTACTCGGCGGGCAAGACCAAAGCCGTCCTGTCGTTCACCAAGACTTTCTAAGCATCTGAATCAAATCCCGCCGGCGACCCGGCCGGCGTCGGCGGGATGTACGCAAATCTTAAACAAGCTCCTCCATTCATAAAGGAAACAGCCATGAAACTCGTCTCCGCCATCATCAAGCCGTTCAAGCTTGACGAGGTACGCGAGGCTCTTGCCGCCGTCGGCGTGCAAGGGATCACCGTTACCGAGGTCAAGGGGTTCGGCCGGCAAAAAGGTCATACCGAGCTCTATCGCGGCGCTGAATACGTCGTCGATTTTCTGCCCAAGGTCAAGGTCGAAGCCGCCATCCGCGACGATCTGCTCGACCAGGTCATCGAAACCATCGAAAAGTCCGCCAGCACCGGCAAGATCGGCGACGGCAAAATTTTCGTCTTCGACGTTGAACAAGTCATCCGCATCCGCACCGGTGAAACCGGTGAGGAAGCCCTCTAAGGGAGAGCCGAAATGAAGAAATATCTAGCCATCCTGCTGACGGTTTGCGCCGTCGGCATCGCCGGCGGCGCTTCCAGCGTCTGGGCCGACGACAAGCCAGCTGCGGCTCCTGCTGCTGCTACCGCTGCGGCTGCTCCCGCTGCCGCAGCGCCGGCTGCTGCACCCGCTGCGGCACCGGCCGCTGCTACTGCCGCTCCGGCAGCCGCGGCACCGGCCCCCGTGCCGAACAAGGGCGACAACGCCTGGATGTTGATCTCCACCGCGCTCGTGATCCTGATGAGCATTCCCGGTCTCGCGCTGTTCTACGGCGGCCTGGTGCGCAGCAAGAACATGCTGTCGGTACTGATGCAGGTGTTCGTCACCTTTTCGGTGATCAGCGTACTGTGGGCGATCTATGGCTACAGCGTGGCCTTCAGCGAGGGTAATGCCTTCTTCGGCAGCCTCGACAAGCTGTTCCTGAAAGGCATCACGCCGGACTCGGTTGCCGCCACCTTCAGCAAGGGCGTGGTGATCTCGGAGTTCGTCTTCGTCGCCTTTCAGGGCGCCTTTGCCGCCATCACCTGCGGCCTGATCGTCGGCGCCTTCGCCGAGCGCATCAAGTTCTCCGCGGTGCTGCTGTTCATGGTGCTGTGGTTCAGCTTCGCCTACCTGCCGATCGCTCACATCGTGTGGTACTGGGCGGGTCCGGACGGCTACGTCAGCGCCGAAGCGGCCGACAAGCTGAACGCCACGGCGGGCTACATGTTCCAGAAGGGTGCGCTCGATTTCGCCGGCGGCACGGTGGTGCATATCAATGCCGCCATCGCCGGTCTGATCGGTGCCTATCTGCTGGGCAAGCGCGTCGGCTACGGCAAGGATTCGATGGCGCCGCACTCGCTGACCATGACCATGATCGGTGCCTCGCTGCTGTGGTTCGGCTGGTTCGGCTTCAATGCCGGCTCCGCGCTCGAAGCCAACGGCACGGCGGCTCTGGCCTTCGTCAATACGTGGCTGGCGACGGCAACGGCGGCGAGCTCATGGATGATCGCGGAATGGCTGATCAAGGGCAAGCCCTCGATGCTGGGTGCGGCTTCCGGCGCAGTCGCCGGCCTGGTGGCGATCACACCGGCGGCGGGTTTCGTCGGCGTGGTCGGTGCTCTGGCCATCGGCCTGGCGGCCGGCGTGGTTTGCCTGTGGGGTGTGAATGGCCTGAAGAAGCTGCTCGGTGCCGATGACTCGCTCGATGTGTTCGGTGTGCATGGTGTCGGCGGTATCCTCGGCTCCATCCTCACCGGCGTGTTCGCGGCACCCAGCCTCGGCGGCACGGGTGTGTACGACTACGTGGCGAACAAGGTCGCGGAAAACTACTCGATCATGGATCAGGTCATCATCCAGGCCACAGGCGTGGGCGTGACCCTGGTCTGGTCGGGTGTCGTCGCCTTCATCGCCTACAAGATCGTGGATATCTTCATCGGCCTGCGCGTGCCGGAAGACGAAGAGCGCGAAGGTCTGGACATCACTTCGCACGGCGAGTCTGCCTACCACGGCAGCTGATCTGTGCCCCGCCCCCTTCGTCACGAAGGGGGCAACGCGGTTCGATTCGGGTGCCCTCGCGGCACCCGTTTCTCATTGGAGGGGACGGTATCCGGGGATGGGTCCTGCTCCCTGCGGACAAGACAGGCAATACACCGGTCACGAACCGCTGTAGACTCTGCCGATGCTCGAAAAACCGGTTGAAGATTTCATTGAGCCGACGGCAGGACTCGGGTTTCCGCCCGTCCCGGACTCGGACATGAGCGCGCAGTCGATCGGCATAGGGCGGCGCGCTCTGGCGCGACTGGACCGCCTGCTTGCCGTTGTCATGGATTCCGGCATGGTTCTGGTGCTGCCGGTCTCCCTGCTGCTGTTTCTGCAATGGCCTTTGCGCGACCTGGTGCAAGCCTATTCGCGCCAGGCCAATGATCTGGCGCAAGCGTTGTTCGCACTCTACGTCAGCCTTGCCCTCAGCTTCGCCACCCGCCAAGGCACGCATCTGGCCACCGATGTGCTGGCGCGCCATCTGCCGCCGGCCTGGCGCCAGCGCATCGCGCGCTGGGCGCCGCTGCTGGTGCTGATGCCGTGGGCCGTATTCATCCTTGCGGCGAGTTGGGGTTCGGTGTCGGCATCGCTGAAACAGATGGAAGGATTTCCTGATACCTACAATCCGGGGTATTTCCTGATCAAGTTCAGCGTCTGGCTGCTGGCGTTTCTGGTCTTGCTGCAGGCGCTGATCGACGGCTTTGCCGGGAAACGGGACGCCGGCTGATGGAGACCATCGGTCTCGGCATGTTTCCCCTCCTGGCCCTGGTCATCCTCGTCAGCGGCATTCCGGCATGGCTGGCGCTGATCGCTACCGCCCTGATCTTTGCGCTCGGCGGCATTGCCTTCGGCGCCCTCACGCTGCCGGTGCTGACAGCGCTGCCTTACCGCGTGATCGGCCTGCTCGAGCACGACCTGCTGCAGGCGTTGCCGCTGTACGTGCTGATGGGCGTGCTGCTGAATCACCTGCCGCTGTCCGCAACGCTGTTCAAGGTCGGCCGCCGCGCCCTGGCCTTTACCGGCGCCGCGCCGCAACTTACCGGTCTCGGTCTGGGCGTCCTGCTGGCGCCGATGAACGGCTCGGTCGGCGCCAGCGTGGCGATGCTCGGCCGCACGGTGACGCCGCGCCTGGCGGCGAGCGGCGTCTCCGCAGAAAGGAGCAGTGCGCTGGTCGCCGTCGCCAGCACCTTCGGCGTCGTGGTGCCGCCTTCGCTGGTGCTCATACTTCTCGCCGACACCATGATGCGGGCGCATACCGAAGCGGTGAATGTGACGCACGCGGCGGGACGCATCATCAATACGCAGGACATCTTTCTCGGCGCCCTGCTGCCTGCCGCCGCCCTGCTTGCATTGCACCTGGGCATCACCTTGTGGCAGGGCCGCAACGACGGCAAGGGACTGGCGCCGGGCGCAGTTGAAAAGCCCGCCTGGCGGGAATGGCTGACGGCGCTGCTGACCATCGTTTTCATCGGCGGCCTGCTCGGGGCCGTGGTGACGGGGAGCCTTTACGCCGTGGAAGCGGCGGCTACCGGCGGCGTCGCCCTGTTCCTCTTCGGCCTGCTGTCGGGGCACTTCAAGCGCGGCGTGCTGAAAGCGGTGCTGCGCGACACCATGGCCATCTCGGGGTCCCTGTTTGCCCTGCTGATCGGGGCGACCACCTTCACCCTGGTGCTGCGCGCCTTCGAAACCGATCGCTGGATCGCGGCCGCGCTGTCCGGCCTGGCGGGCGGTGAAATGGTGGTGCTGGCGGTCGTTCTCGGCGGACTGGCGGCCTGCAGCTTCGTTCTCGATGCGTTCGAAATCATCTTCGTCGTCCTGCCGGTCGTCATGCCTCCGCTGCTGATGCGCGTACCCGATGCGACCTGGGTCGCGGTGCTGACGCTGCTGATCCTGCAGACCAGCTTCATGGTGCCGCCGTTCGGTTACGCCATACTGATGGTGCGGATACATCAGGCGCGCCTGCTGTCGAACCGGCGCCTGCTGGCAGCGCTGCTGCCTTATCTGTTGGCGCAGCTGGTGGTGGTGCTGGCGGTCTGTGCGTTTCCGGCCATTGTGTCGCGCGGCCAGGCCGAGGTCGTTGCGCCGGTCGAAGGATCGATTGCGGATGCCCTCGCGGAAGACGCCAGGCAATCCGAGCTTCTGCAGAGTCAGCAGATTCCCGGCAAATAGGCGGCAGCGCCGCGAGGCGCGGTCCGGTGGTTACACCGCGGGTGTGCGGGTGCCGATGAAGCGCGGGTTTTCGAACAGCGAGGTGATCCTGACCTGATGCACTTCGGGGTGATCGGGAACGAGGAAGATGACCGGCGTCAGCATTTCCTCGAAGATCCCCCTGAGGCTGCGCGCGCCGACCTTGTATTCCATCGCCAGGTCGGCGATCTGCTCGAACACCAGCGGCTCGATGCTCAGTTCCACGCCGTCGAGCTGCAGGATCTGGCAGTACTGTTTGTAGATTGCATTTTCCGGCTCGGTCATGATCCGGATCATCATCTCGCGCGACAGCGGCTTCAGGGTGGCGACGATGGGCAGGCGGCCGGCGAATTCCTGGATCAGCCCGTACTCGAACAGGTCGGTCGGCTTGACGCGGGTGTTGAGGCGGTCGAGCAACTTCTGGTTGTCATCTTCGGAGGTCGAGATGAAGCCGAAGGAGTGGGTCCGGGTGAGGATGTCCTCGATGCCGACGAAGGCGCCGCCGCAAATGAAAAGGACATTGGTGGTGTCGATGTAGCGTGCGTCCTTGATCTTCACCGGCGCACCTTCCATGATCTTCAGCAGCGCGTGCTGGACGCCTTCGCCGGAGGTGCCGCGCGCCTGGCCCGGGACGCTGCCGAGGGCCTTGAGCTTGTCGATTTCGTCGATGAAGACGATGCCGCGCTGGGCGCGCCCGATGTCGCCCTCGGCCTTGTCGATGAGCCGCTGCAGGATCGCCTCGATTTCGTCATTGACATATTCGCTCTGCCCCAGCGAGGTCGCGTTGGCCGTGACGAAGGGCACCTCGAGGACCCGCGACAGCGTCTCACACAGCAGTGTCTTGCCGGTGCCGGTGGGACCGATCAGCAGCACATTGCTCTTGACCACTTCCACCTTGTCGGGCGTGGCCAGTTCTATTTTCCGGTAATGCGTATAGACGGCAACAGCCAGCTGGCGCTTGGCCTCGTCCTGGCCGACAACGTGCTGGTCGAGGAATTTGACGATCTGGCTCGGGGTCATGATGGGAGTCCGCCTGCAAGGGTCGAAAAGGAAGCAGGCCCTAGATTACCAGCATGAACAGGGAATTATTGCGCCGGGCTTCACCGTTCCGTCAGTGCCTTCTCCGGCGTCAGGATGCGGAACAGGCCGCGCAGCCTGTCGCGCCGTGCCAGTCGCAGAAGGGCCTTGTCCGCGGTCACCAGCCAGTCGGCGGCGGCGTCGCGCGCCAGTTCGAGGAATTTCTGGTCATCGCGATCGGTGCAGCGCGGCAGTGCCGCGGGTGCCGCCGGCAGCGTCGTGTCAGCGCAAGTTGCTTCCGCTCCATAGGTGGCCAGGGCGTTTTGCTGCTCTTCTTCGGACAGGGCGAACAGAGGGTAGCCCAGCACGCGGCGGAATTCGTCGAAACAGGCGACATTGGTTATCGCCTGCCATTCTCCGCTTTCAACCCGTGCCCGCAGCGGTGCGAAGCGGCTGTCGGCAAAGACGTAGAGCGAGACCAGCACGTTGGTGTCGAGCACCACGCGGCGTGGCGCGGCCGCAGAAAAAACGGGCGCGGAGCCTTGCAGCTCCGCGCCCGTTGTCCGGTCCGTGAGGCCGCCCGTCACTTCACTTTCTTCTGCGTGTCGAGGCGGAACTTGACGAAGGAGCCGGGCGCATCTTCGAGCGGCTTGAACTTGCCCTTGGCCGGGTCGCGGGCCGGAACTTTCGCGTCATTGAGTCCGGTGATCCACTTCTGCCAGTCGGTCCACCAGGAGCCTTCGTGCTGCCTGGCGCCTTCGAACCACTCGTCCGGGGTTTCCGGGCGGGTCTTGGCGTCATTGGTCCAGAAGCCGTACTTGTTGGCCGAGGGCGGATTGACGATGCCGGCAATGTGGCCTGAGCCACCGAGGGCGAAGCGCACCGGGCCGCCGAGCGCGGTGGAGCCCAGGTAGACGCTGCGCCACGGCGCGATGTGGTCCTCGATGGTCGAGATGAAATAGGACGGCGTCTTGACCTTGGCCAGATCGATCGGCGTGTCGAGCAGGGTGATGCCGCCGGGTTGGCGCAGCAGGTTGTTGAGGTACATGTTGCGCAGGTAGTAGCTGTGCATCTTGTAGGGCATGCGCGTGGAATCGGAATTCCAGTAGAGCAGGTCGAAGGGGAAGGGTTCCTTGCCCATCAGGTAGTTGTTGACCACGAAGGTCCAGATCAGGTCGTTGGAGCGCAGCATGTTGAAGGTGGTGCCCATCTCCGAGCCTTCAAGATAGCCGCGTTTCTCCATCTTCTTTTCCAGGCTGGCGATCTGGCCTTCGTCGATGAAGACACCGAGTTCGCCCGGGATCGAGAAGTCGAGCAGGGCGACGAAGAATGTCGCCGAGGCGATGCGCTTGTCCTTCTTCGCCGCCATGTAGCCCATGGTCGAGCCGAGCAGCGTGCCGCCGAGGCAGTAGCCGATCATGTTGACTTCCTTCTCGCCGGTCTGCTGGCAGACGACGTCGATGGCGGTGATCGCGCCTTCGGCCATGTAATCTTCGAAGCCCTTCTTCGCCAGTTTGGCATCCGGGTTCACCCAGGAGATGACGAACACCGTGTGGCCCTGGTCGGTGGCCCACTTGATGTAGGAATTGCTCTCGCGCAGGTCGAGGATGTAGTACTTGTTGATCCAGGGTGGAATGATCAAGAGCGGCCGCTTGTACTGCTCCTTGGTCGTCGGGTTGAACTGCAGCAGTTGGATCATCTCGTTCTGGAAGATCACCTTGCCCGGCATCGTGGCGACGTTCTTGCCCATCTCGAAGGCGGCGGGATCGGTCATCTTGACGCGCAGCTGGCCGTCGCCTTCCTCGATGTCGCGCAGCAGGTTGTTGAAACCCTTGACCAGGTTCTGGCCGTGGCTCTTGACCGTCTCGCGCAGCACTTCCGGGTTGGTCCCGGCGAAGTTGGACGGCGACAGCGCGTCGATGAACTGGCGGGTGAAGAAATTCACCTTCTTGCGCGAAATCTCGTCGAGGCCCTCGACATTGCCCACCGAGTCATGGACATGACGGGCGGTTATCAGGTAGGACTGCTTGATGAAGTCGAACAGGAAATGCTCTTCCCATTGCGCGTCGGCGAAGCGCTTGTCGCCTTTTTTCGGCAGTGCCACCGGCGCACCGGTCATGCCCATCAGGCGCAGCGTCGAATGCTGCCACAGCGAGAAATAGTCCCACACCAGGTTCATCTGCGCCTGCGCCATCTTGTAGGGATTGGCCAGCATCTTCGCCATCATGTCCATGAAGGCCTGGGCGATTCCCAGGTCGTCGGACGGCGCCGATACGCCCTTCTTCATCTGGCGTTTCACGTGTGCCGTGATCAGGCTGGAGGCGCGTTGGGCCACCTCGGCGTAGGTCTTGGCAATTTCCTTCGGATCGGGCAAAGCTTTGGGTTCGTGCGCGGACATAGTGACTCCCTGGGTTAGCTGACGTAACGGGTGAGACCGTTTTCTTCGATGCGCTGCAATTTTCCTGCGTGTTCCAGATAATTCAGGTGGGCGATGGCTTCGCCCATGGCAAACATGGTCTGGTGCGGGTCGGGAAGTTCGCGGCCGAACAGCACCGTGATCAGGTCGGCCGCGCTCTTCGTTCCGTCGCGGCAGGCCTTGAGAAGGACCTGGCAGCGCTCGGCGTGGTGCGCGTGCAGTTGCTCTATGCGTTCATGCAGGCCGCGGAAGGGGCGGCCATGCGAGGGCAGTACCAGCGTGTCCGCCGGCAGTGAGCGAAAGCCGTCGATGGAGTCGAGGAACAGGCGGAGCGGATCGCCGTGCGGGTCGCAGGCCATGACCGAAATATTGGTCGAGATTCGAGGCAGCAGCATGTCGCCCGAAATCAGTACGCCGAGTTCCGCGCAATACAGGCTCATGTGTTCGGGGGCGTGGCCGTAGCCGACGATGGTGCGCCACTCGTGTTTGCCGATGTTCAGCACCTGGCCGTCGAACAGGCGGCGATAGGTCGCGGGGATTTCCGGTACGCCGCGCTTGTAGCCGTTGCCGCGCTGGATCAGGCCGTCGATGCGCGCCTGATCCAGGCCGTGGCGGCGGAAGAAGTCGAGCATGGCGCTGATCGCGTAGCCCGCGACCTGCTCCGCCATCATGTGCGCCGCCAGGTACTCGCCCTGGGCAATCCACAGCCCGGCGCCCTCCTCGCGTTCCAGCCAGGCGGCGAGGCCCAGGTGGTCGGGATGGCAATGCGTGACGATGCTGCGCGTCAGCTTGCGTCCGGGACCTTGTCCGCCGGGGACGCCGCTTCGCGGGCCGGCGAGCACCGATTTCCACGCCTCCTTGATCGGATCCAGCGCAATGCCGGTATCGACCGCCGCATAGCCCTCGCCGTCTTCCAGCAGCCACAGGTTGATGTGGTTCAGGGCAAACGGCAGCGGCATGCACAGCCACTCGATACCGCGGGCAACGGCCACCGCCACGCCAGGGGCGGGCGCGGTCTCGTGCGGATAGGCGATGGGGGCGTTCAAACGGAGTTTCTTTGCATCGGTTGGAGAAATCTGCTTAACTTGTAGGTAGTTAGTCGGCTATTTTATCCAATTCTCCGGGCTTTATGTGCGGTGCAACATAGAACGCATGTCAGCCCGTCATCATGAACGATACTCAAACCATCACCGAACTGGCCCGCGATTTCGGCGTAACCACCCGCGCCATCCGCTATTGGGAGTCTCACGGACTGGTCTCCCCGGCACGCGAGGGCGGCAACCGGGTCTACAGCAAGCGCGACCGGACACGGTTGAAGCTCGCCCTGCGCGGCAAGCGGCTGGGGCTTTCGCTGGCCGAGATCAAGGACCTGATCGACATGTACGACACGGCGGAGGACGAATCCTCCCAGCTGCTGTCCTTTCTCGGTGCCCTTGCCCAGCGCCGCGCTGCTCTCGAGCAGCAGCGTGACGACATCCAGGCCGTGCTCAAGGAAATTGCCCGTTTCGAGCGGCAATGCCGCGAAATGCTCAAGTCTGACGAGGCCAAGGCCGCCGCCGGCCGTCGCCGGTCGCGTTCCGCGTAGTTGACGTTGACGTCAACGTCAACTAGGATGTGCGAACTGATTGCAGGAGGTTGAATGCCATACACTGCCCGCCCGCCAAAAAACGTCTTTCAGCCGCGCAACCCCGACTGGGAGGCAACTGTCCGCGGCAGCTTCATCCGGCAGAAGGTCATGAACCTGATCGGTGCCGAAATGGGCGTGTTGACTCCCGGCTATTGCGAAATCCGTCTGCCCTTTCGTGATGACCTGACTCAGCAGAACGGCTTTGTCCATGCCGGCATTACCGGCACCATCGTTGACAGCGCCGGCGGCTATGCCGGGCTCAGCCTGATGCCGCCAGGAGCGGAAGTGCTGTCAGTGGAGTTCAAGCTCAATCTGCTGGCGCCCGCCGACGGTGAATATCTGGTTGCGGAAGGCGAGGTGCTGAAATCCGGCCGCAATCTCGTCATTACCCGCGGCGAGGTGTATGCCATCAAGAACGGCAAGGCGACGCACTGCGCCACCATGCAGCAGACCCTGATGACCATGCACGCCAAGGCTTGATGCCGTCGCCCCAAACCTCAAGGAGACCCAGCAATGCTCGGACTGAATTTTGATCTCGGCGAAGACATTGACATGCTGCGCGACAGCGTGGCGCAGTTCGCCGCCAGGGAGATCGCGCCGCGCGCCGCGGCTATCGACCGGGACAATCTCTTTCCCGCCGATCTATGGAAGAAGTTCGGCGAGATGGGCCTGCTCGGCATGACCGCGGACGAGGAATACGGCGGCACCGGCATGGGCTATCTGGCCCACATGGTGGCCATGGAGGAGATATCGCGCGCTTCGGCCTCGGTCGGCCTGTCCTATGGCGCCCATTCCAACCTCTGCGTGAACCAGATCCGTCGCAACGGCAGCGAAGAGCAGAAACGGAAGTACCTGACAAAACTGATTTCCGGCGAGCATGTCGGCGCCCTGGCGATGTCCGAACCGGGTGCCGGCTCCGACGTGGTGTCGATGAAGCTGAAAGCCGAGCGCAAGGGTGATCGCTACGTGCTCAACGGCTCCAAGATGTGGATCACCAACGGCGGCGATGCCGACACGCTGGTGGTGTATGCCAAGACCGATGCCGCCGCCGGCGCGCGCGGCATGACGGCCTTCATCGTCGAGAAGGGCTTCGCCGGATTCAGCAAGGGCCAGCATCTGGACAAACTCGGCATGCGCGGCTCGAATACCTATCCGCTGTTCTTTGACGACTGCGAAGTGCCGGCGGAGAATGTGCTGGGTGGCGAAGGCAACGGCACAAAGGTGTTGATGAGCGGTCTCGACTACGAACGCGCCGTGCTCTCCGGCGGTCCGCTGGGCATCATGGCCGCCTGCATGGACGTGGTGCTGCCCTTCATCCACGAGCGCAAGCAGTTCGGCCAGAGTATCGGCGAGTTCCAGTTGATGCAGGGCAAGCTGGCCGACATGTACTCGACCTGGCAGGCCACCCGCGCCTATGTCTATGCGCTGGGCAAGGCCTGCGATCGCGGCGACCACGCCCGGACCCTGCGCAAGGACGCCGCCGGCGCCATCCTGTATTCGGCGGAAAAGGCCACCTGGATGGCGGGCGAGGCGATCCAGGCGCTCGGTGGCGTCGGTTACACCAACGAGTATCCGGCCGGTCGCCTGTGGCGCGACGCCAAGCTCTATGAAATCGGCGCCGGCACGTCGGAAATCCGCCGCATGCTGATCGGCCGCGAACTCTACAACGAGACAATGTGAGCCTGCTCGAAACCTACCGCGGTACGGTCTATCCGTGGCACTGCGACCACATGAACCACATGAATGTCATGTGGTATGTGGGCAAGTTCGACGAGGCGACCTGGAACCTGTTCTCCCACCTCGGCATGAGCGCCGCTTTTCTGCGCCAGCATCATCGCGGCATGGCGGCGGTGGATCAGCGCATCAGTTACCAGCAGGAACTGCAGGCCGGGGACACCGTGGCGGTAAGCACCGGCATCGTCTCCATCGCCGACAGGAAAATTGTCTTCTTCCACGAGATGCGCAATGCCGATAGCGGGGCGCTCTGCGCCGTGACACTGCTGACCGGGGTCTCGATCGACACCCGGCTGCGCAAGTCCTGCTCCATGTCCGAAGCTGCGCAGGCCAGGGCGCGCGAGCTGGTGGTCGTGCACAAACTGCCCTGGCCGGTCTGAGGAAAAGCGCCATGAGCGGAAATTTGCCGGGACCGGGTGCAGAAACAACAAGCCCCGGTGTGCGCGTTCTGGGCGCCGGCGACACGGCGGAACTCGAGCAGGTCCGCCAGTTCTTCCGCAACTATGCCGCGTGGCTGGGCGTCGACCTGTGTTTTCAGAACTTCGACGAGGAAATGGCGACCCTCCCCGGCCGCTATGCAGCGCCGCAGGGGCGCCTGTTCTACGCCGAAGTGGCCGGCAAGGGGGCGGGCTGCGTCGGCATCCGGCCCTTCGGTGAAGGCGTCTGCGAACTCAAGCGCCTGTATGTCGATCCTGCGCAGCGCGGTTTCGGCGTCGGCCGTCTGCTGGCGCTGGCGGCCATCCGTGCGGCGCGCGAAATCGGCTACCGCAAAATTCTGCTCGACACCCTGCCGGCGATGCGCATCGCGGTCAAGCTGTATCGCGAACTGGGCTTTCTCGAAGCGCCGGCCTACTACCAGACACCGCTCGAGGGCACCCAATTCCTCGCCCTCGACCTCGACAACTGGTCGCAGGACAAGGTCGAAAACGAGAACCTGTTTCACCTCTTCGATTTCAACCGCGCCTGGGCGCGCCGGATCGGCGAAGTCGATCCCGACTATTTCGAGCGCCTGTCGCACCTGCAAACGCCGCAGTACCTGTGGATCGGCTGCTCCGATTCGCGCGTGCCGGCCAACCAGATCGTCGGCCTGCTGCCGGGTGAGGTCTTCGTCCATCGCAATGTCGCCAACATCGTGGTGCACAGCGATCTCAACTGTCTGTCGGTGATCCAGTTCGCCATCGACGTGCTCAAGGTCAGACACATCATGGTGGTCGGCCATTACGGCTGCGGCGGCGTGCAGGCGGCACTCGAGCATCAGCGCGTCGGGTTGGCCGACCTCTGGCTGCGCCACGTCCAGGACGTTCACGTCAAGCATCTGGCGCGCGTCGATGCCTTGCCAGCAGACAAGCGCCACGACCGCCTGTGCGAACTCAACGTGATCGAACAGGTGATCAACGTCTCACGCAGCATCGTGGTCGAGGACGCCTGGCAGCGCGGCCAGGACGTCACCATTCACGGCTGGATCTACGGTCTCAAGGACGGCCTGATCCGCGACCTCGGCCTCACCGTCAGCACGCCCGACCACATACCCGAGCGCTACGAACTGGCGCTATCCACATTGCAATGAACCCCGCAACCAGACATTCAGCCACAGAGGACACGGAGTTCGCAGAGAAAGCCGGAACCGTGAAACGGCCTTATCTCTGTGGCCTCCGTGTCCTCTGTGGCTAAAAGGTTTTCCAGGAGAAGAGGAATCATCATGAACGACCCCATCGTCATTGTCTCCGCCGCCCGCACTCCCATGGGCGGCTTCATGGGAGACTTCACTTCGCTCACTTGCGCCCAGCTCGGCAGCGTCGCGATCCGGGCGGCGGTTGAACGCGCCGGCCTCAAGCCGGAACAGGTCGACGAGGTCATCATGGGCTGCGTGCTGCCCGCCGGCCAGGGCCAGGCCCCGGCACGGCAGGCCAGCCTCGGTGCCGGGCTGCCGCTGGCCGCCGGCTGTACCACGGTCAACAAGATGTGCGGCTCCGGCATGCGCGCCGCGATGTATGCCCACGACATGCTGCTGGCCGGCAGCGTCGATGTCATGGTGGCGGGCGGCATGGAGTCGATGAGCAATGCCCCCTACCTGCTGCCCAAGGCGCGCGGCGGCTTCCGCCTCGGCCACGGCGAGGTCAAGGACCACATGTTCCTCGACGGCCTCGAGGACGCCTATGAGAAAGGCCGCCTGATGGGCACTTTCGCCGAGGACTGCGCCGGCAGCTACAAATTCACGCGCGAGGCCCAGGACGCTTTCGCCATTGCTTCGACTACCCGCGCCAAGCAGGCCAACACGGACGGCAGCTTCGCTTGGGAAATCGCCCCGGTGACGGTGTCCGGCAGGAAGGGCGATGTCGTCTGCGACAAGGACGAACAGCCCTTCAAGGCGCAACTGGAAAAGATTCCCGGCCTGAAGCCGGCCTTCCGCAAGGACGGTACCGTGACGGCAGCCAATTCGTCCTCGATCTCCGACGGCGCCGCCGCGCTGGTACTGATGCGCCGCTCGACTGCCGACAAGCTGGGCGTCAAGCCGGTGGCCGTCTTCGTCGGCCACAGCACCTTCGCCCAGGAACCGGGCCTGTTCACCACCGCCCCGGTCGGCGCCATGAAGAAGCTGCTGGCGAAGAACGGCTGGACCGCCGACAGCGTGGACCTCTGGGAAATCAACGAGGCCTTTGCCGTGGTCACCATGGCGGCGATGCATGACCTCAAGCTGCCGCACGACAAGGTCAACGTCCATGGCGGCGCCTGCGCGCTGGGCCATCCGATCGGCGCTTCCGGCGCGCGGGTCATCGTCACCCTGATTGGCGCGCTTAAGAAATGCGGCAAGCAGCGCGGCGTTGCCAGTCTGTGCATCGGCGGCGGCGAAGCCACTGCGGTCGGCGTGGAACTCTGCTGACCATGCTGCTGACACCGGAACAGGAGCAGATCCGCGACATGCTGCGCGATTTTTCGCGCGAGCAGCTCGCGCCCAAGGCCGCCGAATGGGACAGGACTTCGCATTTTCCGCGCGAGGAATTGCGCCGGTTGGGCGAACTCGGTGCCTGCGGCATGGTGGTGCCCGAGGAGTGGGGCGGCGCCGGGCTCGACTACATCTCGCTGGCGCTGGCGCTGGAGGAAATCGCCGCCGGCGACGGCGCGACTTCGACCATCATCAGCGTTCAGAATTCCGTCGTTTGCGGCCCGATCAATGCGTTCGGCAGCGATGCGCAGAAGGAGAAATACCTGAAGAAGCTGGCCGGCGGCGAATGGCTGGGCTGCTTCTGCCTGACCGAGCCGCATGTCGGTTCCGACGCTGCGGCGATCCGGACCAAGGCGCATCTTGAAAAAAGCGGTGACGGCGATCACTGGGTGCTCAACGGCGTCAAGCAGTTCATCACCACCGGCAAGAACGCGCAGGTCGCGGTCGTATTCGCCGTCACCGATCCCGGCGCCGGCAAGAAGGGTATTTCGGCCTTCATCGTGCCGTCCGACACGCCGGGCTACATCGTCGCCCGGGTCGAGGAAAAGCTCGGCCAGCATGCCTCGGACACGGCGCAAATCCTGTTCGAGAACTGCCGCATCCCGGCGGAGAACCTGCTCGGCAGCGAAGGCCAGGGCTACCGCATTGCCTTGTCGAACCTGGAGGGCGGCCGCATCGGCATTTCCGCCCAAGCCGTGGGCATGGCCCGCGCCGCCTTCGAGGCGGCACTGGCCTATTCGCTTGAACGCGAGAGTTTCGGCAAACCGATCTTCGAACATCAGGCGGTCAACTTCCGCCTCGCCGACATGGCGACCCGGATCGAAGTGGCGCGGCAGATGGTGCATCACGCCGCCGCCCTGCGCGATGCCGGCCGGCCCTGCCTCAAGGAGGCGTCGATGGCCAAGCTGTTCGCCTCGGAGATGGCGGAGAGCGTCTGTTCCGATGCCATTCAGATTCACGGCGGCTACGGCTATGTCAGCGATTTTCCGGTCGAACGCATCTATCGCGACGTCCGTGTCTGCCAGATTTACGAAGGCGCGTCGGACATCCAGCGCCTGGTCATCGGCCGTTCTCTGGCCCGTTGAAGATCTGTGCAGCATCGAAACATGCATTCATTTGGTGCTATATTTGATGCGCTCTGTATTTGGAGAACTCCATGCGTACCACCGTAACACTCGACGAAGCCTTGCTCGCTCAAGCCCAGGCGCTCTGTGGTGTAAGCGAGCGTAGCGCCTTGCTGCGCGAAGCGCTCACGGCCTTGATCCAGCGTGAAAGCGCGGCGCGTCTGGCGCGTCTTGGCGGCAGCGAGCCGAGCCTGAAGGCGTCGCCGCGTCGCCGCGAAAAGACAAAGTGATACTCGTCGATACTTCGATCTGGGTCGATCACCTGCGTAGCGGTGACGCGCCGTTGACAGAAAGACTGCTGGCCGGCGAGGTTGCCACGCACAACTTCGTCATTGGCGAACTGGCTCTGGGCGGCTTGCGCAAGCGCGGCGGCGTGCTTGACCTGCTGCGCGCGTTGCCGCGTCTGTCGGCTGCCACCGACGATGAAGTCCTCTACTTCATCGAACAACGTGGCTTGAGCGGCAGAGGTATCGGCTATGTCGATGCGCACCTGCTGGCGGCAGTGGCCATGCATGGAACCAGTCTCTGGACGCGCGATAAGCGATTGCACGACATCGCGGAAGAATATTCGTGGGCGTTCGCGTCCGATCATTGAAAGCGACAGAATGGCCGAATACACGCTGCACTGTTTCGCCCAGTCCGGCAACGCCTGCAAGCCGGCGCTGATGCTGGACTTGTCGGGCGCCGACTGGTCGGCGCGCATTGCCGCCCTGCCCGGATGGCAGCACCCCTACCAACTGATGCCCGGCCATCCGCAACCCGGATGGGGAACAGGAGAAAGCCAATGAAAGAGCCCATCGATTTCTGGTTCGACTTTTCGTCGCCCTACTCCTACATCGCCAGCGAACGCATCGACGATCTGGCGGCGAAACACGATCGCCGGGTGCGCTGGCGGCCGATCATGCTCGGCGCCGCCTTCAAGGCCTCGGGCCTGCCCTTCCTGGTCGGCGTGCCGCTCAAGGGCGAGTACAGCAAACGCGATTTCGACCGCTCGGCACGCTTCCTCGGCGTGCCCTACACCTTTCCGCCCAAGTTTCCGGTCACTACGCTGGCGGCGGCGCGCGGCTACTACTGGCTGCACGGCCAGGACTGCGCCGCGGCACGCGAGTTTGCCCGCGCCGTGTTCCGTGCCTACTGGGTCGATGGCCGCGACATCGGCGAACTGCCGGTCGTGCTGGAGATCGCCGCCAGGCTCGGCATCGACGGCGAAGCCTTGACGGCGGCGATCGCGACGCCGGAGATCAAGGAGCGCCTCAAGCAGGAAACCGAGGCGGCGGTTGCCCGGGGCATGTTCGGCGCGCCGTATTTCATGGTCGACGGCGAGCCCTTCTGGGGTGCCGACCGCCTGCCGCAGATAGACAAGTGGCTTGCCACGGGAGGATTCTGAATATGACTACATTCCCCCCAACCCCCTTTCCAGGAAAGGGGGTGCGCAAGCGCACCCTTCAGGGAAATATGACGGCCCACCCCCCTTCCCCCGCCCCGTGGGCGGGGGTGACTGGTCACCTCCCCCGCACGGCGGGGGAGGCAGGGAGGGAGTGCCCATCCTTTACCCGCGCCAGCGCGGGCGGCCCGGCGGAGGCAGCATGAGCGTCATCAAGTCAAAACTCAACATCCGCAGCGAGGAGTTCAAGGCCAACGCTGCGGCCATGGCAGCGCTGGTCGCCGACCTGCGCGAGAAGACCATCGCGGTCTCCGCCGGCGGCTCGCCGGAAACTGCGGCCAAGCACAAGGCGCGCGGCAAGCTGCTGCCGCGTGAGCGCATCAATGCGCTGCTCGATCCGGGCGCGGCCTTCCTCGAATTCTCGGCACTGGCCGCGCTCGGCATGTACAGCGGCGATGTCGCTTCGGCCGGCGTCGTCACCGGCATCGGCCGGGTCAAGGGTGTCGAGTGCATGATCGTCGCCAACGACGCCACGGTGAAGGGTGGTTCCTACTTTCCGCTGACGGTCAAGAAGCATCTGCGTGCCCAGGAAATCGCGCTGCAGAACCGCCTGCCCTGCATCTATCTGGTCGACTCCGGCGGCGCCAACCTGCCGACGCAGGACGAGGTCTTTCCCGATCGTGACCACTTCGGCCGCATTTTCTTCAATCAGGCCAACATGTCGGCGCAAGGCATTCCGCAGATCGGCATCGTCATGGGTTCCTGCACCGCGGGCGGCGCCTACATGCCGGCCATGTCCGACGAGTCGGTTATCGTCCGGAACCAGGGCACCATCTTTCTCGGCGGCCCGCCGCTGGTGAAGGCCGCCACCGGCGAAGTGGTCAGTGCCGAAGACCTCGGCGGCGGCGACGTGCATACGCGGATATCCGGCGTTTGCGACCACCTGGCCGAGAACGACCACCACGCGCTGTCCATCGCGCGTCGCATCGTCGGCAATCTCAACTGGCAGAAGCCGGTTTCGCTGGACATCGCCACGCCCGAGGAACCGCTCTACGACCCCGCCGAGCTCGGCGGCGTGATTCCGGCCGACACCAAGAAGCCCTACGACGTGCGCGAAGTCATCGCCCGCCTGGTCGACGGCTCGCGCTTCGACGAATTCAAGTCGCGCTACGGCACTACCCTGGTCACCGGCTTCGCCCGCCTGCACGGCTATCCGCTCGGCATTGTCGCCAACAACGGCATCCTCTTCGGCGAGTCGGCGCAGAAGGGCGCGCACTTCATCGAACTCTGCGCCCAGCGCGGCATTCCGCTTTTGTTCCTGCAGAACATCACCGGCTTCATGGTCGGCCGCAAGTACGAGAACAGCGGCATCGCCAAAGACGGCGCGAAGATGGTCACCGCCGTGGCCACGGCGCAGGTGCCGAAATTCACCATGATCATCGGCGGCTCCTTCGGCGCCGGCAACTACGGCATGTGCGGCCGAGCCTACAGCCCGCGCATGTTGTGGATGTGGCCGAATTCGCGCATCAGCGTGATGGGCGGCGAACAGGCAGCGTCGGTGTTGTCCACCATCCGCCGCGACGGCATGGAGGCCGCCGGCAAGGAATGGAGCAAGGAAGAGGAGGAGCGCTTCAAGGCGCCGATCCGCGAACAGTACGAGACGCAGGGTCATCCCTACTACGCCACGGCGCGCATCTGGGATGACGGCGTGATAGACCCGGCGCAGACGCGGCGCACCCTGGGCCTGGGAATTTCCGCTTCGCTGAACGCACCAATATTGCCGACAAAGTTCGGCGTCTTCCGCATGTAAATCGAATGCAAACCACAGAGACACAGAGGCGCAGAGAAAATCCTGTCCATCTCTTGCATTTCCTCTGTGTCTCTGTGCCTCTGTGGTGAAAGGATTTTCAATGTACCAATCGATACTGACTGAAATCGACCTCGGCGTCGGCATCATCACGCTGAACCGTGCCGAGCGCCACAATGCCTTTGACGATGTGCTGATCGGCGAACTGGCCGAGGCCATTGACTTCATGGCGGCCGAGCCGGCCGTGCGCGTGCTGGTGATCTCGAGTACCGGCAAGAGTTTCTGCGCCGGCGCCGATCTCAACTGGATGAAGCGTGCGGCGGGCTACAGCAGTGACGACAACCTGCGCGATTCGCGGGCGCTGGCCGAGATGCTGCGGCGCCTGGCGCAATGCCCGAAGCCGACCATCGCCCGCATCCAGGGGGCGGCCTACGGCGGCGGCGTCGGCCTCGCGGCCTGCTGCGACATCGCCATCGCCACCATCGACGCGCAGTTTGCGCTGACCGAAGTCAAGCTCGGCATCATCCCCGCGGTGATCAGTCCGCACGTCATCGCCGCCATCGGCGAACGCTACGCGCGGCGCTACATGCTGACGGCGGAGCGCTTCTCGGCCGCCGAGGCCTACCGCATCGGCCTCATCCACGAACTGGTGACCGATCCCGAGGCACTCGACGAGGCTGTCGGCGAGATCGTCGATGCCTTGATGAACAACGGGCCGCGGGCGCTGGCCGAGTGCAAGCAACTGATCGCCGCGGTGGCCTGGAAGCCCTTGTCGCCGGAAGTGATAGAAGACACCGCGCAACGCATCACCCGCCAGCGGGCCAGCGCCGAAGGGCGCGAGGGCATGACGGCGTTCTTGGAGAAGCGCAAACCCAACTGGAATCAAAATCATTAACCACAGAGACACAGAGACACAGAGAAGTACAGAGACAAGGCATTTTTGCCGTTCTCTGTGCCTCTGTGTCTCTGTGGTGAAAGGCTCCTATGTTTAGCAAGATACTTATCGCCAACCGGGGAGACCAGCCGCGAAGCGGCGCAGCGGCGCAGCCAAATTGCATCGCACGCGAAGCGTGCTCAGGAAATTTCTCTCCGGAGGTCAAGCATGTTTAACAAGATCCTTATAGCCAACCGGGGAGAAATTGCCTGCCGTGTCATCAAGACCGCACGGCGCATGGGCATCCGCACCGTCGCCGTGTATTCCGAGGCCGACGCCGGGGCGCGACATGTGCGTCTGGCCGACGAGGCGGTCTGCATCGGCGCGCCACCGCCCAAGGAATCCTACCTGGTGGCGGACAAGATCATTGCTGCGGCTCTGGCCACCGGCGCACAGGCGGTGCATCCGGGCTACGGCTTTCTCTCCGAGAACGAGGACTTCGCCCGGGCCTGCGAGAAGAGCGGCATCGTCTTCATCGGCCCGCCGGTGTATGCGCTGCGCGCCATGGGTTCCAAGTCCGAAGCCAAGAAGCTGATGGAGAAGGCCGGCGTGCCGCTGACGCCCGGCTATCACGGCGACAATCAGGATCCGGATTTTCTCCGGCAGCAGGCCGACGGCATCGGCTATCCGGTGCTGATCAAGGCGGCGGCCGGCGGCGGCGGCAAGGGCATGCGCGCCGTCGACAGGAGCGCGGACTTTCCCGATGCGCTGGCCTCCTGCAAGCGCGAGGCGGCGTCGAGTTTCGGCGACCAGCACGTGCTGATTGAAAAGTATCTGCAACGTCCGCGCCACATCGAGATCCAGGTCTTCGGCGACAGCCACGGCAATTGCGTTTATCTGTTCGAGCGCGACTGTTCGGTGCAGCGTCGCCATCAGAAGGTACTGGAGGAAGCTCCCGCACCCGACATGCCCGCCGCGCGCCGCGCCGCCATGGGCAAGGCCGCCGTCGACGCGGCGCGGGCGGTAGGCTACGTCGGCGCCGGCACGGTCGAATTCATCGTCAATCAGGACGGCACCTTTTACTTCATGGAGATGAACACGCGCCTTCAGGTGGAGCATCCGGTGACCGAAATGATCACCGGCCTCGATCTGGTCGAGTGGCAGCTGAAAGTGGCTGCCGGCGAGACGCTGCCGCTGCGCCAGGAACAGCTGGCGATCCGCGGCCATGCGCTGGAAGCGCGCATCTATGCCGAAGATCCGGACAAGGGCTTCCTGCCCTCGGTCGGTCGCCTGATCCACCTCGCGCCGCCGGCGGAAACCCTGCACGTGCGCGTCGATACCGGCGTCGAGCAGGACGACGAAATTTCGCCGCATTACGACCCGATGATCGCCAAACTGATCGTCTGGGATGAAACCCGTGAACGGGCGCTGGCGCGCATGCTGCAGGCATTGGCCGACTACCGCGTGGTCGGCGTGTCGAACAACATCGGCTTCCTCTCGCGCGTCGTCGCCTGCCCGGCCTTTGCCCGGGCCGAACTCGACACCGGGCTGATCGAGCGCGAACGCGCTTTCCTGTTTCCCGAAGCCGCCGAGCCGCCGGCCGAAGCCTGGCTGGTTGCCGCGCTGGCCGAACTGATTCGCGACCAGCAGTACGCCGCCGCGGATGCCACCGCCAGCTGCGATCCTCATTCACCCTGGCATCAGCGCGACGGCTGGCGCGTGAACGGCAACGCCCGGCGCGAGATCAGGCTGCGCTGCGGGGAAACCGAAAAAGTGGTCAATGCCGGTTATGCCGGAGACCGCTTTGCGCTCGAATTCGAAGGCTGCAGCACTACCGCCGCCGGGCGATTCACCGGCAGCAGCGAGTTGCGCGTCGATCTCGGCGGACGCCGCATCAACGTTACCGTGGTATCCGCCAACGAAAGGCGCCATGTCTTCATCGACGGCGTCTGCTTCATCTTCGCCGCCATCGATCCGCTGTTCCACGCCGGCAGCGGCGGTGGCGCGGAAGGCGGGTTGACGGCGCCTATGCCGGGCAAGGTCATCGCGCTGATCGCCGCGGTTGGCGCAAGGGTGGAGAAGGGCGCGCCGCTCTTGATCCTCGAAGCCATGAAAATGGAACATACGATTGCCGCGCCGGCTTCCGGGGTGGTGAAAGCCTTCTGCTTCAATGTCGGCGAGCAGGTCAGCGATGGCGCCGAACTAGTAGAATTCGAGGTTGACACAAAATCGTCGTGAATTCGAATGGCCCTCCCCAGCAAAGTACGCATTGTCGAAGTCGGTCCGCGTGACGGACTGCAAAACGAGAAGAAGCCTGTTGCAACTGCCGTAAAGGTCGAACTCATCCACCGTCTTGCTGCCGCCGGTCTCAAGAGCATCGAGGCCACGGCCTTCGTTTCGCCGAAGTGGGTGCCGCAGATGGCGGATGCCGCCGAGGTTTTCGCCGCCATCGAGAAGCTGCCCGATGTCAGCTACCCGGTGCTGACGCCCAATATGAAGGGCTTCGAGGCGGCGCTGGCGGCGGGGGCCAGGGAAGTTGCGGTGTTCGGCGCCGCTTCTGAAACCTTTTCGCAGAAGAACATCAACTGCTCGATCGCCGAATCGCTGGAGCGCTTCCGTCCCATCGTCGAAGCCGCCAAGGCGGCGGACATCAAGGTGCGCGGCTACGTCTCCTGCGTCCTGGGCTGCCCCTACGAGGGCGAGATCACGCCTCTGGCCGTTGCCGACGTGGCGCAGGCGCTGATCGACATGGGTTGCTACGAGATCAGCCTCGGCGACACCGTCGGCGCCGGCACGCCGGAGCGCACCAAGAACATGATCGAGGCGGTGGCCAGGCGCATTCCGCTTAAGAAGATCGCCGGACACTTCCACGATACCTACGGCATGGCGACGGCCAACATCTACGCCGCGCTGCAAATGGGCATCGGCATCTTCGACAGTTCCGTCGCCGGCCTCGGCGGCTGTCCCTATGCCTCCGGCGCTTTGGGCAATGTCGCGACCGAAGATGTGGTCTGGCTGTTGTCGGGCCTGGGCATCGACAGCGGAATCAATCTCGACGCGCTGGTGGATACCGGCGTCTGGATCTCGAAGAAGCTCAAGCGCGAACCGGCTTCGCGCGTGTCGCAAGCCGTCCTTGCCCGGCGCGCCATGCAGGCAGCCGTCCGCGGGTGATTGCCGGCCCCGTGGCGGCAGAAGCGGAGGGCGTGGTCGTTTCGCCCTGCATCAATGTCTGCAAAATGGACGCCGGCCACTGTACCGGCTGCTTTCGCAGCCTCGACGAGATTGTCCGCTGGGCCACGGCGGGCGACCACGACAAGCGCCTGATCCTTGCCGCCGTCGCGCAGCGGCGGAGCCGCGCCGCTCCCGGTGCAGGGTCGCCAGTCGCCGGATGAAGTTGCCCGACTCTATCCTCGTCATTGAACGCGGCTGGCTGTCGTCGAACAACATCCTGCTGTTCGAGGGCGAGTCGGCGACGCTGGTCGATGCCGGCTATGTCGGGCATGCGGCGCAGACGGTCGACCTGGTGAAATCGGGCCTGGCGGGACGGCGGCTCGGCCGGCTGATAAACACCCACTCGCACTCCGACCACATCGGCGGCAATGCCGCGCTGCAGGCGGCTTTCGCTTGCCGCATCGTGATTCCGGCCGGCATCGAGCGCATGGTCAGCGAATGGGATACCGAGGCCCTGCTGCTCGGTCCGGCAAAGCAGCGCGGCGACCGCTTCGCCCATGACGCGGTGATCGAGAGCAACAGCGAATTCGAAATGGGCGGGTTGATCTGGCAGGCGCTGCCGGCGCCCGGTCACGACATGGAGGCGCTGGTTTTTTACTGCCCGGAAAAGCGCATCCTGATTTCCGGCGACGCGCTGTGGCAGGACGGCTTCGGCATCATATTCGGCGAAATGATGGGCAGGAAGGATGCCCTGCCGGCGACCCGCAGCACGCTGGAAATGATCGGCCGGCTCGGCGTCGATATCGTCATCCCCGGCCACGGTGCGCCTTTCGATGATTTCGATGCCGCCATGGCGCGGGCCTTGAAGCGACTCGCTTCGTTCGAGGCCGAACCCATGCGCATGGGGCGCAATGCGGTGCGCGCCTGCTTCACCTTCAATCTGCTCGACCTGCAGCGCCTGCGCGAGGACGAACTGCCGGCCTACCTGAAAAGCGTACCGTTCTTTCATGGCGTCAATCAGCGCATGCTGGGTTTTTCCGATGATGATTTCGCCTCCTGGCTGCTCGGCGAACTGCTCAGGTCGCGTTCGATCGAAATAAGCGACGGCTGGATACTGCCGACCATGGCGCCTTAGGCTCCCGGGATTTCTACGTAGGACCTTTCGAAGAGATCTTAAATCGCTTGAAAAGCGTACCTGATAGCGTGCCATTTGAGCTTCTCTGAAGGAGTACGAAATGAACCCCCTTACCGCCGGAGAAGCGCGCGTAAACCTTTACCGGCCGGTCGTCGCTTTGGCATCGAGTTGCTTTAGCCGGCGGTGCGCGAGGCGTTAGCGGGACCCGGGCCTGGATCCTACAGCGGCGACATGCGATATAATCCCGACGAATTCACTCGGGTATGTGCGGGGCTTTCCGAGAGATAATCCCGCCCTTGCGATTTCCTCGCTCCACCATTCGTCATCATCAAAGGCCTTTCATGTCCATCAACGAACAAACCATTCAGGCGGCGCTCAAGACTGTGATCGACGCCAACACCGGCAAGGATCTGGTCAGCAGCCGGTGCGTCAAGAACATCCGCATCAGCGGCAGCGACGTTGCCCTCGATGTCGAACTGGGCTACCCGGCCAAGAGTCAGATCGACGGCCTGCGTACGGCCGTGATCGCGCAACTGAAAGCCATCCCCGGCATCGGCAACGTCAGCGCCAACGTGTTTTCGAAGATCGTTACTCACGCCGTGCAGAAGGGCGTCAAGCTGATTCCCGGGGTCAAGAACATCATCGCCGTGGCCAGCGGCAAGGGCGGCGTCGGCAAGTCGACCACCGCCGTCAACCTGGCGCTCGGCCTGGCCGCCGAAGGCGCCACGGTGGGGTTGCTGGATGCCGACATCTACGGTCCTTCGCTGCCGCAGATGCTGGGCATCGCCAACGGCCGCCCGGAGTCGGCCGACGGCAAGGGCCTCGAACCCATGGAGGCGCACGGCATACAGGCCATGTCGATCGGCTTCCTGATCGATCCCGAACAACCCATGGTCTGGCGCGGTCCGATGGTGACGCAGGCCTTGACGCAACTGCTGACCGAGACGCGCTGGCGCGATGTCGATTACCTCGTCATCGACATGCCGCCGGGCACCGGCGACATCCAGCTGACGCTGGCGCAGCAGGTGCCGGTGACCGGCGCCATCATCGTCACCACGCCGCAGGACATCGCCCTGCTGGACGCGAGGAAGGGTCTCAAGATGTTCGAGAAGGTCGGCATACCGATCCTCGGCATCGTCGAGAACATGAGTATCCACATCTGCTCCAAGTGCGGCCACGCCGAACACATCTTCGGCTCCGGCGGCGGCGACAAAATGGCCAAGGACTACGAGGTGGAAATGCTCGGCGCATTGCCGCTCGACATGGCGATCCGCCTGCAGATGGACGGCGGCATGCCGACCGTCGAGGCCGACCCGGAAGGTCCGGCGGCGCTGATCTACAAGGGCATCGCGCGGCGCATCGCAGTGAAGATCGCCGAGCGGGCCAAGGACCACTCCAGCAAGTTCCCCAACATCGTGGTGCAGAACACCTGACAAGAAAAAGCCGTGGCGGCTAAGGGCCGCCACGGCTTTTGGATGCAGGAAGATCGAAGCGCGTTCAGCGCATCGCCGGCAATCCTCCGAGGTAGCCGACTTCGGCCTTGTTGACGTTGATCAGCGGCAGTATCCTGTCGAAGGTGGCCTTTGCCGTGCCGTTCTGGTCGCCGGCATGCTGGTAGTTGCTCATGATGTAGGCATAGCCGTTCATGTTGTCGACCACCTGCAGCCCGGTGGACTCGGCACCCATCGGCAGCGACAGGATGCGCACCAGCTTGCCGGTGTCGACGTGGTAGGCCCAGAGGTAGTTGTTGACGTGGTAGCCGGAATCCTCGCCGATGAACAGCACGCGCATGCGCTCCGAGTAGAACAGGTTGTCCGGGCGGGAGATCTTGTCCAACTTGGAGGTGTTGCCGTCGGCGTCGGCGGCCTGGTCCTCGCCAACCACCAGGGCTTCCATCAGGGTCGGAACGAAGTTGCTGTCGATGGCTGCGCCCATGGTGTCGGACCAGCCAGGTTGCAGCGACAACTGGTAGACCGCGCCGGCGCTGACCTTTTTCAGCTGGATGTCGCCGGCGGTGTCGGCCATGCCGTTGGCCACGCTGGACATGGCCACGTAGGCCTTGTTGTCGCGCGCGTTGTAGGCAACGCCCTCGTACTTCTCGAATTCCGTCGTGGCACCCTTGATGGCGCCGTAGCGGCGGGTTTCGAGGAAGGCGGCGAGGGTGTCGATGTTGACGCCGGCAAAGGTGCCGGTTTTCAGCTTCAGGTCCTCGACAGTGCCTACTTCATGGCCATGCTTGATCCTGGTGAAACCGGCTGCCGGGGTGGCGCCGTTGGTAGTGTCGACATCGAACAGGTCGCTGAACTTGACACCGGCATCGACTGCAGCCTTGATGGTGGCATGGGTGGTTTGGCCCAGCTTGATCCAGGTCAGCACGCCCTTGCCGCCGTTGGCAACGGCCAGGGCGGCTGTCGGAGAAAGCTGCGTCCACTTGGCGGCGTAAAGCGAGCCGGCAGACAGGTCCTTGGCCTTGTCGGCGACGAACATGGTCATCATGGTATAGGTGCCGTCGTCACCCTGGATGGCGGTGCGGGAGTCGCCGAAGAACTGCACCTTCTCGCGGGAAATGCGGCCCAGCGTGTACCACTTCTGCACCGTGCTGCTGCCGTCCAGGGCAATGGTCACCTCCGGAACGCGGCCGTAGTTGTAAGGCGAGGCGGCGGTTTCGCCATACAGCGTGCGGAAGGCGTTCATGCGTGCCGTGTGCTCGCCGGACAGGCAGGTGCCGCCGGCGGCGGCAGCGTAGGCGGTGTCCGATTCGCAGCGCGCATCCGGTTCGTATTCTTCCGAACCGAGGTGGGTGTTCCAGGGCGAGCGGCTGCCGGCACAGGGAATCCACAGGCCATTGACGCCTGAGAAATCGATCTGCCTGATCGTGCTGACCGTCATCTTGCCGTCGGCCTTGGCCTGGCCAAGCTTGGCGACGGTCATGGTCATGGGCAGCTTGCCGTAGTTGGAGTTCTCGTATTCCCAGTGGGTGACCAGGTAGGGTGTGCCACCGATGTCCATCAGCGAGTTGGCATCCGGGGTCTGGGCGATGTAGGGGCTGCCGCTGGCGCTATTCAGCACCGTACCGGCCTTGTTGCGGATCGCGGCAGCAGCCGAGCCGTCGGCGGTCTTGCCGGTGTCGGTGTTGGTGAACAGGTTGGCGAAGGACAGGGGGAAGGTCTTGCTGCTGCCGTCGGCGTAGTTCACCTTGGCGGTCGAGGTGGTGTAGGCAATGGCGCGATTGGCATCGGACAGGCCCGTGATGTCGGTGGCGGTGAACTCGACCGATTTCACGCTGGCGGGTGCATTGAGCAAATGCTCGCTGACCTTCTCCAGTGCTACCGGTGTCAGGCCGGCGGCGGCGGTCAGGGTCTTGACCTTGTCGAGGCCATCGACGGTCGCCGTGGTGGTGAACTTCGCGGCATTGGCGCTGACATCGATACGGACGTCGGCAGGATTGGCAGCGGCGGCGGTCTGGATCAATTGCGCCACGGCCAGGGATTTCTCGTCGGTCTCGTCGACCACGCCGGCCAGGTCCTTGGGTCGCACCACCAGCTTGCCGCTGTCGCTGCCGAGGGCGGCGCTGTCCATCTTGATGCTGCCCAGGGTGACGTTGCCGATCTTGAAGGTCACCGTGTCGGCTGCCGCATAGCTGAATTCGCCGTTGGTGCCGGTAGTGCCGGACAGGCCGCTGCTCGTCGTATAGCTGACACCCTTGACATAAGAGTCGGAAAGGATGCCGGTGGACGGAGTGGCTGCTGCCGGGGCCGAGTCGCTGCCCGAACTGCCCAAGCACCCGCCAAGCATCAGGGCCGCTGCTACGGCTGAGGAAATCACTCGCAATCGCATAATCAACTCCAAGTCGAATAAGGAAAAATGCGATGCTAGTGAGCCATTGTTGCGCAGGCGTTTCGCAATCATTGCGCGCCCGTTACGCATTTGTTACGTCCGGCGGCAAGACCGGGAGTTTTAACGTGAAATAACTGGTGATAGTCGAGCGAAGCGAGCCGGCCAGTAGCCCCCCCGTGAGGGGGGATGGGGGGCGGGCCTTCTATTCGCCTTTCGCGTATTTCATCATCGGTGGGTGGCTGCCTCCGCCATGAGCGTTAGGTGCGCGGTAGTCGGCCGAGCCTAGGCAGGACGCGGCGGTCGGAGAGGCAGACTGTTGGCGACGGCGTCCAGCAGTCGCTGCATGTCGGCTTCGCTCAGAGCGCTGCTGAGCGTCAGGCGCAGCCGGCTGGTGCCCTCCGGCACCGTCGGCGGGCGGATGGCGACGGCAAGAACGCCGGCATCTTCCAGTTGCTGCGCGGCGGCCAGTGCGTCTTCCTCGCTGCCGATGACGGCGGGAATGATCTGGGTGCTTGAGCCCAGCGTGTCGTAGTTGCGCAGCGCCAGGGCGGCGCGCAGCCGCTGCGCATTCTGCGCCAGGCGCTGCCGTTCCCGCTCCATGCCCGGCACCAGGTCGAGTGCCGCATCGACGGCGCCGAGCACCGCCGGCGGCAGTGCGGTGGTGTAGATGAAGCCGGGGCAGCGATTCACCAGGTAGTCGATCAGCGTACGCGAGCCGGCGACATAGGCGCCGAAGGCACCGAAGGCCTTGCCCAGCGTGCCCATCACGACATCGATGGCACCGCCGCAGGCGACCGCCAGGCCGCGCCCCTGCGGCCCCAATACGCCGCTGGCATGGGCCTCGTCGACGTAGAGCGCGGCGCCGTGGCGTTCTGCCAGTTGCAGCAGCGCCGGCAGGTCGGCGCGGTCGCCGTCCATGCTGAACACGGATTCGGTGATGATCAGCTTGCGCCCCTTGTGCGTTGCATGCTGCCGCAGCAGATCGTCGAGATGACCGGCATCGCCATGGCCGAAGACGTGCGTCGTTACGCCGGCGAGCCGGCAGCCATGGACGATGCTGGCGTGGTTGAGCGCATCGCTGAAAATCAACGTGCCGCCATTGTCGGCTCCTGCCAGGGTCGGGATGACCGAGGCGTTGGCCTGGAAGCCGCTGGAAAACAGCAGGGCGGCTTCGCAGTGCTTGAAGGCGGCGAGCCGCTCTTCGACGGCGAGGGTGATGTCGCGCGTGCCGGTGATCAGGCGCGATGCCGGCGCTCCGGCGCCGTGGCGCCCGGCCCATTCGGCGGCGCGGGCTTTCACCAGAGGATGCTGGCTCAGGCCGAGATAGTCGTTCGACGAGGCGTCGATCAGCGCCCGGCCTGCGGCGTCGTGCAACTGTCCGTCGCACCACTGCAGCGGCCGCAGACGGCGCAGGCGCCTGGCCTCGCCCAGCAGCGCGAGGCGGCGCTTCAGCAGCGCATCAAGTCCCGCGTCCATCCCGGATTCGCTGCGCCCGTTCGCCCAGCACCTGGCAAACGGCGGCGGTCAGTGTCGTCAGTTCTTCGGTGGCGATGATGAAGGGCGGCATCAGATACACCACTTTGCCAAAGGGTCTCAGCCAGATGCCGAGTTCGATGAAGCGGCGGCGCAGAGCGCCGAGATCGACGTCGCCGTTCAGCTCGACAGCGCCGATGGCGCCCTTGATGCGCACCCCGGCAACGCCGGCAAGTTCGCGGCAGGGGGCGAGTTCGCGGCCCAGTTGCGCTTCGATCGCAGCGACCTGCGCCAGTCGCGGCTCGCCGGTGAACAGGTCGAGCGAGGCGTTGGCTGCGGCGCAGGCCAGCGGGTTGGCCATGTAGGTGGGGCCGTGCATCAGTGCAGCCGTCGGGTCGGTGGAAAGAAAGGCCTCGAACACGTGGCGCCGCGCCACCGTGGCCGCCAGCGGCAGGGTGCCGCCGGTCAGCGCCTTCGACAGACAGATGATGTCGGGCACAACATCGGCTTCTTCGCAGGCGAACATATGGCCGCTGCGACCGAAGCCGGTCATGATTTCGTCGGCGATGAGCAGCACCTTGTGCCGCGCGCAGGCTTCGGCGACAAAAGCCAGCGTCTGCGCATCATGCATTTTCATGCCGCCGGCACCCTGCACCAGCGGTTCGATGATGACGGCGGCAAGGCGTCCGGCGTGGGTTTCCAGCAGCAGGTCGAAGGCGCGGCGCAGGCTTTCGTCGCGCGGCAGTTCGGCCATGATCTGGTCCGGCATGCTGCCGGCGAACAGCGTATGCATGCCCTCTTCGGGGTCGCACAGGGCCATGGTGGCGAAGGTGTCGCCGTGATAGGCGTGGCGGAAGTAGACGATGCGCTGCTTGCCGGCCTGGCCCAGGTTGCGCCAGTACTGGATCGCCATCTTGAGCGCGACTTCCACCGCCACCGAACCTGACTCGGTGAAGAACACCCGTTCCAGGTCGCCGGGCAGCAGCGCCGCCAGGCGTTGCGCCAGGCGCAGCGCAGGTTCGTGTGCCAGACCGGCGAACATGACGTGCGGCAGGGTGGCGAGTTGTCGTTCGACGGCGTCCCGGATGTGCGGGTGGTTGTAACCGTGGCAGGCCGTCCACCACGAGGAAATGCCGTCGATCAGTTCGCGACCGTCGGCAAGGCGGATGCGTGTGCCCCCGGTGCCGGCGACCGCCAGCGGCGTGGCGTCAGTCGCCATCTGGGTATAGGGCAGCCAGATGTGTGGCAGGCCTGCGGTGAGCCAGTCGGACATGTCGGATGAGGACGGGTGCGCCGGGCAGGAGCCCATATCAGTAGGAATCGTACCCAACGCCGGGCGGCCCTTCGGGTTGAGACCAGGATCGGCGTCTGCGGCGTTGCAGCGCTTGCCAATGGAACAACCATTGGCCGCGCACTGCGCCTTGCATCCATCCGGTCCTGGTCTCAACGCGGGGCATGATTCCTACTGATATGGGCTCTAAAATGGCGCAGCGGAGGGAGAATGGGCGCGAATTTTATCACCGGCACCGGTACCGACATCGGCAAGACATGGCTTGCCTGCGCCCTGTTGCGCCATTGGCGCGGCGAGGGCCGGCGGCCGGCGGCGCTCAAGCCGCTGCTGTCCGGCTTCGATCCGCTGTTGCCGCAGCACAGCGATGCCGGAGCGCTGCTGGCCGCGCTGGGACGCGAAGCCGGCACCGAAGAACTGGATGCCATCGCCCCCTGGCGCTTTGCCGCGCCGTTGTCGCCCGACATGGCCGCGGCGCGTGAAGGCCGCCCCATCGATTTCGACGAGTTGGTCTCCTTTTCGCGGCGGGCCATTGCCGCACCCGCACGGCCGCTGCTGATCGAAGGCGTCGGCGGCGTCATGGCGCCGCTGGATGCACGGCACACGGTGCGCGACTGGATCGCCGCCAGCGGCCTGCCCTGCGTGCTGGTGACCGGCAGCTACCTCGGCAGCTTGAGTCATGCCCTGACGGCGCTGGAGGCCTTGCAGGCCGTCGGTATCGGCGTGGCGGCGATTGCAGTCAATGAGTCGCCGGACTCGACCGTCGCGCTTGATGCCACGCTGGAAAGCCTGTCGCGCCACGCCGGGGGCGTTCCGTTAGTGGCCATCGAACGGGCCAACTCGCAGGAGGCCATCACGCGCCTCGCTGCGCTGCTCGCCTGAAGGCGGCGCGAGTGCATCCACCCGACTGATTCGAGCGCAGCGAGCCAATACAGGCCCCCGCCCCGGGGCGGGGGTTGGGGGTGGGGGGCGGAAAACGGGCCAGACCTAACTTTCCCCACGGGAAAGTTAGGTCTTATACTGCGCCCCCTTGAGCCCTCTATCTCCGGATGAACCATGACCATCAAGTCTGACAAGTGGATCCGCCGCATGGCGGCCCAGCATGGAATGATCGAACCCTTCGAGCCAGAGCTGGTGCGCGAGATCGACGGCCGCAAGATCGTCTCCTACGGCACCTCGAGCTACGGCTACGATATCCGCTGCTCGCGCGAGTTCCGGGTGTTCACCAACATCTACTCGACCATCGTCGACCCGAAGAATTTCGATTCCAATTCCTTCGTCGAGATGGATGGCGACTATTGCATCATCCCGCCCAACTCCTTCGCCCTGGCGCGCACCATGGAGTACTTCCGCATTCCGCGCAACGTGCTGACCGTCTGCCTCGGCAAGAGCACTTACGCGCGCTGTGGCATCATCGTCAACGTCACGCCCTTCGAGCCGGAATGGGAGGGCTATGTGACACTGGAATTTTCCAACACGACGCCGCTGCCGGCCAAGATTTACGCCGGCGAAGGCTGCGCCCAGGTGCTGTTCTTCGAATCCGACGAAGTCTGCGAGACGTCCTACAAGGATCGCGGCGGCAAGTACCAGGGGCAGGTCGGCGTTACACTGCCGAAAATCTGAAGGCATTCACCACAGAGACACAGAGGCACAGAGAGAAACCATGAGAAGTGACTTTGTATTTCTCTATGCCTCTGTGTCTCTGTGGTTCAAGATTTAGGGGTTCCCCATGCGATTCCATTTTCCCATCATCATCATCGACGAGGATTTCCGTTCCGAGAATGCCTCGGGCCTGGGTATTCGCGCCCTCGCCGATGCCATCGAGAAGGAAGGCATGGACGTGCTGGGCGTCACCAGTTACGGCGACCTCAGCTCGTTTGCCCAGCAGCAGAGCCGGGCATCGGCCTTCATCCTTTCCATCGATGACGAGGAACTCGCCAACCGCGAAAAGGAAACCATCGCCGAGTTGCGCAGCTTCGTCGAGGAAATCCGCTACAAGAATGCCGAGATCCCGATCTTCCTGCATGGCGAGACGCGCACCAGCCGGCATATTCCCAACGAAATCCTGCGCGAGCTGCACGGCTTCATCCACATGTTCGAGGACACGCCGGAATTCATCGCGCGCCACGTCGTGCGCGAGGCCAAGACCTATCTCGATTCGCTGCCGCCGCCCTTTTTCCGCGCCCTGGTGCACTACGCCGCCGACGGTTCCTACTCATGGCATTGTCCCGGCCATTCGGGAGGCGTCGCCTTCCTCAAGAGCCCGGTGGGGCAGATGTTCCACCAGTTCTTCGGCGAGAACATGCTGCGCGCCGACGTCTGCAACGCGGTCGAGGAACTCGGCCAGCTGCTCGACCACACCGGCCCGGTGGCCGCCTCCGAGCGCAATGCGGCGCGCATATTCAACGCCGACCACCTCTATTTCGTCACCAACGGCACTTCGACCTCGAACAAGATCGTCTGGCATTCGACGGTGGCGCCGGGCGATGTCGTCATCGTCGATCGCAACTGCCACAAGTCGATTCTCCACGCCATCATGATGACCGGCGCCATCCCGGTGTTCCTGATGCCGACGCGCAACAACTTCGGCATCATCGGGCCGATCCCGAAAGAGGAGTTCCGCTGGAAGAACATCCAGAAGAAGATCGCCGCCCACCCCTTCGCCTCCAAGGTGGCGGGCAAGCCGCGCGTACTGACCATCACCCAGAGCACCTATGACGGCATCCTCTACAACGTCGAGGAAATCAAGGAGATGCTCGACGGCAAGATCGACACGCTGCATTTCGATGAAGCCTGGCTGCCGCACGCCGCCTTCCACGACTTCTACGGCGACTACCACGCCATCGGCGCCGACCGGCCGCGCTGCAAGGAATCCATGGTGTTCTCGACCCAGTCGACGCACAAGCTGCTGGCCGGGCTGAGCCAGGCGTCGCAGATTCTGGTGCAGGACTCCGACAACAACAAGCTCGACCGCGACGTCTTCAACGAAGCCTACCTGATGCACACCTCGACTTCGCCGCAGTATTCCATCATCGCTTCCTGCGACGTGGCGGCGGCGATGATGGAGGAACCCGGGGGCAAGGCGCTGGTCGAGGAGTCGATCGCCGAGGCGCTGGACTTCCGTCGCGCCATGCGCAAGGTGGACAAGGAATGGGGTGCCGACTGGTGGTTCAAGGTCTGGGGCCCCGACGATCTCTCGGAGGAGGGCATCGAGGAGCGCGATGCCTGGATGCTCAAGCCCGGCGATCGCTGGCATGGTTTCGGCAAATTGGCCAAGGGCTTCAACCTGCTCGACCCGATCAAGGCCACGGTCATCACGCCGGGTCTCGATGTCGACGGCGACTTCTCGGAGGACTTCGGCATTCCCGCCGCGATCGTCACCAAGTACCTCGCCGAGCACGGCGTCATCGTCGAGAAGTGCGGTCTCTATTCATTCTTCATCATGTTCACCATCGGCATCACCAAGGGCCGCTGGAACACCCTGGTCACCGCGCTGCAGCAGTTCAAGGACGATTACGACCGCAATCATCCGCTGTGGAAGGTGCTGCCCGAATTCGTGGTCAAGCATCCGCGCTACGAGCGGGTCGGCCTCAGGGACTTGTGCACCCAGATTCACGAGGTGTACAAGGCGCGCGACATCGCCCGCCTGACTACCAAAATGTATTTGTCCAACATGGTGCCGGCGATGCGCCCGGCGGATGCATTTGCCAAGATGGCGCACCGGGAGATCGATCGGGTGTCCATCGACGAACTGGAAAACCGCGTCACTGCAGTGCTGCTGACGCCCTACCCGCCGGGGATTCCGTTGCTGATCCCGGGCGAGCGCTTCAATGCCACGATCGTGCGCTACCTCAAGTTCGCGCGCGAGTTCAACGAAAAGTTCCCCGGCTTTGAGACCGACATTCACGGCCTGGTGAAGGACGCCAGCAACGGCGCAGTGCGCTATTACGTGGACTGCGTGGAGAGTTAGCCCGCTCCCCGTCCGTTGCGTCGATGGACGGTTCAGTGCCTGAGCGATTCGCCGTGGGTCTTGACGAACCCGGCAAAAACCCTGTCGTGCCTGGCGATGTCGAATGCCAGTTTGTGCACCGACCCGCTGCTGTCATCAATGGCGCCACGCTGCCGCAGGACATCCTTCAGATCGCCAATGTGCTGGAGAATTTCCCGGTGGGCGAATCGATGTTCCAGTACAAAGGGATACGACAGGATTTCCATGACCGAATCTTCCACGGCAAAGTGAAAGCGCAGTAGTTCGTCAAGGCGGACAAGCGCGGATTGGAGCAGATCCGCCGACGCTTTGCTCTCCATCGCGTCAAGCAGCGACGCGACGGCTTCTTCGATTTGCTCATGTTGAGTATCGAGTTCGCTGATTCCGGAGCAGTATCTCTCATCCATATGTCAACCATTCGTTTGCTGCAAGGAGCCGGTGCCTGTTCGCGCCTCTTGCTCCTGCCAGCGTGCCATTACATGTGCATGAAGCCCATCACGCCCAGCGCGACGCCGACGCCCGCCGCAGCGAAGACGCCATACAGCAGCCACGTCTTGCGCGTCAGCAGCGCGATGGCGGAGAGCGCGATGGAGACCTGCAGCAGCGTGGTGGACAAGGCCCAGCGGCCATGCACGTGCATTTCCATTTCGCTCTTCCTGTCGGCCTCCTTGGCCGCCGCTTCGAGTTTTTCGGCATCGGCCTTGATGTCGACCTTTTCCTTCTTGTAGCGTTCGATTTCCTGCTTGAAGCGCTCGCGTTCTTCTCCATGGGTGAGCGTCACCGACAACTCGGCGAGATTCTGCTTGTTGCTCTTGGCCTGGTAATAATTCCATTGGTTGGAGGCGGCGGTCTTCTGGATCGCGGCTTCGTTCTTGTAGAGCAGTGCGGCGTTCTGGGTGTGTCCTGCCTCGTAGCCGCCGATTGCGCCGAGGGTGGACAGAATGGCCGTGCCGACGGCAATCCTCGAAACAAAGCTGTCGCCGTCGCCGTGGCCGCCGCCCTGCGCCGCGTGTTCAACCGCGTGGTCGTGGGGGCCATGAACGTGAAAGTGTCCGCCGGACATGAGGTTTCTCCTAGGTTCTCTGGTAGGTGACGAAAGCGTAGTCGAAGCCCGCTGCGTCGTGATGTGTTTCGCGTGCGGTTTCCCGCCATTGGCTGGAGTCGATGGCGGGAAACCAGGTGTCGCCCTCGCAGATGGTGTCGATCTCGGTCAATTGCAAGCGGTCCGCCAGCGGCAATGCGCTTTGGTAGAGTTCTGCGCCACCGATGACGAAGGCTTCGCCGCTCTCCGCCGCAGCGATGGCGGCCGCCAGCGAAGCGGCGACCGTGGCCCCCGCGGCAGCGTAGCCGGCGTTGCGCGTGACGACGATGTTGCGGCGCCCCGGCAGCGGACGCGCCTTGGCCGGCAGCGACTCCCAGGTCTTGCGCCCCATGATTACCGCGTTGCCCAGCGTCAGCGCCTTGAAGCGCTTCAGGTCTTGCGGCAGTTGCCAGGGCAGGTGGTTGTCGATGCCGATTACGCCGTTTCCGGCGATGGCGGCGATCAGGGTGAGGACGGGCTTTGGCATCGGGCGGCGATTATATGTCCTCGTGCCCCCTGGCCGAGGACGGTATCCCCAGGTGGGATATGTCCTCGTGCCCCCTGGCCGAGGACGGTATCCCCAGGTGGGATTTGTCCTCGTGCCCCCGGGCCGAGGACGGTATCCGCGCGGATAGCCGCCGGTAAAGATCGGCATACTGTCGCGCGGCTGCCGCCCAACTGGAATCGCGCGCCATGCCCTGCGTCTGCAACCGGCGCCAGCGTGGCGGGTTGTGCCAGGCAGTTGTCGCGCGTTGCAGGGCCTGCAGCAGGGCACCGGTGGTGGCCGGGCCGAAGACGAAACCGTTGCCATGGCTTTCGTCGGCGGCATCGATCACGGTATCCGCCAGTCCGCCGGTGGCACGCACCACCGGGGGCGTGCCATAGCGCAGGCTGTACAACTGGTTGAGGCCGCAGGGTTCGAAGCGCGAGGGCATGACGAAAATGTCGGCCCCCGCCTCGATGCGATGGGCCAGCGCCTCGTCGAAGCCGATGCGCACGGCGCACTGCCCCTTGTGCTTTTTCGCCAGCGCCACGAACCCCTGTTCCAACTCATGTGAGCCGCTGCCGAGGACGACCAGTTGTGCCGGCAGCTCGAGCAGCTGCGGCGCAATTTCGAGCAGCAGGTCGAGCCCCTTTTGCTCGGTCAGGCGGCTGACCACGGCCAGCAGGGGGCGGTCGTGACACGGCTCGAGACCGAGCTGGGCGCGCAGTTCGGCCTTGTTGGCGGCCTTGGCAGGCAGCTGCCGCGCGTTGTAGCCGCGCACCAGATGAGGATCGGTGGCAGGGTTCCAGACGGCGGTGTCGATGCCGTTGAGTATGCCGGAGAGCTGTCCGGCACGATGTCGCAGCAGGTCGGCCATGCCCATGCCTTCGGCATCGGTCTGAATTTCGCGGGCGTAAGCCGGGCTCACCGTGGTGATGGCATCGGCATGTTGCAGGCCGGCCTTGAGAAACGAGAGATAGCCGTAATACTCCACGCCGTCCATGCTCCATGCCGCGTCGGGCAAGCCGAGTTCGAACAGCGAGGCGTGGTCGAACAGGCCCTTGAACGCCAGGTTGTGCACGGTGAATAGCGATTTGGTCCGCTGCCCGGGCAGATAGCGCAAGTAGGCTGCGGCAAGGCCGGTTTGCCAGTCATGGCAATGCACGATGTCGGGTTGCCAGTCGAGCGTGCTGGCCTCCGAACCGAGCCAGGCAGCGACGCGCGACAGCAGGCCGAAGCGCAGATGATTGTCGAGCCAGTCGCGGCCTTCGGGACCGAGATACGGGTTCCCCGGACGATTGAAGTAGGGCGGGTAGTCGAGCAGCAGCAGCGGCGTGCCGTCGGGCGCGACGGCCTGCCTCAGGGTCGGCGTGGGCAGCAGCCCGCCCAGCCAGTGGGGCCGTGCGACCTCGATTGCGCCGGGGAAGTTGCGCAGCATTGCCGGGTAGGCCGGCACCAGTACGCGGACATCCAGCCCCAGTGCGCGCAGCGCCGCAGGCAGTGCGCCGGCAACATCGCCGAGTCCGCCGGTCTTGACCCAGGGGGCGATTTCGGACGTGGCAAAAAGGACGTTCACGACTTGCAGGCGTCGATCAGTCCGGCAGTCGAACTGTCGAGTGCGGCAGCCGCTGCCTTGCCTTCGATGATGGGCAGCAGGCGGCTGGCGAGTTGTTTGCCGTATTCGACGCCCCACTGGTCGAACGGGTTGATGTCCCAGATCACGCTCTCGACGAAGACCTTGTGTTCGTACAGCGCCAGCAGCGCGCCGAGATTGAACGGGTCGAGGCGCGGCAGCAGCAGGGTGGTCGAAGGCTGGTTGCCGGGAAAAGTGCGATAGGGGGCGAGCAGTGCCACCTGGTCCGGCGCCATGCCGCTCGTCGCGAGTTCGGCCGTGGTTTCGGCCAGCGTCCTGCCGCGCATCAGCGCTTCGCTCTGGGCGAAGCAGTTGGCCAGCAGTTTCTCATGGTGGCCGGGCAGCGGGAAGTCCGGTTGCCGGCAGACGATGAACTCGCAGGGCACCAGGCGGCCGCCCTGGTGAATCAGCTGGTAGAACGCGTGCTGGCCGTTGGTGCCGGCTTCGCCCCAGAGCACGGGTGCGGTGCTGCAATCCAGCGGCAGGCCCTGCCGGTCGATCTGCTTGCCGTTGGATTCCATTTCCAGTTGCTGCAGATAGCGCGGCAGCAGGCTCAGGGACTGGCTGTAGGGCAAGAGGGCGCGGTTCCCGGCGCCGAGGAAGTTGCTGTTCCAGATTTCCAGCAGTGCCAGCAGTGCCGGCAGGTTCTCCGCGGCTGGCGCCGAAAAGAAGTGCTCGTCCATGGCGTGCGCCCCGGCCAGCAATCGGCTGAAGTTGTCGAAACCCACTGCCAGCACCAGCGGCAGGCCGATGGCCGACCACAGCGAGTAGCGTCCGCCGACCCAGTCCCAGAAGGCGAAGGCGTTTTCCGGGTCGATGCCGAAGCGCGCCACTTCGGCCAGATTGGTCGATACGGCGACGAAGTGTCTGGCCACCGCCGCCTCGCCCAGTGCCTGCACCAGCCAGTGGCGGGCCGAAGCGGCGTTCTGCATCGTCTCCTGTGTGGTAAAGGTTTTGCTGGCGATGATGAACAGGGTGGTGCGCGGCTGCAATCCGGCGAGCACGGTGGACAGGTCGGCGCCGTCGAGATTGGCCACGTAATGCACCCGCAGCTCGGGGTGGCGGAAGGCGGCCAGGGCCCGGGTGGCCATGCGCGGCCCCAGGTCCGAGCCGCCGATGCCGATGTTGACGATGTCGCTGATCGGCTCGCCCGTGGCGCCGCGCCAGTGGCGGCCATGGATCGCTGCGGCGAAGCGCCGCATCTTTTCCAGTTCGCCCTGCACTCCCGGCATGACGTCGCGACCGCCGTGCAGGATGGGACCCTTGCCCGCCGGATGGCGCAGCGCGATGTGCAGGGCGGCACGCCCTTCGCTGTGGTTGATCGCGGCGCCCTGGCGCATGAGGGCGATCCAGCCGGGGACGTCGGCAGCCGCCCAGAGATCCTGCAGCAGGCCCATGGTATCAGCCGTGACACGCTGCTTGGAGTAGTCCAGCAGCCAGTCATTCCAGGAAATCGACAGGCGTGCAAAGCGCTGCCGGTCGGCGGCGAACATGTCGCGCAGATGGACGCCGTGCGCCGCCGCCGCTGCGCGCGTCAGCGCTTCCCGGGCGGCTTTGGTAGCGGGTTTCATCGGCAAGCGCTCACAGCCAGAGCATCATGCCCATCTCGAAGGGATGGGTCAGCAACTCGTGGGTCGGAAACACCCTGACGCGATACTCCATCTTGCCGCACTGGTCGGGCGTCAGTTCGCGCGCGAAGAGGTGTTCTCCATTCTCCAGGGCGCGCTCATGGCGCAGCACATAGCGCCGGGCTCTGGCCGAGGTCGGCTCGCCGGGACGGGTGAACACCATTTCCACCGTGAGATCGTTCGGCGTCAGGCCGTCGAGCTGCACTGCAACCTCGAAGCGCAGCGTCTCGCCATAGCGGATGCGCGGCGCGGCGCGGTCGATGCGGCGCAGTCCGATGCGGGGCCAGGCGGCGCGTATCCGCGCCTTCCAGTCGGCAACGTGGCGGGCGCCGGAGAAGCCGTCGCCGGCGTATTTGCGCCACTGCTCGGCGGCCGGCGAATAGAATTTTTCGGTGTAGTCGGTCAGCATGCGCTGCATGTTGAAGCGGGGCATGATGGAAGCGATGGACTGCTTGGCCATGGCCACCCATTCCGGCGAATAGCCGAGCGAGGTGTTGCGGTAGTACATCGGGATAACGCTGTCCTGCAGCAGTTCGTACAGGGTGCGCGCCTCGTCTTCGTCGCGCTGGGCGGGATCGAGACCGTCGGCGGCCGGCTTGATCGCCCAGCCGTTCTTGCCGTCGTAGCCTTCCCCCCACCAGCCGTCGAGCACCGACAGGTTGATGGCGCCGTTGATTGCCGCTTTCATGCCCGAGGTGCCGGAAGCTTCCAGCGGATAGATCGGGTTGTTGAGCCAGACGTCGACGCCGGCCACCATGCGCCTTGCCAGATGCAGGTCATAGCCTTCGACCAGCAGGATGCGGCCTTCGAAATCGCGCTGGTGCGAGAGTTCGGCGATCTGCCGTATCAGTTGGCGCCCCGGTTCGTCGGCCGGGTGGGCCTTGCCGGCGAAGATGAAGAGCACCGGACGCTGCGCATCGGAGATGATTTCGCGCAGCCAGTCCAGATTTTTGAACAGCAGCGCGGCACGCTTGTAGGTGGCGAAACGCCGCGCGAAGCCGATGGTCAGCACGGTCGGATTGGTCGGGTCGGCGCTGCGCAGAACGCGATCCAGGTGCGCCTCCGAGCCCTGGTTGCGCAGATGCTGTTGGCGTACCCGGCTGTGCACCAGGTGCAGCAGCTGGGCCTTCAGCGACTGGCGGATGCTCCAGAAGATCTGGTCCGGAATGCGCTGAATGCCGTTCCAGCAGTTCTGATCGGTGAGGCGGTGCTGCCAGCCCAGTCCGAGATGGCGGTCGAAGGTTTCGTACCAGTCGTTGGCGAGAAACGTCGGCACGTGCACCGCGTTGGTGACGTAATCCATCGGGTTCTCGGCGGCGGTGAGTTGCGGCCACATGTCGCCGCAGATGCGCGAGGACACCTCGCCATGAATGCGCGAGACGCCGTTGTGAAAGCGCGAACCGCGCAGGGCCAGCGCCGTCATGTTGAACTCGCCGCCGCCGCCGCCGATGCGGCCCATGCCGAGCAGCTTGTCGCGATCGAGGCCGGTGGCGTTGCAGAAGTTGTCGAAGTAGTGCATCACCATGTCATCGGCGAAATGATCGTGACCCGCCGGCACCGGTGTGTGCGTGGTGAATACCGTGTTGGCCGCGGCGGCTTCGAGCGCGGCGGCGAAGGGCATGTTCTGCGCCATCAGATTGCGGATGCGTTCCAGTACCAGGAAGGCGGCATGGCCTTCGTTGATGTGCCAGACCGTGGGGCGCAGTCCGAGCACGGCGAGCGCACGGACACCGCCGACGCCGAGCAGTATCTCCTGCTCGATGCGCGTGCGCCGGTCACCGCCGTAGAGCTGGTGGGCGATGCCGCGGTCGTCTGCGCTGTTTTCCTCGAGCTGCGTGTCGAGCAGGTAGAGATGATTGTTGCCGACCCGCGCCCGCCAGATCTTGGCCCACACCGTGCGACCGGGGAAATCCACGCCGACGCGCATTTCGCTGCCGTCTTCGGCCCGCACCGGTTCGATCGGCATGTCATCGAAATCATTGTCACCGTAATGGGCGGTCTGGTTGCCTTCGCGGTCGATGGTCTGGCGGAAGTAGCCTTGCCGGTAGAGCAGGCCGACGGCGACGAAGGGCAGGCGCAGGTCGGAGGCACCCTTGCAATGGTCGCCGGCGAGAATGCCGAGACCTCCCGAATATATCGGCAGGCTTTCATGAAAGCCGAACTCGGCGCAGAAGTAGGCGATCAGATCCTGGGCCTGCAGCGGCGGCTTGCCCGGCAGATTCAGCCTGGGTTCGGAATGATAGGAGTCGTAGGCCGAGAGCACCCGGTTCATGGTGCCGAGGAATACCGGGTCGTCGGCGGCCTCGTTGATCCGCTTCTGGTCTATGCGCTTGAGGAAGGCCTTGGGGCTGTGGTGCACCGCGCGCCACAGGCCCGCGCCGAGACGGGCGAACAAGGATCGGGTGGGCCGGTCCCAGCTGTACCACAGGTTGCTGGCAAGTTCGTCGAGGCGCGCCAGGCGCGGCGGAACCTTGGGATTGACTTCGAGCTGATAGCGGGTGCCGGGCATGATCGTGTGCCGTAGAAAAATGGAGGAAGCGACAGGGCGATTCTACGATGCGGGAATCACCTTGAGCGTGATGCGCTGATCCAGGCCGGCCACGGGCGACCAGGCCATCGTGATGCAGACGGCCTGCATTATTTTCTCGAAGCCGGCCTCCGACTGGGACACGGTACGGTGGGGCCGTGCCGTGAGGCGTACCGCTTGCCGCGCCTCGATCTGCAGCGCGCCGCGCAGTTCGCCATCCTCCAGCGTGAGTCTTTGCATGCCCTCGATTTCCAGTTCCTGGCCGAAGCCGGCAGGAATGCTGCCGTCGGCCATCACGTAGCGGCCGCCGTAGCCATCGCAGCTGGGCAGTGCGAGATTGAGCTGGGTCTCGATCACGGCCGGCAGCTGATCGCCCCCGGCAGCAAAGACCACGTTGAGGGCCGCGCCGTCCAGCCGGTAAGTCTTTTCGATGCGCCAGCCTTCGCCATCGGCCAGCCACGCGCCGGGTTGGTCGCCGGTACGGTAGCTGTCGAGTGCCTGGAAGTTGCCGTCGGCGCTGCCCAGACGTTCCAGGAAGATACCCCGCGGACGCGTGTCGGGCACCGCATCGCCGGGCACGATGGGGTGCAGGAAGGCGACGCGGTCATGCGCCGAGACGATGCCTGCGCCGTCGTCATGGGCTGCTGGTGCGCCCTGTGCCTGATCTATCCTGGCGTGGTAGGCCTCGGCATAGGCGCGCAGCGTGTCACCGAAGTTGTGCGTCAGGGCGAGGCTGGAAAGTTCTACCAGCGCGGCGTCGCCGTCGTCGCGGACAAAGGCCTGCAACTCGTGGTTGCGCAGGGCGATCTCGAGGTGGCCGTCAAGGTCGAGATCGATCTGCTCGCAAGCTGCCGGTGGCGCCAGGGGCTCCAGTGCCGCTTCCAGCGCCAGCAGGTTGTTCCATACCGCACGGCGCAGGTGGGGCAGATAGAGGCCGCCGAACAGTCCGTGCCAGTAGGCGTCATTGGCCTGTGCCCGGTGCAGGTGCTCCTGCATCGCTGCAGTGCGCAGGGCGGGCGTCAAGGCCGCCAGTCGCCGCGAGGCGTCGAGCATGCGCTTGTGCATCCAGTTGGATTCCGTGTAGCGCGACATGAAGTTGCGCCAGATGCCGCCGCGCAGGAATGGCTTGTGCGCCTCGAAGCGGCCGGCCGCCTTTTCCGCTTCGATCAGGGCGTGGTAGGCCGCGGCGCGCGGCGCCGGCAGCGTCCACTCGTTCATTTCGATGTAGGACGTGGTCGGCAGGTAGACGATGCCTCGCGTCTTCGCGCCGGCATGGTAGCCGGCAAACGTGTCGGTGCGGATCAGCGGTGAGGCCAGCACGCCTTCAATGAACTGGGTCAGCCAGCCTTTCTCGAAAACCCATTCATAGGTTTCCGGCCAGATGCCGAACTTTTCGATGTCATCAAAATAGATCGAGGCGCGATGGCCGGCGCGCGCCAGATCCTCGAGCCAGGCGACGGTCTCGGCCGCCGGTGAAAAGGGCAGCCGGTAGCGCGCCGCCTCGGAAATCGGAAACAGGTCGAGGTGCCGGCCGTCCTCTTCCGTAGTGTAGAAGCTGTCGAGTTTCGCGCCGTCTTCCCCGGCGCACAGAAAGTGATAGTCATCCACGGCAACGTAGCGGATGCCGGTCTCCACCAGCGCCGGCACCACCGAGGACTCCCATACTCTTTCGGTCAGCCAGGCCCCCGCAGGGCGCATGCCGAAGCGCTGCTCGATCTTGTCCGACAGCGTGGCGATCTGCGTCACCCGGTCGCGGTGCGGAATCGCCGCCAGTACCGGCTCGCAGTCGCCGGAACCGAACCACTCGACCTGGCCGCGCCGGGTCATCGCCGTCAGGCGCGCCATGTCGTCGGGGAAGCGCTCGAACAGCACATCCAGCAGCCAGCCGGAAAAGTGCACGCTGAAGCGGAACGCCGGATAGCGCTCCATGACGCGCAGGAACATGCCGTAGCTGCGGATATGCGCGTCGTCGATGACGGCCGGGAAATTGCCGACGGGCTGGTGGGCGTGAACCCCGAACAGGAGGGTGATGGGCATGAGTGAATTCAGCTTTGGGAAACAGTGACGCGACGCATGGACCCGCCCGAGGCAGTGCTCGATCCGGCGCAAATGGGTGTGTCGAGCTGGCACGGCGGCTCCAGTTGCAGCAGGCGGTAGAGTCGCGCCAGATTGCGCCGGTACAGGTTGTCGAAGTTGGCGACCGCGGCCGAGGGGTTGTAGTCGCCGAACCACCAGAACCAGTCCGAGCTTTCGCAGATGGCCAGTTGCGTCTCGACCGCGGCGACCTGCGCGGCATCGAGCCGGCCGCTGGCGAGGACCCGGTCACAGATCTGCTTGGCTTCGCACAGCAGATCCCAGCCGCGGTTTTTCGCATCGTCGCCGATCCAGGTCGACAGCGTGCCGTAGACCCAGCTGCCCGCCGTCAGATGCGGCAGCGCGCTGGCAAGCGGTGGTGTCGGCCGCCCCAGAATCTCGGCGTAAGTCGTGGTGCGGATGCGCGGATGTTCGGCCAGCAGGCCGTAGAGATCGTCGAAAAAATAATAGCCGTTGTAGGGATAGTGTTCCCAGGCGTTTTCACCGTCGAGAATGATGCTGACCACCGGCGTCTCGTTCTCGCCGGCGGCATCGAGGATGGCTTCCAGTTGCAGGACGAGGTGTCGGGCGGCGTCGCGGCCGTGCCATTTGGCGTAGTCGAAGCCGATCAGGTCGGAGAGCCGTTCATCACGGAAAAACAGTGTCACTCCCGGCGCTTTTTCCATCTGCCAGGGGTGGTAGGCGGCACGCGGGTCGCTCATGCCGGCGGCGGCGAGGCTGTTCCTGAGCACGCCTTCGCCGCTGGCGATCCAGCGGCAACCGGCCGCGGCCAGATGCTTGACGAAGTCCTCGGAGACGGCGCCTTCGGCCGGCCACATGCCCAGCGGCGGGGCGCCGAAGCGTCCGGCATGGCTGCTTCGCGCGGCGTCGATCTGGGCGATGACGCGGCTGCGGCCGCCGGGGTAGGCGGCGCTGAAGGGCAGCGGCGCGTCGGGCAGGCTTTCGCGTGCGGCGTGGAAGTCGAGCAGCAGCGGCGACAGCGGATGCGTTTGCGGCGTCGAGGACAACTCGACCTGGCCCCGTGCGGCGAGCGCCCGCCAGCGCGGGATCAGTCCGCCGATCAGTTCTCCGATGCTCGCCAGCAGTTGTTGCCGGTCCTTCGCCTCATAGCCCTCGCCGCGGCTCATAAGCGCGGCCAGCAGCGGATTGCGGCGGCGCTCGGTCTCGCCCGTCCAGGCCAGGTGGTACCAGGTCACAAGGTCGGAGAAGTAGGCGCCGGAGAGATAGTCATATGCCGTTTCATTGTCCCGGGTGAGCAGCAGGTAAAGCTCGTGCAGTCGCTGGTAGTGGGGGAAGGGTGCCAGCATGGTGGTGTGGTTGCTGCGGAAGCAGGTCGTCAGCAGCAGGCGCCGGTCGGCCTCGCTGATCCGCTCCATGTCGGGCGTGGCAAGCATGCGCAGCAGCGGATCGCGGAACCGGCCGCTGGCGAATTGCTGTGCGTAGTCCTCGATCTGATCGAGCAGCACCGGCACGAAGTTGACCACGCAGCGGATCTGCGGATGGCGTTCGAGATGCGCCGCCATGTCGACGTAATCCTTCATGGCATGCAGGAAGACCCAGGGCAGCATGAACTCTCCCGCGGCGCCGTGGTCGCGATAGTCCGGCTGGTGCATGTGCCAGAGAAAAACCAGTTCGAGCTGTTTCATGATCGGGGGCGACGCCAGTGCATCATGAATGTCACCTTATGTGATGCGCCGGCTGGCCGAGCATTTCCGGCGTCACCAGCGTGATGCCGTTTTCACTGACATGGAAGCGCCGGCGGTCGGCTTCGATGTCATAGCCGATCCTCATGCCTTCCGGAATGCGGCAATGCTTGTCCATGACGACCCGGCGCAGCTTGGCATGGCGGCCGATATCGACATCGGGCAGGATTACCGATTCCTCGATTTCCGCATAGCTATGCACGTTGACGCGGGAGAACAGCAGCGATTTGCGCACCAGGGCGCCGCTGATGATGTCGCCGCCCGACACCAGGGAATCCACGGCCATGCCGCGCCGGCCGTCGTCGTCGAAGACGAACTTGGCCGGCGGCAACTGCTCCTGGTGGGTCCAGATCGGCCAGTCATCGTCATACAGGTTGAGTTCGGGGGTGACCTTGGTCAGTTCCATGTTGGCCTCCCAGTACGCGTCTATGGTGCCGGCATCGCGCCAGTAGGGAATCCCGGTGCTGTCCATGCCGACGCAGGAGGTGGAGAAGTTGTGGGCAAACGCGCGGTAGCGCGAAACGCAGTGCGGGATGACGTCCTTGCCGAAGTCATGCGACGAGTTCGGGTCGTCATGGTCGCGGATCAGCTGTTCATAGAGGAAGTCGGCGTTGAATACATAGACCCCCATGCTGGCCAGCGCCCGGTCGGGCCGGCCCGGCATCGGTGGCGGATTCGCCGGCTTTTCGACGAAGGCCGCAATGCGCTGTTGGTCGCCGATGTGCATGACGCCGAAGCCGCTGGCGTCGCTGAGCGGCACGTCGATGCAGGCCACGCTGAGATCGGCCTGGTGATCGACATGCTCGGCCAGCATGCGGCGGTAGTCCATCTTGTAGACGTGATCGCCGGACAGCACCAGCACGTGTCTGGGCCGGCTGCGGCGGATCAGGTCAAGGTTCTGGAACACCGCATCGGCGGTGCCCTGATACCAGTCTTCACTGATCTGCTGCTGTGCCGGCAGGATGTCGATGAACTCGTGGAAACGCCCGTCGAGAAAGCTCCAGCCGCGCTGCAGGTGCTGGATCAGGCTCTGCGCCTTGTACTGCGTGGCGACGCCGATCTTGCGGATGCCGGAATTGACGCAGTTGGACAGCGTGAAGTCGACGATGCGGAATTTCCCGCCGAAAGGCACCGCCGGCTTCGAGCGCCAGTCGGTGAGCTGCATCAGCCGGCTGCCGCGGCCGCCGGCCAGGACGATGCCGAAGGTGTTGCGCGTGAGTTCGCTTACCAGCATCGATGTGCTCCCTTGCCGCTTGCACGCGGGCAAGTGTCCTTGCCGCGCTGTTCTTCAATCGTCTGCATGGTGATTTCTCCGTTGCGGCTACAATCAGCACGATAGCAAAAAAACTCGCCAAATAAATATCCATGTCTGATCTTGTCTGCACCGCGTTGCTCGAGGCACGCGAACACGATCCGTTTTCGGTGCTGGGTCTCCACGCTGAAGGAGCCGGCTGGCGGCTGCGGGTGTTCCGTCCGCAGGCCAAAGCGGTGGCGGTCAAGCTGGCCGATGGCGGGTGGGCGCCGCTGAAGCGCCGCCGCGATTCGGATATCTTCGAATGGCTGGGCGCCGCGCCCCCGCCGCGGCCGTGGCGCCTGGATGTCGATGGCGTGGAGCAATACGACGCCTATGCCTTTGCGCCGCAGCCGCCGGCGGAGGATCTGTATCTGTTCAACGCCGGACGCTTGCGCCAGGCCTGGCGCACTTTCGGCGCCGTGCCGGAAAGCCGCGACGGCATTGGCGGCGTCTGCTTCCGCCTCTGGGCGCCGAATGCAGAGCGGGTTTCGGTGGTGGGCGCATTCAATGGCTGGGACGGCCGCGTCCATCCCATGGCGACCCTGGGCGGTTCGGGTGTCTGGGAACTGTTCCTGCCCGAACTCGCGCCCGGTACGCTGTATCGCTTCGAATTGCGCTTGCGCGGCAGCGGCGCACTGCGGCTCAAGACCGACCCCTTTGCCCGGGCCTTCGAGCGGCGCCCGGCCTCGGCCTGCTGCGTAACGCCGGATTCGGCGCATGCCTGGAACGACAGCGCCTGGATGCAGGCTCGAGCAGAGCGCGACTGGCTGTCGGCGCCGATGAGCGTCTACGAGATGCACCTGGGCAGCTGGATGCGGCATCCCGACCGCAGCTTCTACAGCTACCGTGATCTGGCGGCGCGGCTGGTTCCCTATCTGCTCGAACTGGGCTACACGCACGTCGAATTCCTGCCGCTGATGGAACATCCGCTCGACGAATCCTGGGGTTATCAATGCACCGGCTTCTTCGCCCCGAGTTCGCGCTTCGGCAGTGCCGATGACCTGCGCTTCCTGGTCGACAGCCTGCATCAGGCCGGCATCGGCGTCATCCTCGACTGGGTGCCCGGCCACTTTCCGGCCGATGACTGGGCGCTGGCCCATTTCGACGGCACCGCTCTTTTCGAGCACCAGGATCCGCAGCAGAAGATGCATCCCGATTGGGGCACCCATGTCTTCAACTACGGGCGCAACGAGGTGCGCAGTTTCCTGCTTTCCTCGGCGTACTACTGGCTCTCCGAGTTCCATGTCGATGCCCTGCGCGTCGATGCCGTGGCCTCGATGATCTATCTCGACTACTCGCGCAAGGCCGGCGAGTGGACGCCGAATATCCACGGCGGACGCGAGAATCTGGAAGCCATTGCCTTCCTCCGCGAACTGAACGAAATGGTGCATGCCGAGTTCGCCGGCGCGCTGACCATCGCCGAAGAATCCACCGCCTGGCCGATGGTGTCGCGGCCGACCTGGCTCGGCGGCCTGGGTTTCTCGATGAAGTGGAACATGGGCTGGATGAACGATACGCTGGACTACATGCAGCACGATCCGGTGTATCGGCGCTACAACCACGAGCGCCTGACCTTCGGCCAGCTCTATGCCTACAGCGAGAACTTCGTCCTGCCCCTGTCGCACGACGAAGTGGTGCACGGCAAGAGTTCGCTGTTGGGAAAGATGCCGGGCGACGAATGGCAGCGCTTTGCCAACCTGCGCCTGTTGCTCGCCTACCAGATGACGGCGCCGGGCAAGAAGCTGCAGTTCATGGGCGCCGAACTCGGCCAGTCCTGGGAATGGCGCGCCGGCGAAGAACTGCCCTGGCAACTGCTGCGATATCCGCTGCACGCCGGGGTGAATCGCCTGGTCAGCCAGTTGAACCGGCTTTATGTGAGTGAACCGGCGCTGCATGAGCTGGACTTTTCCGCAGAAGGCTTTCAATGGATCGACTGTCACGATGCCGACCAGTCGGTGGTGAGCTGGCTGCGCCGCGGGCGCGATGGCCGCCACGCCGTTGTTGTGTTCAACTTCACGCCGGTGCCGCGTCACAATTACCGCCTCGGCGTACCGCTGGTGCAGGACTACCTGGAGCGGATGAACACCGATTCGGCGCACTACGGCGGCAGCGATCTGGGCAACGGCGGCCGCGTCAGCGCCGAGTTCCGTCCCTGGATGGGCTTCCCCGCCTCGATTACGCTGACCCTGCCGCCGCTTGCCGCACTGGTATTTCTGCCGGCCTGATCAGCGCCGGCTGTCACCCGCCCAAAAGCCCCTTCGCCAACAGCCGGTCAATCTCGGCTTCGGCCAGCACCCAATCCTGCAACGGATCACCCGGCGCGAAACCGCGCCGTTCGGCGATATGGTAGGCGGCGACTTCAACGTAATTCCTGCGCTGTTCCGGCGGCACGCCTGCCGGCTTGGCGGCGCGCACCGGTTTTGCGACGGCCGCCTTGCGCGCGCCGGCGACCTTGACTGGTTTCGCAACCGGCTTGGCCTTGACGGCGGCAGTTGCCGGCTTGACTGACTTCTTCGCCGCGGTTGCCGGTTTGACCCTTGCCGCCGCGACAGCCGCTGCCGGCGCCGGGCGCTTGGCGGGCGAACTCTTGGTGCTGCTGCTGGTGTTTGCCATAGCCGTTTCCTCCTCGTTGTTCGCAATACCCGCTTGTAATACTGCGCTCCCTATATGACAGGATATTGACAAGCGTCAAAACCGGAGAGGATTTCAGGATGAAACAGGGTCGCCGGCGGCCGCCAGGAGAAGGGCACCGCGCAGCCCCAGCAGCGGATCGGTGGCGACATGGAGCGGCAGGCGCGCGGCGATGGCGGCGTGTTCGGCTTTGGCGTTGAATGCCGCCAGGAAGGGGCTTTGCTGCAGCACGGGGAGCAGCTTGCCGGCGATGCCGCCGGCAAGGAAAACCCCGCCGCGTGCCAGGCAGGCCAGCCCCATGTCGCCGGCAAAGGCGCCATAGGCCGCGAGGAACAGGTCGAGCGAGCGACGTTCGGCGCACTTCGCATCGCCCAGCGCCCGCCGCGAAATTTCCTCGGCAGTCAGGCAGGCGCCGGCGACAAACTCGTGGATGGCGCACAGTCCGGGTCCTGAAACCACTCTTTCCCAGGTAACGCGGCCATGCCGCGACCGCAGGAAAGCCCACAGCTCCGCCTGCTGCTCGTCGGCCGGGGCAAAAGCGGCATGACCGCCCTCGCCTGCAACGACGCGCCACGAGTCACCTTGCGGCAGGACCATGGCCATGCCGAGCCCGGTGCCGGCGCCGACGACGAGGCAGGGTGCCGCCGCCAGCGGTTGTCCGGCCTGCAGCGTGATTCGTTGCGTGGGGGCCGCGGCGACGGCGCCTTGCGCCGCCGCCGCAAAGTCGTTGGCCAACTTCAGTGTGGGCAGTCCGAAGCGATGCGACAGCGCTGCGGCATCGATGTCCCAGGGCAGGTTGGTCAGCCGTGCCGAACGTCCGTCGTCGGCAATCGGACCCGCCAGTGCGAGGCAGCCGCCGCTGA
>CAINHS010000062.1 GCA_903848955.1 uncultured beta proteobacterium
AGCACTCCGCCGCTGTCAAATTGCCCGGCCGGCGACGGTTGCTCCCTGCCAATCCTCCATCCTCATGCCCCATCCCGGCCCTCCCCTTGAAGGGGCGGGAGGATGAGGAGGGAGATGGGCCAAAGCCGCGCTACCAGAGCTCGACTTTGAGCGGTGCCTCATCCTCCTGGCTGACGCTGTATTCGCCGGCCCGGGTCAGGCCTTCGACGATGCTGGCGAAGTTGCTGTCCAGCGCGGCGCTGCTTTCGAACAGCGTCAGCACGCGGTCGACGGCGCTGCGCACGGTATCGCTGATGGTGAATTCCTGGCGGTTGCTGAGCCCGAGATGGACGTACAGGCTCTCGATGCTGTGCGCCATGGTTTCCAGCTCGAGGCAGGTCGCCACCTGCAGCTGCCGGTAGCTGCCGCGCAGCTCTTCGACGGCGGCGCGGCTGACGCCGGCCAGTGCGCGCAATTCCTCGGCGCGCGCCACCGCCTCGGAGCGCAGGGCGATGTTGCCCACCGCCAGTTCGGCGGTCTCGGCGATCGTCGCCGCCTGGTCGCGGATGCGGCCGCAGAGCGACTCGTCGGCCAGCGGCATGTTGGTGACCAGCAGCGAGACGCTGTCGTAGTTGACGATGAGCCGCTTGCCGAAGCTGAAAATCCGCCCCATCGCCTTCGAGCGCTCGATCACCGACTCCTCCAGCGGCGAGGCGGGACCCTGCGGCGTCAGGGTCAGGGTGGCGCCTGGCGTACGCAGCTGGACATGACAGTTGAGGCCGAAGGCCGCCATCGAATCGATGCTCAGCAGCGCCATCGCCGCCAGGCTGCGGCAGCCGAGCGCGCCGCGGCTGAATTTGAGCGTGACCTCGGAGTCGCCGAGACTGGTGAGCGCGGTCATGGCGGTGGCGGACGAGGACTGCATTTGCGCCGCCGCGGTCTCCTGCCGGCGGCGGTGCGCGATCGCCAGCCGGGCCTTGCGCAGCACCTCGTCGGTGACAAAGGGCTTGGCCATGAAGTCGCTGCCGCCGGCGTCGTAAGCGCGCAGACGATCATCCAGGCCGTCGTGGCCGGAGAGGAAAATCACCGGCAGCTCGCATGTCGCCTGCGCCGCACGCAGGCGGCGGCAGGTCTCGAAGCCGTCGATGCCCATGCCCATCTCGATGTCGAGAAACACCATGTCCGGCAACTGCCCGCGCTCCGCGCCGGCGAGCCGGGCCAGCGCCTCCTCGCCCGAGCCGGCCTCGACGATTTCATGGCCGGCGGCGAGCAGCGAGACGCCGAGCATTCCCGCCACCACGGGATCGTCGTCGACAATCAGGATGCGGCCGCTGCAGCCGGGTTCGGAATGGTCCTGCATCAGTCGGCTCCGCTGGCGGCGCGCCGGGCGCGCGCCTCGAGTTCGACGAGCTGCTCGTCACGGTCGTCGAAGCGTGTCGAGATCAGGTGAAACTCGGCCTGCAGCACAACGAAGGCGTCCGCGATGTCCGGATCAAAATGCCGGCTGCGGCCGGCGACGATTATTTCGGTAGCCTGCTCGTGCGACAGCGGCGCCTTGTAGACCCGGCGGCTGATCAGCGCGTCATACACATCGGCCACCGCCATCAGCCGTGCCGAGAGCGGAATGGCCTCGCCGGCGAGGCCTTGCGGATAGCCGCTGCCGTCCCATTTTTCCTGGTGCGAAAGCGCGATCTCCTCGGCGGTGTCCAGCAGCGGCACGCGCACGCCGACCCGCCGCTGGGCGTTCCGGATGGCGTCGCGGCCGAGGGTGGTGTGGGTCTTCATGATCTCGAATTCGCCGGCGTCGAGCCGGCCGGGCTTGAGCAGAATCCGGTCGGGAATCCCCACCTTGCCGATGTCGTGCAGCGGCGCCGCCTTGAACAGCCGATCGACGAATTCCTCTCTCAGCGCGGCGGCGAAACGCTCGTGGCCGCGCAAGTGCTTTGCCAGCGCCAGCACGTAATGCTGGGTGCGCAGGATGTGGTTGCCGGTTTCGTTGTCGCGGGTTTCGGCCAGCGACGCCAGGGCCACCATGGTCACTTCCTGGCTGATGCGCAGATCTTCGGTGCGGTGCCGGACCTCCTCGGTGCGGCGGGCCACCTCCTGCTCGAGGTAGGCGTTGCGATCCTGCAGAAAATCGGCCGCGGCCTTGAGTGCGAGATGGGTGCGCACGCGGGCATTGACGATGGGCGGGCTGATCGGCTTGGTGATGTAGTCGACGGCGCCGAGCGCGAAGCCGAGCTGCTCGTAGGCCGCATCGCTCCTGGCGGTGAGAAAGATGACCGGGATGTGGCGCGTCGCCGGCCCGGCCTTGAGCTGGCGGCAGACCTCGAAGCCGTCGATGCCATTCCACATTTCGACGTCGAGAAAAACGATGTCGGGCAGCGGCCCCTTGTCCGGGTCGGCCAGCAGGGCCAGGGCTTCCTCGCCCGAGTTCGCCTCGACGACCTGATAACCGGCGGCGGACAGCGTGACGCCGAGCATGCCCGCCACCACCGGGTCGTCATCGACGATCAGGATGCGCGCGGCGCCGCCGTTCATGCATCCCCCGCTTCAGACGCGCCGGGGCCGTCGAGCAGTGCGCCGAGGGCGGCCATCGCCCGCGGCCAGGCGGCGCAGAGCGCCATGTACTCCGTCCCGCGGCGCAGCGGATGGTCGCGGCCCTGCAGCGACTCGGCCAGCGTGTCTTCGAGGCGCGCGGCGGCGGCCTGCAGTTCGCCCAGGCCGACGGTGCCGGCGCCGCCGTTGAGGGCATGCGCCAGTCGCCGTGCCGTGGCCAGGTCCGCCGCCGCAAGGGCGGCGCCGAGTTGGTCGACGATGCCGGCGTTGCGTTCGCGGAACAGGCGCAGGAAGCGCTCCAGCATCGGCTTGCTGCCGTTAACCCGGCCCAGCGCGGCGACGGGATCGAACACCTCGATGGCGGCCGCCTCGACGCAAGGCGGCGCTGCCGCGGCCGGCACCGGGACGACCGGCGCCGCCGGCTGCCGGGCGCTGCCGGCAAGCCAGTGCGCCAGCATGGCGTAGAGCGCATCGGGCAGGATGGGCTTGGTGAGGATGTCGTTCATGCCGGCGGCCAGCACGCGTGCCTTCTCCTCGCTCATGGCGTGGGCGGTCAGGGCCAGAATCGGCAGTTCCGGGCGCAGCTCGCGGATGATGCGGGCGGCGACGTAGCCGTCCATCACCGGCATCTGCAAGTCCATCAGCACCAGGTCGTAGCCGCCGCCGGCGACAGCGGCCACCGCCTGCGCGCCGTCGTCGGCGGTGTCGACCGCGGCACCGGTGAGGCCGACCAGTTCGCGGCCGACCTCGCGGTTGAAATCGTTGTCATCCACCAGCAGGATGCGCGCCGTGCTGAAGTCGGGGGCGCTTACCGGCGCGGAGACCGGCAAGGGCTCGGCGGCATGGCCGCCGAGCACGCCGACCATGGTGTCGTGCAGGGTGGAACGCGACACCGGCTTGCTGAGGAAGGCCTGGATGTCGCCTGCTTGCGCCAGGGCGCGGGCGACCTCCTGCTCGCCGCCGGTGATCAGGATCACGGGTGTCCGGTGTCCGGCCGCGCGCAGCCCGTGCGCGGTCGCCAGCCCGTCCATGCCGGGCAGTTTCCAGTCGAGCAGGATCAGGTCGAAGTGCGCGCCGGCGCCGAGCCGGGCGAGGGCCTCCTCGCCGCACGCCAGCGCCTCCGTGCGGCAGCCGAATACCCGCATGATCTGGGTCAGCAGGCTGCGCATGGCCTCGTTGTCCTCCACCAGCAGCACCTGCTTTCCGCTCAGCAGGGAGTGCGCCTGCCCCGCGGCCGCCGCACCGCCGGCCAGGCCGAAGCAGGCGGTGAAGCTGAAGCAGGAGCCGGCGCCGGGCCGGCTTTCGACGCCGATCTCGCCCTGCATGCGCTCCACCAGCTGCTTGCTGATCGCCAGGCCGAGGCCGGTGCCGCCGTATTTGCGCGTGGTCGAACTGTCGGCCTGGCTGAAGGCGGCGAACAAGCCGGCCTGCTGCTGCGGCGTCATGCCGAGGCCGGTGTCGCGCACTTCGAAACGCAGGCAGACAGTGCCGCCGGCGCTGCTTGCCGGCGCCGCCAACAGGCGGATCTCGCCCCGCTCGGTAAATTTCAGGGCGTTGCTCAGGAGGTTAGTCAGTACCTGGCCCAGGCGCAGCGGATCTCCCAGCAAACCGTCGGGAACGCCGGGCAGAGCAGCGATCACCAGTTCCACGCCCTTCTCCCGCGCCTTCAGCGTGAACAGGCCGGCGACCCGCTGCAGCACGTCGTCGAGGCTGAACGGCACGCACTCCATCTCGAGCTTGCCGGCATCCATCTTGGAGATGTCGAGGATGTCATTGACGATGCCGAGCAGGGATTCCGAGGCGCTGTGAATCTTGCCGAGGTAGTCGCGCGGGCGCGGCGGCAGATCCAGCTGAAGGCAGAGGTAGGCGAAACCCAGCACGGCATTGATCGGGGTGCGGATCTCGTGGCTCATGTTGGCGAGGAATTCGCTGCGCGTCCGCGCCAGCAGTTCGGCGGCGGCGCGCGCCGCCTCGCGTTCCTCGTCCGCGGCCTGGCGCTGCGAGTTGTCGGAGAAGCTCATCACCGCCCCGATCACGGCCTCGCCCTCGCGCATGGGGTGGGTGGCGACGCTGACCGGCAGCGGGCGGCCGTCGGCGCGCCAGAAGGTTTCGCCATCCTCGCGCAGCGCCTGCCCCGCCCGCATCGCCACGCCGAGGCTGCAGGGCGTATGCGGTGCAGCGGCATCGGGCGGGCAGTGGATCGAGGCATGCACGTCGCGGCCGAGAAGTTCCTCCGGCGCATAACCGAGCATCCTGCAGGCGGCGGGATTGATCAGGGCGATGTGCCCCGCCGCGTCCAGTTGCAGGATGCCTTCGGCGCTGGAATCGATGATCAGGCGGGTGTGGGCGACGGCGGCAGCCAGTTCGGCGGTGCGCTCGGCGACCAGTTCCTCCAGGTGCCGGCGATAGTGGTCGAGTTCTTCGCCCTGACGCTTCTTTTCGGTGATGTCTTCCTTTACCGCGACGTAGTGGGTGACGCGGCCGTCGGGCTGGTGGATGGGCGTGATGATGACGAACTCGACATACTCGCTGCCGTCCTTTCTGCGGTTGTAGAACTGGCCCTTCCACGACAGCCCCCGGGTAAGCGTATCCCACATATCGGCATAGGTTTCGGGCGGGGTCTTGCCCGAATTGAGGATGCGCGGATTCCGTCCGATGACTTCCTCGCGGCGGTAGCCGCTCGCCAGCAGGAAGGCGTTGTTGACGTATTCGATGGCGGCCCGGCTGTCGGTAATGACGATGCTCTCCGGGCTTTGTTCCACCGCCAGGGAGAGTTTGCGCAGTTGATCCCTGGTGGCCTTGCTTTCGGTGATGTCGCTCAGGACGAGGCGCACCGCCGTGCTGCCGGCGCAGTCCAGCTGCGCCTGAAACAGCGTGCCGTCGCCGCGCTGCATGGCCACTTCCACCGTGCCTTTGCCGCCGGGCTTCTTCACGCTCAGGAAAAACTCCGCCCAGCACGGCTGGTCCTCGGCCGCGACCAGGGACGAGAAGCAGCGCTGCAGGAGGTCCCGGCGTTCGTGCCCCAGCAGCGCGGCGGCGGCGAGATTCATCTCCTCGATCATGCCATTGGAATCGAGGGTGAGATAGCCGACCGGGGCGAAATCGTAGAGATCGAGATAGCGGTCGCGCGCCGTCTCCAGATCGCCCTGCATCAGGCGCAAGGCCTCGTTCTGGGTCTCCAGTTCGACCTGCCGCACCTGCAGTTCGTGCAGCAGCGCGGCGACCGGAGGTGCCCCGGTCGCCTGCGGCACTATCGCCTGCGGCTGCATGGTTTCGTCGCTGGTAGTCATCAGATCCGCATTACCTTCATCGGCGGCGGGACGCACGCCGGAGGCGGGCCTCGAGCCTTGCCGCCGGGGGTTCCCGGCAGGAGGGCACACCATGCACCTATCCGGTGCAAAAAGATACCCAACGAAAGTAATAGAGCGGCATATATCTGCGGGGAACTTGATCTGAATCAAGCCCGCGCCGCCGGCGGAATACGCTCCATCCGCTGCCGCAAACGGAGTCACGGCCGACCTCTAGTCAGCTCATGTCCGCCGGCACAATGCCAACGGCAAGTCGCGCGCCGGATTCCGCCGCAGCGACTTGCCGTCTGGTCCGGTGCGGCGCCTGCCGGCTTTGCCGGGAGGCGTTGCGCACCACTGCTTGCTTAACGCTTGGTGGCGTCGGCCAGATTCTTGTCGGTGACCGTGCCTTGGCGATGCATCCACAGCAGGAGGGCCAGCGGCTTGGGAATGCTGCGACCCGATTCGTAACGCGAACCACCCGACTGGGTGACGCCATAACGTGCCCAGAAATCCTTCTGGTTGAGACCTTCCTTCTTGCGGGTTTCGGAAATCTTGCTGAAATCGAGCTTCTGCTTGCGGGCCATAACGGACTCCTGTGGGTTGAATTGGAAAACAGTTAACAACGACTGCGGGAAACACAAAACCTTGACTCTTGCCGGCCGCAGCCAGGGCTGGCGGCGACCGCAGATCCTGTCTGTCCGCTCCAGGACATAGCGGCTGACGGCAATCCATAAAGCATCAAAACATCCTGTTGGCATTGCGAGAGCGGATTGTCTACTACTTATCCGGAATATGCCAACAACAAAAAAAAATGATACCTAGGTTTCATTTCCGGCGATTTTCGGCGGGCCTTTGCGCACACCGTGAGGGGCCGCCGGGGAGGGCATCAGCGAATAAAGGCGAACCACAGATGTAACAATAATAACATTTCCCTTGACGAATCTATTAAATATACTATATTCACCACATTCATTCACCAGGTTCCTTTCCCGGCAGTCAGTACCTCACGGGAATCCAGCCGACTTCAAGGAGTTCGATCATGGGCGGAGCAATCGGAGGCATGGGCGCAATCGGTGGTATCGGCGCAATGGGTGGCATGGGTGGCATGGGTGGCATGGGCGCGACAGGCAGCATGGGCGCAACTCCCGCAGCCAACTTTTCAATGAGCATCGGCAGCGGCAGCACGGGGGCAACCCCGGCCACATCGGCCGCACGCACCACGGTCACCATTTCCAGTGGCGCGCAGAAGGCTCTGGCGGCCAACGCCGCCACCGGAAGCAGCACAGTGAACATCGATGTCAGCGTCAATCCCGATATGAACGCACTGAGTCAAAGCGTTTCGGACCTGAACGCGCTGGACAAGGCACTGGCGGCATTGATCCTCGCCATGCTGCAGATGCAGGCGCACAACCAGTCCGCTGCCTAGCAGCGTTCGTCACTCACCAGGGCGCAGCAGCACAGGCGTACACATGATGGAACTCGGCAATCTCCCGTCAGGCGCGGCATCAGGGCTAGCCACTCTGAACAAGGCTCTCACCAACCCGAAAGTGCAGAGCCTGGCCGGCCTGTTCAACATCGACCTCAACAACCAGGTTCAGCGCAACGCCGTTCTGGCCTACGCCAGGAGCAATCTGGCCGCCGCCACCTACGCCGCGGCAGTGCAGACGGTAGCGGCGGGCGCCGTGCCGTCGGCCGCCCCGGCGCGGCCGGTCACTGCCTACTACGCGCAGCAGGCCATCCAGGCCTACCGCGACGTCGCCGCCCTGTGACGGCGGAATATCCGGAGACAAAAGCCATGAGCGCACTGCCCACCATCCTCATCGTCGATGACCATTCCGACATGCGCCACCTGATGCGCGTCACCGTCGGCAACGACTTCAATGTGCTGGAAGCCGAGGACGGCCGCAGCGGGCTCGATGTGGCCCGCCGCATGAACCCCGACCTCATCGTCCTCGACGTCATGATGCCCGGCGAAATGGACGGCCTGCAGGTGCTCGACGCCATCAAGAGCAACCCGCGCCTGAAGCAGACCCCCGTCATCATGGTCACCGCCCGCGGCCAGGCGGAGGACTACGAGGATGGCGTGCAGCGCGGCGCCGCCGCCTACATCATCAAACCCTTCAGCCCCGTACAACTGGTGGGTACAATCCGGACTGCCCTCGCCCGCTAAGTCCGCCATGAACCTGGAAATGCAACTGTTGTTCGACAGCCTGAAGGAAGCGATTTTCATCGTCGCCAAGACCGGTGCCGTTCTCTACGCCAACCAGCCGGCGCAAAAGATTCTGCCGCTGGTCATCGGCCAGCCGCTGGCCGCCGGCTGGCTCAGCGGCCAGCTCAAGTCGATCCGCCGCGGCTACCTGAAGCCGCCGGTGACATTTGAAATCGACGCACCGCGCAACGGCGCGGCCGCCGAGCAGACCGACCGGCTTCACGTCACCCTGCTGACCAGCCCGGTGCCGGGCGATTTCATCGTCGTCATGCAGACCACCACCACCGAGCAGATGTACCAGAATGTCATCAGCAACCTCGCCGAAATGCTCGACAGCGAATTTCGCGCGCCGATGGAAAAGTTTCTCGGCAGCGCCGCCGACATGCTGGTGCGCTTTGAAGGCCAGGCCGACAAGGACTGGGAACTGCGCGAGTCGGTTGCGCGGGTCTCGCGCATGGGCACCGAACTGACCGCACTGCTGCAGCAGATCGGGCTGCTGGCCTCGACCTACAAGGCCTCGCCGATGCGCGGCGAAGACCGCATTCCGGTGTCCGAACTGGTCGCCGACGTGGTGCTCGGCAGCACGCTGCTGCTGCGCAAGCGCCGCATCAACGTCAGCTATTGCGGCCTCAGCGACGGCCTGCCGGTCATCTACGGCAGCAGGAATTTCCTGGTGCAGGCGCTGGCCGGCTATCTGCGCCACCTCGTCGAACGCCTCGACAGCGGCGCCAACATCCTGATTTCGGCCAAGCCGCACGGCAATTTCATCCGCCTCGCCATCGCCAATTACGAGGGCATAGCGCCGGCAGGGACCGAGCAGCAGTTCCTGCCGCTGATGGCGGCAAGCGATTCGAAACCCGCCAACCTGCTGGGGCTTACCCTGCCCATCTGCAAACGGGTACTGGAATTGAACGGGGGAAATCTCTATTTCGACAAGGAAGAGGGTAAAGTCGGCACGATCACCTTCGAACTGCCGGTAGGGGCCCCCGCCAATGATTCACGGCAACAGGAAATGAAGCAGGCCTTTCGTTATGCGGAAGATTTATGTACCTTGCTGCGGCTTGACAATTCCGCACCCAAACACTGACATTGTTCAAAGGAGAAGTCATGAAACCAAGAGTATTGATCGTTGACGATCAGGAAGACATCCGCAAGCTGGTGCACATGACGCTCGATATCGGCGACGTCGAAGTGTTTGAAGCCGACAGTGGCGAGAGCGCACTGGAAATGATGCACCGCGTGAAACCCGGCATCGTCCTCATGGACATCATGATGCCGGGCGAAATCGACGGGCTCGAGGCCTGCCGCCGCATCAAGGCCGACCCGGTTCTCGCCGGCACCCTGATCGCCATGCTCACGGCGCGCGGGCAGCAGGCGGATATCGACGCGGGCAAGGCCGCCGGTGCCGACGCCTATCTGGTCAAGCCGTTCAGCCCGCTGCAACTGCTCGACACCGTCAATCATTTCGCGACACAAGCCAAGCCATTGAACTGATCCGCGCATGACGCCGCATTTCCTGTCGTCGACGGCAAGCAAGGATCGGAGCCGGCCAATTGGATAGCAAACCGCACCCGCCCGCGGCGGCGCCGGACATCGGCGCCGAGCAGCAGGGCAGGCTGTTCCAGCCGCTGATCGACGCGCTGCCGTCGCAGGTGGCCTTGCTCGACGGCAGCGCCACCATTGTCGCCGCCAACGAAGCCTGGAAACGCTTCGCCCGCGACCACGGCGGTGGAGCGGATGCCGACATCGGCCGCGGCTATCTGAAACTGCAGGACGGCCGCCATCCGCCTGACGCCGAAAGCGTCGCACAGATCGCACAGGGAGTGAGCCGGGTGCTCGCCGGCGAGCTCGAAAAGTACCAGATCGAATACGCCTGTCATGTCGGCGCGGAGCGCTTCTGCTTCCTCCTCAGCGTCACCCCGCTCGCCGGGGGCGGCCCGGTGAAGGCCATGGTTGCCCACGAAAACGTCACCGCGCCGCGGCTGGCCGAAACCGAATTCCGCCTTGCCGCCGCCACCTTCGAATCGATGCAGTGCGCCATGATCGTCGATGAGCGCGGCAGCATTCTGCGCGTCAATCCGGCATTCACCCGGCTCACCGGCTACACCGGCGCCGAGGCGGTGGGCAATTCGGCCCACCTGCTGCACCGGGCCGACGACGCCCAGGACGGTCTGCGCGACCTGCTGCTGGCGGTCGGCGACAAGCGCCCGGGCAAGATGGTGCTGCGCAACTATCGCAAGGACGGCTCCCTGTTCTGGAATGAACTGTCGATCTCGCCGGTCTATGCCGCCGAAGGCGGCAGCGTGCATTTCATTTGCGTGCTGAACGACGTTACCGCCCAGAAGGACGCCGAGCAGCACCTGATGGCCTGGGCGCTGCGCCTCGATGCGCTGACCTCGATGAGCGAGGACGGCCTCATCGCCTTCGACGAAAACGGCGCCCTGTCCTTCGTCAACGACGCCTTTCTGCGCCTCAGCGGGCTGCAGGCAGCGCAACTGCGGGGCATCGGCCTCGCCGCCTTCGAGCAGATTTTTGCCGGCCAGTGCGACCCCCGCCACCCTTATCGCAGCGTCATGGAGGATATCGCCGGGCCGGCCACCTCATCCACCGACCTCGCCGGCGACGAGACCGAAATTCACCTGCTGCCGCCGCAAGCCTACGTACTGCTGCGCCGCTTCCGCAAGGCCAGCCACGGCACCTCCCTGCTGCTCTACTACCATGACATCACCCGGGCGCGCAACATCGAGGACATCAAGAGCGAGTTCCTGGCCACCGCCGCACACGAATTGCGCACTCCCATGGCCAGCATCTTCGGCTACACCGAACTGCTGCTGCTGCGGACTTTTGAACCCGAACGCAGCCGCGAACTGCTCGAAATCATCCTGCGCCAGTCGCGCCGCGTCACCGAACTGCTCAACGAACTGCTCGACCTGGCGCGCATCGAAGCGCGCCGCGGCAAGGACTTCAAGCGCGCCGAGCATGACCTGCGGGCGATGCTGAACGAGGTCGCCGCGACATTTACCGGGTCGGCCCGGCGCATTCTCGTCGTCATGCCCGCGACAGCGGTTGTGGTCAGCGTGGACAAGGAAAAGATGCACCAGGCGCTGATCAACCTGCTCGGCAATGCCTTGAAGTTTTCGCCGGTGGACCAGGCCGTCACCGTTAGCGTGAAGCGCAGCAAAGGCCATGCGCGGCACGGCATCAGCATCGCCATTCAGGATCACGGCATCGGCATGACGCCGGCCCATGTGGCGCGCTTCGGCGAACGCTTTTTCCGCGCCGATCCGTCGGGCAGCGTCCCCGGCACCGGGCTCGGCGTATCGCTGGCGCGGGAGATTCTCAACCTGCATGGCGGCACGCTGGCGATCGAGAGCGAATTCGGCAAAGGCAGCTGCGTCACGCTCTGGCTGCCGCTGGCCGCGCCCGCCGCGCCGGCGCCCGCCGCCAGCCATCGCCTCAAGCGCAAATCGGATCGGGCCGCGTGACGGCCGCCGCGGCACGCCGCACAAACTATTTTCTGGAGTTGTGACCATGGAAGAAATACTGAAACTGGGGGACATCGTCGATGAGTCCGCCTTCGAGCTGAAGGCCGCCAACCTGCAGCTGTTCCGCGTCGTCGAGGACCTCAGGACGGTGGTCAATCAGCGCAACGAAGCCAAGGAGATGACCGCCGGCAGCCACTTCGACGCCATGTACCTGCTGGCGCTCGGCGCCGATTTCCGCGAGGGGCGCAACGGCCTGCGCCTGGTGCGGATCGGCGCCACCGCCGAGATTCTCGCCAGAACCGCCGGCATGTCCGACGACTATTGCGCGCGCATCCGCCAGGCCGCCCCGCTCTACGACATCGGCATGGTGGCGATTCCGGATGCCCTGCTGCGCAAGAAAGAGGACCTGAGCGACGACGAGTGGGCGCTGTGGCGCAGCCACACCGAAATCGGCGCGCGCATCATGTCCTCCACCTTTGACACGCCGATCACGAAAATGGCCGCCGAGATCGCCCACAGCCACCACGAGAACTTCGGCGGCAAGGGCTATCCGACGGGGCTGGCGGGAAAGGATATCCCGCTGTCGGGGCGCATCGTCGCCCTCGCCGAGTATTTTGAAACCCACGCCAATGCCTTCGGCTGGCCGCAGACCACGACGGCGGCGGGCAAGGTGCTGGCCTCCATCCACGACCTCAGCGGTCGCCGTTTCGACCCGGAACTGGTGGACCTGTTCCTGTCGAACCTGAGCGTGATCGCCGAGGCCCATGCCGAGATCGACCGCAAGGCCAGCAGCTTTCATGCACTGGTGGCCAACAGCCGGCCCGGTCTGCCGATCACCTGATACCTGCCATGCCTGCCAACCGCAACATCAAGGATGACTACTGCACCACCCGGGAAGCCGCGAAGCTGCTCGGGCTGTCGCTCGGCACCGTCCAGCAGATGGTCGAAAACGGCGTGCTCCAGGCATGGAAGACCGGCGGCGGCCATCGCCGCATCGCCATCCGCTCGGTCGAGGAAAATCTGCGCCGGCGCGGTGCCGGCGAGGCCCCAAAGTCCGGCGCGGCACCGCTGCGGCTCCTGATCGCCGAAGACGACCGCGACCTGCAGGGGCTCTACGCCGAGACCGTGGCCAGTTGGGAGATGCCGATCGAGTTGCAAACCGTCGGCAACGGCTTCGACGGCCTGATGCAGATCGGGCTGCAGCCGCCGGATGTGCTGATCGCCGACCTGCTGATGCCGGGAATCGACGGGTTCGAGATGATCCGCCGGCTGCGCGCCAATCCGGCGCTCAACGACATGGACATCATTGTCGTCACCGGCCTCAGCCCGGCGGAAGTGGCAGAGCGCGGCGGCCTGCCGCCGGGCATCACGCTGTATGCAAAACCGATACCCTTCAGCCAGCTGCGCGGCTATCTGCAGGCCCGCCTGGCGCAGCGGCAGCGCACCTCGCCGGGCTAGCCGGCGGCCGCGGGCTTGCTCAGCCGCAGCGTAAACCAGAACACGGCGCCCTCTCCCGGCCGGCTGTCCACGCCGATCGTTCCGCCCATCAGCACGACCAGCTGTTTGCACAGCGCCAGACCGAGGCCGGTGCCGCCATAGGGACGGGTCGATGAGCCGTCGGCCTGCTCGAACAGACTGAAGATCCGCTTCTGGTCGGCGGCGGCGATGCCGATGCCGCTGTCGCGCACTTCAAAGCGCAGCCGCGCATCGTGCGCGGTCTCCTCGACCAGAGTGGCCGCCACGCCGACGCTTCCCTGCGGCGTGAATTTGATGGCGTTGTCGATCAGGTTGAGCAGGATCTGCTCCAGGCGCGGGGCATCGCCGTAGAGCGGCATGGCCGCCAGTTCCGGCGCCGCGGCGATGCGGAATTGCAGTCCCTTGGCGCCGGCGTTGGCGCCGCACAGGCCGCCGAGCGTATCGAGGACGCCGGCGAGGACGAAGTCGTCCGGCTCGAGGCTGAGGCGGTTGGCTTCCAGACTGGTCAGATCGATGAGATCGTTGATCAGCGCCAGCAGTTGCGCGGATGAGGCCTTGGCCCGGCCGAGCAGATCGGCTTGCTCGGGATCGGTCGCGCGCAGCAGGGCCAGGTCGGTCATGCCCATGATGATCATCATCGGCGTGCGCTGTTCGTGGCTGATGTTGCTGATGAAAATGGACTTGGCGCGAGTGGCGCTTTCCGCCGCCTCCTTGGCGATGGACAGGGCCAGCGTGCGCTTCTGCACCAGTTGTTCCAGATGGTCGCGATGGCTTTCGACTTCGCGGTGCAGCCGTTCGCGCTCGAGCAGATTGCCGATGCGCTGGCGGGCGATGTCGACGTTGATCGGCTTGGTGATGTAGTCGGCGGCGCCCAGCGCCAGGCCGGCGCGTTCGGCGGCGCTGTCGCCCAGGGCCGTGACGAAAACCACCGGGATCGAAGATAGCCGCGGCTCGGCCTTCAAGCGCCGGCAGGTCTCGTAGCCGTCCATCCCCGGCATCATCACGTCGAGCAGGATCAGGTCGGGCGGCGCGGCCGCCGCCAGGCTCAGTCCGGCCGCGCCGGAGGTGGCGATCTGCAGGTCGAACGCCTCGCCCAGCGCCGCTCCCAGCGTCAGCAGGTTGGCCGGCATGTCGTCGATCGCCAGGATTTTCTGTTTTGCATTGCTCATGAGCTCGTGTCCCATCCGTAAGTCGTCGCCAGCCGGCGCAGGCGTTGCAGCGTCGCGGCGAAGTCCATCTCCTGCAGCGGGCGCCCCGCTTGGTATATTTCCGCCGCCACGGCGGTGCCCGCCACGGCGTCCTGCAAGTCCTTGAAGCGGCCCAGTGCATCGAACTTGTTTCGCTCCAGCAGCGGCAGCAGTGCCGCCACCAGGGCGACCACCCGCGCCGTATCCAGCGGCAGTTCCGCCGCCGGTGCCGCGGCCGTCGTGGCACCGGCAGCCGCCGGCAGCCACCGGCCGAGCATGGCCTGCAGCGCCTCGAACACAATCGGCTTGGTCAGCACGTCATCCATGCCTGCCGCCAGGCAGCGCCGCCGGTCTTCGGCGAAGACCTCGGCGGTGAGGCCGACAATCGGCCGGCGCGGCGCGCCGCTGTCGTGTTCCCGCTGCCGCAGCGCGGCGCTGGCGGCATAGCCGTCCACGCCCGGCATCTGCACGTCCATCAGGATCAGGTCGACGGCTTCGCCTGCGGCCAGGGCGTCGAGCGCCTGTTGCCCGTCTTCCGCCTGCAGCGTGTCGAGGCCGAGCTTGTGCAGCAGTATCCCGATCACCTTGCGGTTGTCCGGGTTGTCTTCGACCACCAGCACCCGGCCGCTGAGTTGCGTCGCCTGGCCCGCAGGTGCGGCGGCGAACGGCGGCAGCGGCAGCGTCCCGGCAGCGGCCGCAACCCGTCCGGCGCAGATGCGGAACCAGAAGCGCGAACCGCGCCCGACTTCGCTGTCGACGCCGACCTCGCCGCCCATCAGGCGGGCGAAACGGTCGACCAGGGACAGGCCGAGGCCGCTGCCGCCATAGCGGCGCGTGATGCTGCTGTCGGTCTGCGAGAAGGACTGGAACAAGCGCGCCTGATCGCCTTCGGCGATGCCGATGCCGCTGTCGCTGACGCTGAATTCGAGCAGCGCCGTCTGTTCGCCTTCGCCCGCTTCGCCGACTTCGCGGCCTTCGATGCGGACCTCTCCCTGCGCCGTGAATTTGACGGCGTTGCTCACCAGGTTGGAAAGCATCTGCCGCAGGCGGTGCGGGTCAGCCAGATACTGCTGCGGCGCCCCGCTCCACCCGGCGTCGAGGCGCAAGCCCTTGCTGCGGGCGGCCTGGGCGAACAGCGCCTGCGCTTCGCCGATCAGCTGTGCCGGATCGAGAGCCACGGCTTCGAGTTCGACCTTGCCCGCCTCCACCTTCGACAGGTCGAGGATGTCGTTCAGCAGTGCCAGCAGCGTCTTGCCGGAACCGAGGATGGTGGCGGCATAGTCCTGCCGCTCGGCCTCGCTGACGCCGGGCATCTGCATCACTTGCGCCAGGCCCAGGATGGCGTTCATCGGGGTGCGGATTTCGTGGCTCATCGCCGCCAGAAAGCGGCTCTTGGCAACGTTGGCGGCTTCTGCGGCGTCCTTGGCGACGCGCAGTTGCTCCTCGTTGGCCTTGCGCCCGGTGATGTCTTCCTTTACCGCGAGGTAATGGCTGACCTTGCCGTTCTCATCGACGATGCCTGATATGGCGGCGGACTCCCAGAACAGGGAACCGTCCTTGCGGCTGTTGCATAGATCGCCGCGCCACTCGCCGCCGGCGGCAATAATCTGCCACATCTCGCTGTAGATCGCCGCCGGCGTCTGTCCCGACTTGAGGATGCTCGGATTGGCGCCCAGCGCCTCGGCCTTCGAGTAGCCGGTGTTGGCCTCGAAGCGCGGATTGACGTATTCGATCCTGCCCTCCAGGTCGGTGATCACCACCGAGGCCGGGCTCTGCTCCACCGCGCGCGACAGCTTGCGCACCGCGGCTTCGGCCGCCTTGCGCTCGGTAATGTCTTCATGCGCGACCACGGCGCGGAGTTCGCCTTCGCCGGCGAAGCGCGTCACCCGGCAGAGGAACCAGAGCCTCCCGGCAGGGATGTCGCAGGCATACTCGAGCAGAAACTCATCGCGCCCGCCCTGCAGCAAGGCACGGATGCCGGCGGCGATTTCGGCGGCGCCCGCGCCATCCGTTCCGCTTGCGGCATCGCAAACGGCCAGGTAATTGACGCCCTCGCCGACGTGCTCCGCTGCCGCCTCCCCGGCCACGACGAAGCGCCGCCAGGCGCGGTTGACGGCGAGGATGACGCCGTTCTGGTCAAGAATAGCCAGGCTCGCCGTCAGCGCATCCACCGTCGCCCGCGCGAAGCGTTCCGATTCGCGCAGTTCCGCCGTGCGGCGGGCAACCTCGCTTTCGAGGAACAGCCTGGCGTGCGCGGCCTCGTCGATTTTTTCCGCCAGCAAACCGGCGATGTCCCGGAAATCGTCTTTCAGCAACTGGATTTCCAGGATGGAGCCCGCGCCCGCGCCCGCGCCCGCGCCCGCGCCCGCGCCCGCGCCCTCACTTGGAGCGGCGCCCCAGTCGACATCGATTCTGGCCAGCAGGTTTTGTGTCAACGTCGCCGTGATGCGGTGCAAGTCCTCCAACTGGGTGGCGATCCTGCGACTCAGCAGTTCGGCCAGCAGCAGGCCGAGCAGCAGCGTGACGGCGAGCCGCGACAATATCCAGCTGTAGTCCGCGTACTGCTGCAGCGCGAAAGCCTGCGCCGGCACCTCGCGCACCAGCTTCCAGCCGGAAATTCCGCCGACCGGGGATTCCTTGATGTAGGTGGCATCTTCCCAATGCTCGGTGACCGACTTGCCGTAGCCACGGTCTGCCGCCGGCAGCCATTGCATGAGGCCGTCGTCCAGCTGAATCAGGCGGCCCGGCGCGCGCAGCAGAGGCTGCATGATTTTCTGCCGGGCATCGTTGCTGAGGATGACCTTGCCGCTGCGGTCGAGCAGCGTGTAGGTGTCGGATGCGGACAAGGCGTTGCGGCTGTTGAGGGCGACGAACATTTCCAGGCGGACCAGGTTGAGCAGCCCGACCGCGTAGCCGGCATAGGCCCCGTCCGCGCCAGCCACCGGCGCCAGCAGCGGCACCACCGGCTCGGGCCGGCCGGTGCGGGCGAGAACCACCTCACCCAAGGCGGGTGCGAGGCTTTGCTTCAGCCGCGGGATATCGGGCGGGTCATTGACCTGCCTGCCGCTATTGGGCTGTCCCAGTTCATCCAAACGTCAAAACGCCGGCGCCAGTTTTAGTCAATCCTCCATTCGTCGCGGTTGTTGAACCGGAGATGGTGAGGTTCATGTAAATGCTCTGAACATTAATTGTAGCTATTTTGTC
>CAINHS010000063.1 GCA_903848955.1 uncultured beta proteobacterium
GAAGCTGCGCTCCGGCTGGAACAGGAAGGTGTCGCTGGCAGCAACTTGCCCATAGAGTGCCGTACCGACGGTAGCGTTGGCCGGCTTGACCGCAAGGATCGTCTGCTTGTTGGCCAGGTTGTAGATGCCGGCCTGGAGTTTCAGCGTCTTGAAGCCCAAGCCCGGATTGACGAAGGTGTAGTCAAGGCTCAGATCGGTCGTGCTGTACGGGTCGAGCTTGTAGCCCTCGTCGTCCAGCGCATAGGTCCGGCCGACACGCTTGAACACGAGCGAACTGGACCAGCCGCCGGAGTTGTAGAGCAGTCCGAAGGCGGAGGTCGAATCGGGCACGCCGGCGATCTGCAGACCCGAAGCTTTCGACTTGGCCGAGTTCACGGAACCGTTGGCGTAAACCGAAATGCCGTTGTCGAAGGCGTAGGTCGCCTGACCTTCCAGTCCCTTGTACACCACGCCACCCTGGTTGAAAAAGACAGCAGGGTTCGAAGCGGGAACCTGTGCGATCTTGTCCTTGAAGTCGATGTAGTAGATGTCCGCATCAAAGGTCACCCGGTTGGACTTGTGTACCGCGCCCACCTGGTAGTTGGTGGAATGCTGCGGGTTGATCGAGGTGGCATTGGCACCCGCGCTCTGGTAATTGCTGATGTCCGGCACCAGCATGCCCTTGGCGTATTGGGCGTAGGTCGACCAGGTGGGGCCGAGCTTGTAGTTGAGCGTCAGGAACGGCAGGGTGGCAGTGAAGTCCTTGGACACATTCTGCGATATGCGGCTGGTCTGGTTCACCAGGGCGTCGACAGTGAGCGTGGTGTGCATGTATTTCAGTCCAGGCGTTACCGTCAAATCCTTGCTTGCCGCCCACTCGAATTCGGCAAAGGGCTGATACTGCTTCCAGCCGGAATTCTGCTCGTAGGTGACATTGTTCAATCCGGCATACACACCGGCGACGGCCGCCTGGTCGTTGAGGTTGCTCATGTTGCGCATGTTGAACCGCAGTTGCGCGCGATGAGTGTCGGCCTCTTCTACCCATAGACCAAAGCGCATCAGGCCGGCTTGCAACTGCCTGGTGACCTTGAAAATGTCGCCATAGACCTTGTACTCGTTGGTCTTCAGATACCCGGGAATAGTGGCAGCGGCAGCGTAGGTGGTGGCGGCCGTGGCGCTCTTGTCGGCGGTCAGGCCGTTGTTGGTGTAGTTGTAGTAATAGGTGTTGTTGTCGATGGCCCAGCCGGATCCAAGATCGCTTTGCAGGCGGACGTAATTGAGTGCCGTGCTCTTCTCGACCCGGTTGTAAAGGTAGTAGTCGGCTTGATTCGGATTGTTGCTGAGCACGTAGTTCTTGCCAAGAGTGGCGGCCTGAGCGGCTGTCAGGCCGTTGTCCTTGTCAGGCTGGTCGTAGCGATTCTTGTTGTAATTGATGTTGACCGTCAGCAATGTGCTGCTGCCCAGCGCCTTCTGGAACTTGAGCATGACGTTCTGGCTTTCCACGGCGGAGTAGGTCCGGTAACCGTCACTGCTGAGCTTCTGATAGTTGGCTGCAAATTTTGCGTCGCCCGCCTCGCCGATAACGCCGGAGTCGTAACGGGCGCCATAGAGCTTCGTGTTCCAGGAGCCGGCAGAGACATAGGGGCTGATCTTCCGTTCCTGTGACAGTTCCCGGGAAAACAGATTGACGGAGCCGCCGAAGGTGGCCTGGCCGAGGTTGCTGGCATTGCCGGGACCGCGCTCCACCGTGACGTTGCCGATGACTTCTGCAGGAAAGTAGGCGGTTGTATGGTGGGTAGGTCCATTGGTATCGCCAAACGGAATGCCGTCGAAGGTGACGTTGTATTCGCCGTCCTTGAATCCACGCAGGCCATTCTTTGCTTCACCAAGGCCGGGACCGTTGGGCGATATGCCGCCGGTAGCGCTCGGCGTAATGGCCACGATACCGGTATAGTCGGTCGCCGGCGATTTCGCATCCTCGAAGAACGCGCGGCTCACCACCGATTGCGGCTGTGTTGCCTGGAGACTGGCTTGCGCCGGCGCCACTGAGGAAGCACGGGATGTCGGTGCTGCGCCGCCACCGGTCGCTTGGGCTTGTGCGCCAACGGTACCCAGGTCGGTGGCATCTGCCGCGAAGGCAGCGCTGATGGAACAAGCCATCACGGAAAGTGCAAAACCGATCGGAAAGGATTGGCTGCGAAAGCGGCTGGCGAAACGATTCATTGGCGTGTTCTCCCTGGAGCGATTGATAGAGTGTCAAACGAAGGGAGCGTAAGGAACCTTTGTTACGACCGCATGGCAGTTGCGTGACACTCCGGTTTGTCGCCCGGCTGCACACGGCAATATGATGCGTTAAAGAACACTGTAAGTAACC
>CAINHS010000064.1 GCA_903848955.1 uncultured beta proteobacterium
CTGCCGCAGAAATCGCGGGGCGTCGACAAGTACGGGCACATGGCCGCCACGACCGAGCCCCACCACCACGGCGGCTTCGGCGAATACTGCTATATCCTGCCGCGTTCCTGGATCTTGCGCCTGCCGCCTGAATTGAGCGATGAGGAGGCCACGCCGATCAACTGCGGCGTCGCGACGATGATCGCCGTAACCGAAGCCGCCAACATCCGGATGGGACAAACCGTCGTGGTTCAGGGGCTCGGCCTGCTCGGCCTGTATGGCGCGGCCATCGCCAAAGCGCGGGGAGCGCGCACGGTGATCGGTCTGGACACAGCCCCTGACCGCCGGGAACGCTCCTGCAAGTTCGGCGTCGATCTGGCACTCGATCCGGCGGGCGACCGCGATACCCTGCTGAACGAGATTCGTGAACTGTGCAAACCGGAGGGGCCGGACGTAGTCCTGGAGGTCTGCGGCGTACCTGATGTCATTCCTTTCGGCGTCGAGATGTTGCGTGTTGGGGGCACCTATGTGCTTGCCGGGGTGGTCAACCCGAACGCACTGGTGACGCTCGATGCCAATATCCTGCTGCGCAAGATGCTGACCTTGCGCGGCATACACAACTATCATCCGCGCAATCTCGCCGAGGCGCTTGATTTCGTCGTTGCCAACCACACGCGCTTCCCGTTCCATGATTTGGTGGACGGCAAGTATCCGCTGGACCGTGTCAGCGATGCCATGGCGGATGCCGCGGCGGGGCGTGTTCTGCGCGCCGCCATCATTCCTTGACCCGGATGGACGTGACCATGACAGATCCTATTCTCCTGACGCCTGGTCCTTTGACGACGAGCATGGCGACCAAAGAAGCCATGCTGCATGACTGGGGATCGTGGGATGGCGCGTTCAACGCGCTGACCGCATCGATATGCCGCGACCTTGGCGAGATTGTCGGGGCGGGCAATTCGCACGTCTGCGTGCCCTTGCAGGGCAGCGGCACCTTCGCCGTCGAAGCGGCACTGGGAACGCTGGTTCCTGCAGACGGCAAAGTGCTCGTGCCGAGCAATGGCGCTTACTGCCAGCGCATCGTGCGCATTCTTGGCTATCTCGGCCGCGCAGTCACGGTAATCGAGTTTGCCGAGGACCAACCGGCAGATCCTGCGCGCATCGATGCGGCTCTCGCTGCCGACCCGGAGATCACGCATGTCGCGCAGGTGCATTGCGAAACCGGCACCGGCATCCTCAACTCCCTGCCGGAAATCGCGGCTGTGGTGGCAGCGCGCGGGCGGCGCCTGATCGTGGATGCCATGAGTTCCTTCGGCGTCATTCCCATCGACGTGCAAGCCATGCCCATCGACGCGCTGGTTGCGGCTTCCGGCAAGGGTCTGGAAGGAGTACCCGGGATGGGCTTCGTCATCGTCCGGCTCGATGCGCTCGAGGCGGCGACCAACAACAGCCATTCCCTGGCACTGGATCTGCACGACCAGTGGCATTACATGCGCAAGACCGGCCAGTGGCGGTTTACGCCCCCCACTCACGTCGTCGCGGCGCTGCGCGCGGCACTCGATCAATACCTGGACGAGGGTGGCCAGCCTGAGCGCCTGGCCCGCTATGCCGAAAATTGCGCGACGCTGATCGCCGGCTTGCGTGCTTTGGGCCTGCGCACCTTTCTCGATGATGGCGTGCAGGCGCCTGTCATCGTGACATTCCACGCACCCGCCGACGCGGCCTATGATTTTCCCGAGTTCTATCGACGGGTGCGCGACAAGGGTTTCATCCTCTACCCGGGCAAACTGACAAGCATCGAAACCTTTCGCGTCGGTTGCATCGGCGCCGTAGGTCCCGAGGTGATGCACGGGGCCGTGACGGCTATTGGCTCGGCACTGAAGGAAATGGGCGTGCGGGTCTCGGCAAGCGCTTTGCCACACAACCACGCGAAGTAGGGAATCGCGGCATCAGCCGGGAAAGCTCCGGGCCGGTCGCTCAAGATCCAGCGCGTGCAGCAGGCGCGCGGCGAGTTCCGCGGGGCTATCGGCGATGATCTCTGCCGGAACGCCGAATCCGGCGGTCAACCGCTCCGCATCCTCGAAGCCGTACGACACGACGAAGGAGTGCATGCCGCAGGCCACCGCGGCGGCGTAGTCGCGGTACTCGTCGCCGCAGGCATAGGCGCGCGCCGGGTTGATGTCGAAACGCTGGCGCGCAGCGCGGATCGACGCCGCCTTGTCGGCGCCCAGCGAAATGCACGCCACGTGATCGAAGGATTTCGTGTCGATGCCGTGGCGGCGAAACAGCTGGCGCAGGGTTTCCTCCGGCTCGAACGTGACATTGCGGGTGACCAGTCCGACGCGTATCCCCGATGCGTCGACCAGTGTCGAAAGCAGTTCCGCAATGCCGGGGAAGAGCGAGGCCTCGTCGCGATAGATTTCGGTCAACGTGGCCAGCAGCTTCTTGCGGCTCTGTTTGCCCACTTGCTGGCGCAGGTTGTTGGGCAGTTCGCGCAGGCCGCCGAGGTACTTGAACAGCTTGCGACGCTTGCGGAAGCGTTCCAGATCGCCGATATCCATGCCGTGACGGAGGAAAGCGGCTTCAATGGCATGGAAGGCGTCTATCGTCGTGCCGTCGGCGTCGAATACGACCAGCCTATCGTGTGATCGATACATCTTGCGCGACCGCGCCCCGCTGACCAACGTAGAGGTAGTAAGGCGCCTGCAACCCGGGAAGGTAAGGCAGGGACGCACGCCGCTCGTCTGTCCATGCTTCGGGCAATAGCCTGAGCAAGGCAGGCAGGTGGGCGTCCGATAGCTGCACCCCGTCGTGGGCGAACCAGCGCCGCCACAAACGGTTGGCAAGCGCGCTCCCCGTCGACGGCAGGTGAAAGTCGACCACGCCCAGGCGTCCTCCCGGCTTCAGCATCGCCACTGCGTTGGCGATGGTCGTTTCCCAGTCCGGGATCATGGTCAAGGCGTAGGACAGGAACACTCGGTCCACGGCAACCGCCGGCTGCCAACGCGCGGCATCGGCTTCGATGACTTCGACGTTGCGGTGCGCCGCCGCCCGTTTCCGTGCCACGGCGAGCAGGGCGGGACAGAGGTCCACCAGCTGGATGCTGGCGCAGCATCCGCTACGCGGACCCATGCGGTCCAGGCTGCTTCCGGTGCCGCAGCCGAGTTCGACGACGCGCATCCCTTCAGCAATCTCCAGCCGGTCGAGAAGATCGGCACGGCCATGCAACAGGCGTTCGCGGAAAGCATCGTAGCGTCCGGCCTGGGGCGCATAAAAGGCCTGCAGCCGTGCCGCGTGGTCGCCCCGTCGCGGCTGACCGCAGGCCATGCGCCAGAGGATGCGGGCGTCGGCGGCCAGGCTAATCAGGGACATCGGCGATCATGAAGCCGGCATAGGTATGGACGCGGTCGCCGGTTTGCAGTTGCGTCGCCAATTCGTGGTCGAAGCGCACTACGTCGGCCAAGCGGCGGTGCGGCTCACCGACCGTGATCCAGTGGAGAAAGGCCGGATCGGCGTGTGCGCTGCGCAGCAGAATGCGCGCGCCGGGCGTGGCGCGATCGAGGATCGCGTTCCATTCCTCGATCAGCGCCGCAGGCTGGTAGCTGCTCATCCAGTCCATGTGATCGAGCAACACGAAACGCGAGATCGGCTCCTCGCTGTCACGGAGGAATTCGGTCACCGTGCAGGTGTGCGGCTCGATGCACTCCGCGAGCCCGTTCTTCAGCGCCAGGAAGTTGTGTTCCTTGAGATACTCCGGGCAGCAATCCCTGGTGTAGCTGCCGTAAAGGTAGACGCGCCAGAAATAGTTGTCAGTCACCGGCAGATGGCGGAACACATAGTCGATGGCATCGCGGATGAAGCCGGCGACACCGCCCGGATGTTGGGCCTGCACCAGTCGCCGCTGCGGGTGCGGAACACCGATCAGGCTCATGGTCAGTTGCCGGTTGAGCACCCAGTTGATCGTCGGCGTCCATAGCTCGGGCGCCACCTTGTCGTCATAGACGCGGCGCTGGGCTTCGAGATCATTGCAGGCGAAGAGTTCGCGGATGCTGCCTGCCAGTTGCGGCCGCATCCGGAAATAGCTGCTGAATCCGCGTGCCACAAATCCGGACAATCCGTGGTAGTAGAAACTGCCATGGCGACTGGTGAACCACTTGCCATGGCGGTCCCAGTAGCCGCGCGCGAAGTCGGAGAGTTCGTCGCGCAAGTGGTGCCGATAGAGGTCGCGGAAGCGGGCGTGGAAACCGTCACCGAAGATGCGAAAGTAGTCGTCGAACTCCAGCATGCGGATTCCTGCCAGTTTGAGCTCGAGCAGCGCCGTCTGCCGCGGGTTGGCATCCACGGCGTGAATGCGTCGTGGCCCCTGCAGCGCGTAGTCGAGAACATTGCAGCCGGCGCTGGTAATGACCAGCATGGTGTCTTGTGGCCCCAATTGCAGCGCCTGGCGGTCGACCGCAGGGTCTTCCCAGCAGGTGTTGTAGACCAGGGCGCGGGTATAGAGACCGTCGAAGACCTTCTGGTCAAGGCGGTCCATCAGTGTCGGACGGGTGGGTGCTGGGCTGAGGACCAGACTCGAATCGGGAGCGTTCATGCAGGCACCTGGATAATTGGTTGGTACCACGATAGGTCCGCTGGATGACAAGGCGGTTACCGATCGATGACGCCTGGATTGCAAACCGCGCGACAAGCGAAATCCGGCTTCGAAACCGACGACAAACGGGCAGTGGCGCTACTCGGGCATCGATGTCGTCAAGTTGTAATACATCTGTGATGCAATGCACGGTGTCAGCGCTTTTCGATCCCGCGACGCGGCGGGGGAAAACGCCGGCATACCCTGTCAATTTCTGGAACGCCTACTTTGAGAGGTCCACCATGTATTCCCATCAAGACCAATTAGCGGCCGCCACCCACGTCCACTTGGAGAGAGTCCTGACTCTGGCCAACGCGGCCATCACCTCCACTGAAAGTCTCGCCGCCCTTAACCTGAACGCAGGTCAGACCGTGCTTGCAGATATGGTTTCCAATATGAAGGTCCTGGCCGGTGCCAAAGACTTCCCGGAATTCATCGTTCTGCACGCTGCGATGCTCGGGCCGGCAGTCGAGAAATCGATCGACTACTCGCGCAGCGGTTATGAACTCACGTTACAGGCCAACGAGGAAGCTGCCAGGCTGATCAAAATCCGGTTCGCGGAAGTCGGTCAGAAGGTCGTCGACAGCTTGACGAAGACCGCCCAAAACGCCAGCGTCGGTTCCCTCGTCGTCGGCGCTCCCGGCAAGTCAGTCTCTGAGCAATCGGGAAAGGCTGCCAGGCCGCTTGTCGACATTGCCGAAACCAGCGCAGCTGCCGCGAAGAAGCCCGCACGGACACCAAAACCCAAGGCACGGAAGATGGCCTGATCGACCACCTGGCAAACCCTGCTGTTTGAAGATGCAGGTCCGGCCGGAAGGCATCGCCTGCCGGCGGTGCCGGGTGTTGGTGAAACGGCTACCGCCACCGCCGGCACTTGGCGGGTTCAACTCACTACATCAAGGGGGCGTTGGCTGTTGCGACAATGCCGCAGAGCAAAATGATGTCCACCACAATTTCGAACACAGCCAATTTCACAGTGTCATCGCAACGCTTGTTCGCGATCCTGCCGGAGAACCAGACCACGCCTGGAAAATGTCCGCTCATCATGACCACCTTTACTTGGTTGCTACCGAATTGTCTTCTTGCTCTAGCCGGTTTCGACAGGTCTGCGTTTGCTGGCTGCAACTTGTCGCAACGGACGGGACGGCCTATCCGCGCTCCCTCAATTCGGCGATCTTGCCGCGCCATTCCTTGAGTTGCTCGTCTTCCAACTGAAGCTGCAATGCGACGGCCACGAGCGGATCAATTTCGTCCTGTTTCATTTTGCGCGTAATCTTTTTTCGCATTCTCGCCAAGATGCGTTCCGCATCATCCTTGCTCAGAAGCATGGCCTTTTCAATCCATTCTGCGAGGTGAGCTGAAGTCTTCATCACAATTCTTCCTTTACAGTAATCCAGAACGCTTGCCGTGATTCCGATGATCCGATTTTTCATCCCAGGCCGCTGCCGGGCGCACTTCAATCGCGGCGACCAAGCTTGCGGGCAAGGGTCAAGATCATTATTGGCGCAGTGCAGCATAGGATACTCCAGTTTCAATCGTATGCCTTAAGTTATTTATCCCCCCGACTTCAAACGGAATCCGCCATGAACGCTGACAAGACCAAAAATCGCCTGGAGTATGAGCGCCGACTGCAGGCCGACATGCTCGACAGTTTCGACGAGGAACTTGAAATGGAAATCGATGACGACCGCATGGATGAACTCATGGCCGACGTCACGACGTCGGGCGAAGGCACGGATCTCGACCGCCGCTTCTATTTCAAGGAGCTGTTCCGGCTCCAGGGCGAACTGGTCAAACTGCAGGACTGGGTCGTGCACAAGAAGCTCAAAGTCGTCGTCCTGTTTGAAGGCCGCGATGCGGCCGGCAAGGGCGGAGTCATCAAGCGCATTACCCAGCGCCTCAATCCTCGCGTCTGCCGTGTGGCGGCATTGCCGGCACCCAGCGAGCGGGAACGCAGTCAGTGGTATTTCCAGCGTTACGTGAGCTACCTGCCGGCAGGCGGCGAGATCGTCCTGTTCGACCGCAGCTGGTACAACCGGGCCGGGGTCGAAAAGGTAATGGAGTTCTGCAGCGAGGATGAATACGAGGAGTTCTTCCGCACCGTGCCTGAGTTTGAAAAAATGCTTATCCGCTCGGGCATCATTCTCATCAAGTATTGGTTTTCCATCACGGACGACGAGCAGCATGTGCGCTTCACGATGCGCATTCGCGACCCGCTGAAGCAATGGAAGCTGAGCCCCATGGACATGGAATCGCGCCGCCTTTGGGAGCAATACACCAAGGCCAAGGAGACCATGCTTGAGCGCACCCACATTGCCGAGGCGCCCTGGTGGATCATCGAAGCAGTGGACAAGAAGAAGGCCCGCCTCAACTGCATCCACCACTTCCTCAGCCAGGTCCCTTATGCGGAAATCGACCACGAGTCGGTGACCCTGCCCGATCGCGTCCACAATCCTGACTACCTGCGGCAACCCGTGCCCACGAGCATGTTTGTGCCGACTGCCTATTGAACTCTTAAGGACAATGTACTACAACACCGTTGGCATACGGTGATGGCATCTCTCGTGTCACAACAATCAGCGGGACAAATTCGATGAAGGCTTTCAACCCGGAACAGAACAAGCCAAGCGCTATCCTGATAGCAGCAGACTTATGCCTTCACGATACTCATGTGGATGTAGCTATGCAAAACAAGGATGTGTTCGAGATTTTTGAAGCCAACCCGCAGCTCTTGAATCTGCCGGTACTCGACGGTGTGCACATTGTCGGCATCGTCAGCCGCGATACGTTCATGCGAAGCATGGCGCGCCGCTACCACTGGGAGTTGTACAGCAAGAAGCGCTGTTCCAAGATGATGGGCCTTGATCCATTGGTGGTGGAA
>CAINHS010000065.1 GCA_903848955.1 uncultured beta proteobacterium
CCGACCGACGCCGGCGTGCTGCTCAAGCCTTACCTGGTGCCGCCCGACGAGACCGGCACCGACCTCAACAGTTCCGCGCCGGCGACGTTCAGTGCCGCTTATGACAATGGCTTTTCCGCATATGACGGCCTGTGGGCCGGCCAGACCGCGAATCTTGCCGCAGACCAGCACTACGGCACCGGCATCGGGACCTTCACCAGTTCCAGCCAGGCCGCCTACTACTGGAATTATCTCGGCAGCGTGGCGGTAACGCCGACTTCCGGCGTCTGCGCCCTGAGCGGTGACCCCGTCGTTAACAGTGCCGCCATCACCGGCCTCTGCGCCGCCACCGCTGTCGCCGACAGAAGCCTGTATTGGCCCATCACCGCCCCGCCCAGCGACGCCGCCTGCGCCGCCGCCAATGCCGCGACGCCCACCCTGGTCTGGACACGGGTTGCCAGCGCCGCCACCGCCGCCAACGTCACCGGCCTCTGCGCCGCAACCCTCGCCAGCGACAGCGGCAGCTTCGTCGCCATCACCACCACGCCCAGCGACGCCGCCTGCGCCGCCGCCAATGCCGCGACGCCGAAACTGATCTGGAAAAAAATAGTCGTCGGCGCCACCTCCAGCCCCATCTCGGGCTATGACGAACGGCAGCGCTACGCCAACTGGTATTCGTATTACCGCACCCGGCTGCAGATGATGAAATCCGCCCTCGGCCGCGCCTTCCAGACCCTGATCGTCACTGACTCCAGCCCGGCTGGCAAGAAGCAATACCGCACCGGCTTCATCACCATCAATCCGCAGCAGCTCGACGGCGTCAACACCCAGTCCTCGGTCTATGGCTACGATCCCGGCGCGCCCTACAACTCCAAGTTCCTCGAACTCAGGAATTTCGACACCCTCAGCGGCAATACCCAGCCCAACATGTGGTTCAGGATCCTCTACGCCCAGCGCCCCAACGGCCAGACACCGCTGCGCGAAGGCCTCTCGCGCGTCGGCCGCTATTACGCCGGCAAGAACGACGGCCCCAATGTCGGCATGATCACCGCCGATCCGGTCAATTCGCCGTCGGTGTACTCGGCCGCACATGACCCCGTGCAATACGCCTGCCAGCAGAACTTTGCCATCCTCACCACGGACGGCTACTGGAACAGCCCGCCGGGAAGCATCGGCGGCTTCAAGCTGCCCTACACCAGCGCCAACAACAACCTGGCCAATGTCATGGACAACCAGGACGGCGACATCACCGAGACCGACGCCTACGGCCAGGGTCTGGCCATCGGCGCGCGACCGGTCTTCGACGGCACCGCGGCCACCACCGGCAACGTCTATGACGCCCTCAACCAATACACGCTGGCCGCCTGCACCTGGTATTACAAGAGCACCAACCAGGCCCTGAAGTGGGTGAAAACCGTGAGCCGCACCACGGCGCAAACCAACAAGACCGATTCCCAGGTCGCGCAAAGCACCGCGCAGATGAAGCAGACCACCTACACCAGCCACCAGCGCGACGCGCAACTGAAGCAGAGCACCCAGCAAAGCCAGCAGGAAACCTGGCAGATCTTCAAGAGCACGCTGCAGGTGCTGAAGAGCACCAGCCAGCCGCAAGCCAGCCTGTGGCAGGTTGATCGCACCCGCTATCAGGACTACCAGACCACGGACGTCGTGAAGAAGGTCTCGACCCAGTTGCAGTCGCGCAGCCGCGTCGTCACCAAGACCACCTTGCAGACCCTGCAAACCACCACCATTACGCAGAAGACCCAGGTGGTGTATAGCGCCACCACCTCATCGCCACGCCAGAGCCGGGTGCAGAACCTGGAAACCTCGACGCAGGCGCTGCAAAGCACCGACCAGTGGCTGGCCTGCAATGGCGCCGGCCTCAATTGCGTTCCGGCCCAGTCCTGCACCGCTGTCCTCGAGGTGAGAACCTGCCAGCACAACGTCACCACCGACGTCGCGGTGGCTTCCTGCAGCGCGCAAACCGGCAGTTCCGGCAACAGCTGGATCACCATAACCTGCAGCAATCCATCGGCCACCAATTACAGCAGCACCCCGGTTTCATCCTGTACCGCTCAAACGGGGGCAGCCGGCAACAACTGGATCACCAAGACCTGTTCGAACACCAACTACACCAGCCAGCCGGTGCAGAGCTGCACGGCCCAGACCGGCACGGCCGGCAACGGCTGGGTCACCCTCACCTGCCCTGCCGCCGCGACCAGCAACCTGGGCAACGTCGATCCCGCCACGAGTTGCTCCATCGCCGCCGCCAACGGCACCTGCACCGTCAATGGCACCGCGCCCAACTGGATCAACACCACCTACACCAAGGCCACCACCCTCAGCGGCGTCAGTTCCTGCCCCAGCAATCAGACCGCCACAGCCGGCAACAGCTGGACCGCCTTCACCTGCTTCAACTGGACGTCCACCGCCAATACGCCGGTAGCCACCAGTTGCGCGGCCTTTAACTCGACCCGGGCCGGCAACCTCGCCGCCAACACGCCGGCGGGTCTCAACAACCCCGCCATTACAGGCGCCTATTGGGAAAACACCACCTGCTCCACATCGGCCGATTCGGCCACGATCAACGTCATCGACAACGGCAGTGACTGTTCCCTGACGCCTACCCTCGGCTCGCCCAACAGCACCTCGTACTACAAGCAGACCGCCACCCTTGCCAACAGCTACAAGGCCATCTACTGCACCTACCCCACCGGCAGCACCACCGCCAACGCCGGCTGGGCCACCAGCGGCGCCACCAACTGGGCAGTGCCCGGCGCCGGCGGCTGCACCCCCGGTGCCGGCGTCGACGTCGCGGCGGACGCCTATGGCACCAGCCCGACCTTTACCCACGTCCAGTGCCGCAGCCACGACATCACTGCGGCGCCGACCAGTGCCGCCTGTAGCAACCAGACCGGCAGCAGCGGCAACAGCTGGATCACCATCGCGTGTACCACCGGCAACGCCTACAACAATTCCAACCAGATCGCCGGCCCCTGTCCCACCGTCACCAACGGTACCAACGGCTACAACACCGGCGCCAAGACCGCCTTCACCGGCCCCGCCGGCTACGCCGGCCCGACCGGCGTGGTCTGGGTCACCACGACCTGCAACAACAACGTCGTGACCGAGGCCTCCAACACGGTGCCGCGCGCGACCTGCGGCTGCGACACCGAGGGCTACGTCCAGGCCACGCCGCAGTCCTGCACCGTCGCTGCCAGCGCCGGCAACAGCTGGACGCGGACCGTGTGCACGCGCACCTACAAGGGCACCGTACCGGTCGCTACCTGCACCGCCGGAACAGCCGCCACCACGCCTTACTGGCAAACCATCTGTCCGGGCAACACCACCACCACCAATGTCCCGGTCGCCAGCTATGCCGCCGGCTGCAACTGCAGTCCGGGCGCCGGAAACACCTGCACCGACCCGCCGACGCTGGCCAACAACTACACCACCTCGGTGTGCACCGGCACCGCCACGGGGCCGACAGCAGTCCAGACCTGCTACAACGCCGCCTACCTCACCACCGCCGGCACCACGTCCGCCGATCCCACGGCCGGCACGCCGACCGTCAGCCAGGCCGCGACCGCTGCCAACGCCTGGACGGCGACCACCTGCACCTTCAATCAGACCGCGGCGCTCGCCTACGTCGGCATTTGCAGCAGTCCGCCCTTCAGCAACCCGATTACGCCGAACGGCGCGGGCAGCACGGCCTACAACGCCGGCAATTCGACCTGGTACCACTGCACCCGCAGCACCACGGGCGACTTCTACGGCGTCAGCACGCCGGCGATCCATTATGTCGATCCCACCGCCCCCAATACCTCCTGCGGCTGCACCCCGGCCACCAACGGCTCCTGCAACCCGGCCGGCAGCGGCACGGCGGGGGCCAACTACCTCTTCACCAATTGTGCCGACGTCACGACCCGCACGCCGATCGCCAGTTGCTCCGGGGTTGCCGCCTTGCCCACCAACCTCAACAACTACACGCTGAGGACCTGCCCCAACACCGTCTATAACGGCATCAACAACATCGCCGTGCAAACCTGCCCCTCGACCAGCGGCACCGGCGCCCTGCCCTCGGCCGCCAGCTACGCCAGCAACCTCGGCGGCGGCATCTACGGCGGCACCGACGTCGCCGCCGGCGGCTGGAACTACTACACCACCACTTGCACCCTCAACAACAACAGCGCCGGCACGGTCAATCCCGCCACCTGCGGCTGCACCATCGCCACCGACAACGGCTCATGCGTCGCCATCGCCGCCACCGCGGGCAACAGCTGGACCACCACTACCTGCAACAAGACCTCCGTCCTCACTCCGTTGCAAAGCGGCACCTGCACCCCGGTCACGGAGACCAGCGGCAACAGCTGGACGCGGACCACCTGCCCGGTGACCACCAGCGGTCCGACCGCGATCAACCCGGCCCTGTGCGGCTGCACCCCCGCCGCCAATTCGACGTGTGCCGTCGCCGGCAGCAGTCCGAGCACGGTCAGCGGCGTTCCGGTCTGGGCCGACACGGTCTGCACCGATGCCACCAGCGGTCCGACGCCGGTCGGCACCTGCACCACGGTCGCCACGTCCGCCGCCGGCAACACGCCGCCGTGGAGCACGACCACCTGCGACACGACCAGTTCGAGCCTCAACACCAGCAATGTGGCGACACAAACCTGCACCGCGGTGAGCGGCGCCGCCGCGGTGGCGCCGGAGTATGTCACCACCACCTGCACGCCGGTCGCCAGCGGCAAGAAGCTGCAATATCAAACCAGCATGCAGCAGACGCCCGTCCAGTACAGCGGCGGGGTACTGGTGCACAGCGACCCGGGAGTCTGGAGTGCCTACACGGCAGCCACCGACATGTCCCAGTGCCTCGGCTCCAACACCGACCAGGCCTCGTGGCCGGCCTTGCTGGCCAACGGCCGGCCCTCGCCGGGCACGGTGACCAACCCCACCCTGGCCTCGATCAGCGCCAGTTGCGTCGGCACCGGCTGGCCCTGCCTGGTGATGGGCGGCGGCACGGCCGGCGGCAGCCTCAACAGCCTCGCCGACGTCGCGGCGTATTACTACAAGACCGATTTGCGCCCGGCCGGCAGCACCGGCTACAACGGCCGCGACGTATCGGCCAACATCGTGCCCTTCTCGGCCACCGACATCACGGAAGGCGACATGGCGAAGTGGCAGCACATGACCACCTTCACCATGGGCCTCGGCGTTTCCGGCCAGATTACCTACAACCCGGACTACACCAGCAAGCCGGTCGGCAGCTTCACCGGCGGCGTGCCCAACGAGCCCTTCCAGAAGATCCGTTGCCAGGGGCCCAACAACGTGCAGTTCAGCGATCCCAACCTGTGCCTGGGCTGGCCGCTGCCGGTGGCGAACTCGGCTACCGCCGTGGATGATCTGTGGCATGCCGCCGTCAATGGCCGCGGCCGCTACTTCAGCGCCGGCGACCCGTCCGCGGTGTTCACCGGACTGTCCAGCGCCCTGCAGGCGATCGGCCAGCAAAGCGGCGCCGGTACCGCCGCGACGATTTCAAACCACGATCCGGTGGCGGGCAACGACCTCACCTTCCGCGCCGGCTTCCGCACCGTAGACTGGACCGGAGACATCCGCGCCCAGCAGCTTTACACCGGCACCGACATAGCACTCGAAGGCACGACCCTGCCCGGCGTCATCTGGTCGGCGCAGGACAAGCTCGACGGCAAGGTAGGCGCCGCCTGCGACAACCGCAGCATCTACATGGTGCGCATGGGGGGCACCAACAACCTGACGCCCTTCAGCTGGAACAGCTACGCCTGCGACTCATCCAGCGCGCCGACCGGCAGCGCCGGCACCGGGCTCAATGTCACTGAAAAGGCGCTGTTTTCCTCGACCGCCTCGGCTTATGCCACGCCCTTCGCCATGAATTCCTGGTCACAGTTCATCGGCATGACCGACGGCAGCAACGGCGTGGACCAGCGGGTGCTGGCCCAGGGCGCCAACCTGGTGAATTTCCTGCGCGGACAGCGCGGCATGGAGGACTTCGCCTCCGGCAGCAGCACCAAGCTGTTCCGCAAGCGCGTCCATGTCCTCGGCGACATCATCGGCTCGCCGCCGCTCTACGTGCCGCCGCCCAGCGAACAGTTCGCGGATAACGGTTACACCAACTTCAAGGCCGTCAATGCCACCCGCGCGCCGATGATCTATGCCGGCGCCAACGACGGCATGGTGCACGCCTTCAGGGCCGGCACTAACGCCGCCGACGCCACGGGAGGCACCGAGGCCTGGGCGATCATCCCCAGCGCGGTGGTGCCCAACCTCTTCCGCCTGGGCGATGCCGGGTATGCGGAAACCCATACCTACTTCGTCGATGGACCTCCCGCCGGCGGCGATGTCTATGACTATACCCAGACCTCGCCGGTCGATTGCAGCACGACGCTGGTCCCGACCCTCGCCAAGAACTGCTGGAAGACCATCGTCGTCGGCGGCCTCGGCGCCGGCGGCCGCGGCTACTACGCGCTGGATGTAACCATTCCGAGCGCGCCCAAGGTTCTGTGGGAATTCAACTGGAGCAATACCTGCTACGACCCGAGCGACGCCGGCACGCAGGAAAGCACGGGCTATGCGGATTGCCATCTCGGCCTGACCTATGGCACGCCGATGATTACCAAGCTGGTCGGCGGCACCTGGGTGGTGATCGTCAGTTCCGGCCTCAACAACGTCAATTCGCCGGCCAAGGCAGGCGACGGCCAGGGCTACCTGTATGTGCTGAATGCCATCACCGGCAAGATCATGAAGAAGATCACCACCGGGGTCGGCGATGCCAGCAACCCCTCCGGCTTCGCCTTCATCAATGCCTACGTCGAAAACTACGTGCAGGACAACACCGCACAGCGGGTGTATGGCGGCGACATGCTGGGCAATGTCTGGCGCATCGACCTGATGCGCCTGACCGACCCCAACGACCTGACAACCATCGAGCAACATTACGACATCGTCAAGCTCGCCACCCTGCTCGACCCGAGCGGCAACCCGCAGGCGATCACGACCATGCCGCAGATGATGAACGTGGGCGCCGCCAAGACCCGCATGGTGTACGTCGGCACCGGCCGCTATCTGGGCGAATCGGACCTGGCGACAACACAGGTACAGACCGTGTATGGCTTGAGCGAGGACCTCAACATGCACAGCGATTCGGCCGACTACATCGCCAACGGCAACACGGTCCTGCCCACGGGCGGAATCACGCTGCGACAGAAACTCAACCAGGTCGTGCTGTCCGCGGTCAGCGGCGATCCCACCACGCGCCAGGCCGCTGCTCCGGTGTGCGCCGCAGCCGCCAATGCCACCTGCGCCGGCTGGTATGCCGACCTGCCGGACAGCGGTGAGCGGATCACGGTGGATATGCGTCTGATCATGGGATCGCTGATCGTTCCCAGCAACGTGACCAACCTCACCGCCTGCGACATCGGCGGCAACAGCTGGCTCAACGTGTTCGATCCCGCAACCGGCGGCGAAGTCCCCAGCAGCCCGTTCAAGGCCGGCAAGTACATGCCCGGCTCGCTCACCGTAGGCCTGACGCTGATACGCGGTCAGTCGGGAGTCATCCGCGCCATCATCACCAAGTCGGACGACACCCAGGAGGTCATGACCGTACCGACGCAGCAGGCGCCGCCGCTGGGACGTCGTACCAGCTGGCGCGACCTGATGACCGACAGGTAGCATGACATTGACGGTATGACCCGCCGCATGGCGGGTGGCGAAACCCGCTCCGGCCGACCGGAGCGGGTTCGTTTTTCCCGGGCGCTGATCGTCTCCCTGCTGCTGCATGCGTCGGTTCTGATGCTCCAGGCCGGGCCGCGGGCGGACCGGCACGCGGCGCCTGCGCTGCCCGGCGGCGTCATCGAGGCGCACTTGCACCGCGCCGCGCCCGATGCGGTACCGCTGCCATCCTTGCCGGCACCTGGCGAGCCGCAAGCGGCGATGCCGCAACCGGCCCTGACGGCGACAGCTGACGCGCCCAGGCCACCCTCGCCGGCGACCACCCCGGCCGTCGCGCCGGCGGCGGCGAGCACGGCCGGGGCAGGAGCGGAAGTCGCCGCCGGCGCGGCGGCAGGCGAAGATTTCTTGTTGATCCCGTCGCTGCCGGCCCTGCCCGCCCTGCAAAAAATGCCGCGACGCCCCTCCCTGCTGGCCCCGCTGCGCGTGACCTATCCGCCCAATGTGCGCATGCAGGGGGGACGGGTGAGGGTGCGCATTCTGCTCGACGAAAGCGGCAACGTCGAGGAGATGCTGGTGACGCACGCCGTCCCGGCGGGGGTGTTCGACCATGCTGCGCTGTCGCTGCTGCGCTCGGCGCGATATGCCCCGGGCTTCGTCGGCCAGATGCCCCTGCGCAGTTACCTGTTCATGGAAGTGAGCTTCGGCCCCGGCCAGTTGGGGCAGCAGGTCTGGTATGCGGGCGATACCAGGGCGCCGCCTTCATTCAGGATTCCACCTACCCCGCGGCCGGCCGGTCCCTGAACGGAAAACCGGCAGCTTGCTGCCGGATCAGGCGGTCGGCAGAAATTCGAAGTCCGTGTAGTCGCCGCTCCCGGCAGCCACCGCCACGTTGTCGACAACAGCCCCGGCCGGACCGAGCCGGCTCCAGGCCAGCATCTCCGCAATGCTTCCGGCATCGCCGGCAATCATGGCCTCGACTGTGCCGTCGCGGCGGTTGCGCACCCAGCCCCTGACGCCCAACAGGCGCGCCTGCGCCGCCATCGCGTAACGGAAGCCGACGCCCTGCACGATGCCGGTGATGACCAGATGACGAGCCTCGCTCACTTCACTTTCATTCCCGGTTGCGCGCCGCTGTCGGGCGACAGCAGGAACAGTCCGGGCGACTTGCCATCGGCATCGGAAGCGGCAAGCACCATGCCTTCGCTCAAGCCGAATTTCATCTTGCGCGGAGCCAGGTTGGCCACCATCACGGTCAGCCGCCCGACCAGTTGCGCCGGATCGTAAGCCGACTTGATGCCGGCGAAGACATTGCGTGTCTTGCCGGCGCCTTCGCCGAGATCGAGCGTCAGGCGGATCAACTTGTCGGCACCTTCGACGTGCTGCGCGTCGGCAATGCGCGCGATGCGCAGGTCGACCTTGGCGAAGTCGTCGATGGACGCATAGGGCTCCCAGGGGTTGGCCACCGCCTGCACGCTGTCCTCGCTGTGTTGCTGGTGCTGGGCGTGACGCTGCGGCGAATGCGGCTCTGCGGCCGCCACGACGGGCTTGGCGACCGGCGCCAGCGACTCGCGGTTGGCGGCGATCAGGGCCTCGATCTGCTTCGGGTCGATGCGCTGCATCAGGTGTTCGTAGGCGTTGATCAGGTGCGCCGGCGGCAGCAGGTGGCCGGCATCAGCCCAGTGCAGCGGAGCGACATTGAGGAATTCCTCGGCGCGCTGCGCCAGCTTCGGCAGCACCGGCTTGATATAGACGGTCAGCAGGCGGAAGGCGTTGATCAGCACGGTGCAGACGTAATGCAGCTGCTCCTCGTGCTCTGCCGACTTGGCCAGCTGCCAGGGCTGGTTCTTGTCCACGTACTGGTTGATCTGGTCGGCCAGCGCCATGATGCGGCGCAGGGCGCGGGCCGAATCGCGGCCCTCGTAGTAGCCGGCGATTTCCTCGGCGGCGGCGGCGATGCCGGGCAGGTCGGCATGGAAGCGCTCATTGCTATGGGCGTGCAGCAAAGCCCCGCCGAAGCGCTTGGCGATGAAGCCGGCGGCGCGGCTGGCGATGTTGATGTACTTGCCGACCAGGTCGGAATTGACGCGCTGGGTGAAGTCGTCGAGATTGAGGTCGATGTCCTCCATGCTGCCGTTGAGCTTGGCGGCGAAGTAGTAGCGCAGCCATTCCGGGTTGAGGCCCTGCGTCAGGTAGGACTCGGCGGTGATGAAGGTGCCGCGCGACTTCGACATCTTGGCGCCGTCGACGGTGAGGAAGCCGTGGGCGAAGACCTTGGTCGGCGTGCGGTAGCCGGCGTGTTCCAGTTCGGCCGGCCAGAACAGGGCGTGAAAGTAGAGGATGTCCTTGCCGATGAAGTGGTAGAGCTCGGTGGTGGCGCCCTTGCCCCAGAACTCGTCGAAATCGAGGCCCTTCTTCGCACAGAAGTTCTTGAACGAACCCATGTAGCCGATCGGCGCATCGAGCCAGACGTAGAAGAACTTGCCCGTGCCCTTGCCGCCCTCGCCGGGAATCTCGAAGCCGAAATAGGGTGCGTCGCGCGAGATGTCCCAGTCGGTGAGCTTGTTGTCGCCGGCAACGCCCAGCCATTCCTGCAGCTTGTTGGCGGCCTCCGGCTGCAGGCGCTCCTGCTCTTGCGTCCATTGCCGGAGAAAAGCCTGGCAGCGCGGATCGGAGAGCTTGAAGAAATAATGGTCGGAAGACTTCAGCACCGGCGCCGCGCCGGAGACCGCCGAGTAGGGATTCTTCAGATCGGTCGGGGCATAGGCCGCGCCGCAGGATTCGCAGGCATCGCCGTACTGGTCGGCGGTACCGCACTTGGGGCACTCGCCCTTGATGAAGCGGTCGGGGAGGAACATCTTCTTCAACGGATCGTAGTACTGCTCGATGGAGCGCACTTCGATCAGGCCGGCGGCACTGAGCTTGGCGAATATGTCTTCGGAATAGAAACGCGTTTCATCCGAATGCGTGGTGTAGTAATTGTCGAAGGCGACATGGAAGCCGGCGAAATCGCGCGAATGTTCGGCATGGACGCGTGCGATCAGGGCTTCGGGCGAGATGCCCTCGGCTTCGGCGCGCAGCATGATCGGCGTGCCGTGGGTGTCGTCGGCGCAGACGTACCAGCATTCGTGGCCGCGCAGCTTCTGGAAGCGCACCCAGATGTCGGTCTGGATGTACTCGACCAGATGGCCGAGGTGGATGGCGCCGTTGGCATAGGGCAGCGCGCTGGTAACGAGGATCTTGCGGGTCATGACACTGTCTTTCCGGGTGCCGGCGGCGGCCGTGTGGCCTGCCGCATCGAAGCCTCGCATTGTACCGGCTGAGGTGGCTGACGGCGGCAAGATAGCCGGCGGACGCCCCGGGCCAGCCGGTAGAATGCCGCCGATGAGAGTCCTCGGCATCGAATCCTCATGCGACGAAACCGGTGTCGCGCTCTACGATACGGAGCGCGGCCTGGTCGGCCATGCCGTGCATACCCAGGTGGCGATGCACGAGGCCTATGGCGGCGTGGTGCCGGAACTGGCCTCGCGCGACCATATCCGCCGCCTGATTCCCCTGCTGCAGCGGGTGCTGGACGAAGCGCACTGCTCGCGTCAGGACATCGACGCCATCGCCTACACGGCGGGGCCCGGACTGGCCGGTGCCTTGCTGGTCGGCGCCAGTTTCGCCGAGGCGCTGGCGCTGGCGCTCGATGTTCCCGCGCTGCCGGTGCATCACCTCGAAGGCCACCTGCTCTCGCCGCTGCTGGGCGACGAGGCGCCGGCCTTCCCCTTCATCGCCCTGCTGGTATCCGGCGGCCACACGCAACTGATGCGCGTGGCGCGGGTCGGCGACTACCAACTGCTCGGCGAATCGCTCGACGACGCCGCGGGCGAAGCCTTCGACAAGACCGCCAAGCTGCTCGGCCTCGGCTATCCCGGCGGGCCGGCGCTGGCCGCGCTGGCCGCCAGCGGCAGGCCGGGCCGCTACAAGCTGCCGCGGCCGATGATCAACAGCGGCGATCTGTCGTTCAGCTTTTCCGGGCTGAAGACCGCCGTGCTGACCCTGGCCCGCGCGCAGGAACTGACCGGTGCCGACAAGGCCGACCTGGCGGCGGAGTTTCAGGAAGCCGTGACCGAAGTGCTGGCCGTCAAGGCGGTCGCGGCCTGCCGCCGGCAGCGGCTTTCATCTCTGGTAGTGGCCGGCGGCGTCGGCGCCAACCGGCGCCTGCGCCAGAGGCTGGATCAGGCCATGACACAGCTCGGCGGCCGGGTGTTCTACCCGGCGCTCGAGCTGTGCACCGACAACGGTGCCATGATCGCCTTCTGCGGCGCGCAACGCCTGCTGCAGGGCGAGGTTCCCGTATCCGCCCAAGGCGCTTTCGCCGTCCGTCCGCGTTGGCCGCTGGATCAGTTGTCCTGAGTTTCTTTCCTGCCGCCGACGCGACCTTCGCTGCCGGCGAGCAAGTTGCGGATGTTGCTCTTGTGGCGGTAGATCAGCACCGCGCTGACGAGTGTCACGATCAGCGTGATCAGCGTGTTCCCCAGCAGCCACCAGGCAAGGACGGGGGCAGCCGCGGCGGCGGCCAGCGCCGCCAGCGAGGAATAGCGCGTGACGGCGATCACCGTCAGCCAGATGCCGGCCGTGATCGCCGCCAGTGCGCCGGAGAATCCCAGCAGCACGCCGAGCGCGGTGGCCACGCCCTTGCCGCCGCGGAATCCAAGGGTGAAGGGAAAGACGTGGCCGAGGAAAGCCGCCAGACCCGCTGCCGCAACTGCCGCCTCGCCCGCGCCCGCCAAGGCGGCGACGAACATCGCCAGCCAGCCCTTGGCCGCGTCACCGATCAGCGTCAGCAGTGCCGCCGCCTTGTGGCCGCTGCGCAGCACGTTGGTGGCGCCCGGATTGCCCGAGCCGAAACTGCGCGGATCCGCCAGGCGGAAGGCGCGCGAGACGATCACGGCAAACGGCAGCGAACCGAGCAGATAGCCGAAGACGGCAGAAACAAGCAGGTTCATCGCGGATTTCCGAAACAGGCGAGGCCGGAAAAGCATCTGCCACGGCGACACGGCGGCACGGCGCAAAGCAAGAGCTTGAACGCCATCCATCGCATTTGCCGTGCCCGCCGTGTCGCCGTGTCGCCGTGGTCAGGCATTTGAGTATTGCTCACGAAATGTAACGACTTGAGTCGCCAGTGACTAGAATGGCGCGATTCTAAACTGGAGGCGTGATGGACTTCATTTTCATCGACGACATGCGCGTCGAAGCGCATGTCGGAATCTTCGAGCGCGAGAAAGCGGCCCCGCAGACGCTGGAGATCAGCCTGACCTTCGGCGTGCCCGACGAGGCGGCGCAGGTCGACGACATCGACAAGACCATCCGCTACGACGCGGTAATCGACCGCATCCGCGCCGAACTGGCGACGCATCACTTCAACCTGCTGGAGACGCTCGGCGAATATGTCATCGGCCTGTTGCTGAACGAGTTCGGCGCACCCTGGGTCAAGATCAGCATCGCCAAGATGGGCATCATGAAGGGCGTGCGGCGCGTCGGCGTACAGATCGAGCGCAGCCGCGCAGCCTGAATCACGCCTGTGCCGGATCAGCCCTTGGCGGCATGACCGGCTTTAATCAGCCAGCGCGCACTCGACGATCTTCGGCTGCAGCACGCGCAGAATGTCGTGCGGATGCACTCCCACCAGGTAGCCGCGGCGGCCGCCGTTGATGTAGATCAGCGGCAGGTCGAGGATGGTCTTTTCCAGATGCACCGGCAGGGGTTTCTTGGTGCCGAACGGGGAACAGCCGCCGACCATGTAGCCGGTGTGGCGCAGCGCATCTTCCGGCTTGCAGGGGCTGATCTTCTTGACCCCGATCTGGCGCGCCAGTTCCTTGGTGGACACCTTGCGGTCGCCGTGCATCAGCACGATCAGGGGCTTCGCATTTTCGTCTTCCATGACCAGCGTCTTGACCACGGCATGTTCGGCGACGTTGAGTTCGCGCGCCGACACCTGCGTGCCGCCATGCTCCTCGTATTCGTAGAGATGGTTGGAATGGGCGACGCCGTGCTTGTGCAGGAACTTGGTCGCAGGGGTTTCGGGGGCTGAGGAATTCTGGTAACTGCTGTCGTGTCTCATGATGTTCTACCCGCGTGGATGGTGTTGCCGGTGCAGTTGCTTCAAACGCTCACGTGCAACATGAGTATAGACCTGCGTCGTCGAAATGTCGGCATGGCCAAGCAGCAGCTGCACCACCCGCAGATCGGCGCCGTGATTCAGCAGATGCGTGGCGAAGGCGTGGCGCAGCACGTGCGGCGAGATGCGTTGTGGCGGAATGCCGACGCGCAGCGCGTACTTCTTGACCAGGGTCCAGAACATCTGCCGCGTCATGGCGCCGCCGCGGGTGGTGATGAAGACCGCATCGGAGACGTGCTGCTTGAGCAGTTCGCCGCGGGCGCCGGCCAGGTAGCGCTGCAGCCATTCCGCGGCGATCTGTCCCAGCGGCACCAGGCGCTCCTTCGAGCCCTTGCCCATCACCCGCACGACGTTGTCGTTGAGGCTGATCTCGAACAGGCGCACGCCGACCAGTTCCGAAACGCGCAGGCCGGTGGCGTAGAGCAGTTCGAACATGGCACGGTCGCGCAGGCCGAGCGGGGTATCCACGTCGGGCGCGTCGAGCAGGGCTTCCACCTGCTTTTCCGACAGGGTCTTGGGGAAGCGCTGGATCGTGCCGGGCTTGCCGATGTTCTGCAGCGGATCAGCCTGCAGCCGGCCCTGATCGAGCAGCCAGCGGTAGCAGCGCCGCAGGCTGGCCATCAGCCGCCGCTGGCTGGCTGACTTGATGCCGCCGGGGCGGGCATGGAGGTGGGCGAGGTAGGCGTTGATCGCCGCCTCGTCGGCGTCGATCACAGACTGCTTGCGCGGTTCGAGCCAGGCGGCGAACAGTCCGAGGTCGCTGCGGTAACTCGCCAGCGTGTTCTTCGAGAGTCCGTCGGCGAGCCACAAGGCGTCCGCGAATTCGTCGATCAGCGCAGCGTCAGCTTCTCTCATGTTCAAGCAGCCATCGCTTCACGTCGAGCAGGAAGCCGCCGCGCTGGCGGGCAAATCCGCCCAGGCCCTGATTCGCCGCGACGACGCGGTGACAGGGCACGACGATCGGATAGGGATTGGCGCCGCAGGCATTGCCGACGGCCCGCGGCCCGCTGTGAATTGCCGCTGCCACTTGGCCATAGCTTCTGGTCTGGCCGAGCGGAATCGCCGCGATCTGCTGCCAGACGCGGCGCTGGAAATGCGTGCCGGCCGGCGCCAGCGGCAGGCCGAATTCGAAGCCAGGATGCTTCAGCCAGGCGCGCAACTGGCGCACCGCCTCCTGAGCCAGCGGCGTCTGCGGCGCGACTTCGGGCTGCGCTTCAAGGTAGATGATTTCCGTGATCTCGTCGGCGTTGCACGAGATGCCGATGCTGCAGCATGGCGCTGCAATGACAGCGGCGTAGGCCTTCACGGCGGACACTCCCGGAGTTCGATCACGGCGTCATTGTCTATCCCCGGCAGATGATCCGCAAGCGGCGTGCAGACCGAAGA
>CAINHS010000066.1 GCA_903848955.1 uncultured beta proteobacterium
GATTCGGGCTCAGCGGCAACCGGCTCGGGCTCGGCGGCGGGAGTAGCTGCCGGCGTATCCAGTTCCAGGCTGATGCTGCCGAGATCGAGTTCGAGTGGTGCCGGTTCAGGCACGGGCGCCGGCAGCGGAATACCCTGGGATATCTCGGGCAAGGGCGCCGCTGCCGCAGCCTCGGGCGGAGCAAGATCGAAGTCGAAATCGATGCCGTTGGAATCCGCTGCCGCGGCAGCCGGAGCGGAAGGCGACTCGGCCGCAAGCGGCGAATCAGGTACGGTGGCGGCGGATTCTGCTGCCGGCATTTCAAAATCGATATCGAGCGCGGCCACTTCGCCACTGCCCGCCGTCTGCGGAGCAGCGACAGCAACCGTCGTGGTCTCCAACGCACCCAGGTCGAGATCGAAATCCAGCATCCCGGGGTCGGCCTCCGCCGCCGCAGGAGCGGCGTCGGAACCGGCCACGTCAGCAGTTCCGATATCGAGGTCAAAATCGAGGGCGGCAGCCGCGGCGGTTGCTTCGGGCTCTGCTGCAACAACTTGCGGCGCCGGCTGTTCGCTGATCGGGCTGCTCAGGATCAGAGTGGCGTCCATGTCCAATGCGGCGTCAGCGGGTGCCGGCGGGACTTCGGACGGCGCGCTGCCGTAGAGCGGATTTGCCGGATCGAGGGCAGCACCCATGGCAACCGCCTTCTCCCAGGACGCACCCGTGCCTCCGGTCAATTCACGCAGTTCCAGCGCCACTGACTGGAAGCGGGAAATATTCTTGCGGGCCGAATAGATGTCGAGCAGTTTCAGATGAAGCGCCTGCCGCTGCGGATCCGCTTTCAGAGCATCCAGAAGTATCTCTTCTGCCTGGGTATCACGGCCGAAAGCCAGGAAGGTGTCGGCCTCGACAACCGGGTCGACCGCCTCCGGACGCCCGGCCATGTTCGCCACCGTCGCACTGAACTGACTCGACTCCTGCTCGCTCGGGGGCGGTGCTATCGATGCGCTGAATACCGAACTGCCGGACAGATCGGCCTCGACGATGGTTGCGTTCGCCTTGGCTGCCGCGGTGCGCTTCTTGCGATAAGCGGAAATGCCCAGCCAGCCGAACAGCAGCGCCAGCACGGCACCGCCGCCAAAGACCAAGGGCGCGTTTTCCTCAATGAAATCCGGCTCGGGCGGAGGCGGCGGCGCGACGTTCTTCTTCGGCGCAACCGGCTTGGGAGCTTCAGCCGGCTTGGATGCTGCCGCAACTTCAGCCGGTTTCGCGACTTCGGCGGGCTTGGCCGCTTCGGCGGGCTTGGCCGCTTCGGCAGGCTTGGCCGCTTCGGCAGGCTTGGGTGGCTCGGCCGCCTTGGGGGCGGGTGCCGGCTTCGCCGGCTCGGCAGGCTTCGCTGCCGCCGGCAGCGGTGCTTCCGGCTTCTTTGCCGCAGGTACAGCAGGCTTTGTCGCCTGTGCCTGCTTCTGCAGATCCGCGCCGGTCTGGCTCTTCAACTCGGCGAGTTTCTTCAGATCACCCAGATTCTTTTCCAGTTCGGCGATGCGAGTGCCCGCGTCCTTGAGCGCCCTGTCGCGCGATACCAGATCCTCTTCAAGCGTGGCGATGCGCCCCTGCAATGGCTTGCCTTTGGCATCCTTCGCCGCTTCCGTGCGCGAGACTTCAAGCTTGTCCTTGCCGGTTGCCGGCGGCACCTTGTCTTCCACCCTGGGCGCGATCTTGCCGCTGACGGACTGCTTCGCCGCCTGATCCTTGGCCGGTCCGTCCGCAGCCGCAGACGCCAGGCGCTTGCGGTAGGCGTTGAAATCGGCAGCCTGAGCGACAATCTCCTTGCGCGCTTCGCCGGCGGAAACCTTGCTCGACGCCTCTGCATCGGGGATCAAAAGGATCTTGCCGGCCTTCAGCCGGTTCATGTTGCCGCCATCAAACGCTTCGGTGTTGCTGCGGAACAAGGAAACCAGCATCTGATCGAGGCTGACGCCCTCGGGCTTCGTTTGCGCGGCAATTTTCCCAAGGGTTTCGCCCGCAACCACAGTGCGCGAAGTGCCGGCCATAGGTTTCGCCGCAGGTTTCGCCGCAGCGATTGCGGTGAGTTTCTCGGCTGGCGTCAGCGGCGCTGGCGGCGCCGGCGGGCGGCTCTCAACCACCGGACGGGTTTCCGTCTGCGGGGTCGGAGCGGCGCTTTCTGCCGGTCCGGTCACGGGCGGCCCGCTCCTGACTTCAGGTGCGGCTATCGGGACCGGCGCACTTCGTTGAGCGAGTTCCGGCGGATCAAGCAGGAATGTGTACTCCCGAACCAGCCTGCCCGATGCCCATGTCAATTCCACCAGCATGTCGATGAACGGCTCGTTCAAAGGACGGTCCGTGCTTATTTCAAGATAGCGACGACCACCGCGTTCCTTGATGTCACGGGAAAACCGCAAACTTGCCAAGGCGGGCGAGTACTCGATGCCGGCTTGACGGAAGGCGTCGGCAGCAGCCACCCTGGCCACCAGCGAGTGGCCTTCATCGCGGCTCGCGCTGACTTCAAGCTCGGCCTTGAGCGGCTGCCCCAGAGCGGAGAATACGGAAATCTTTCCCAAGCCGGCCGCCTGCGTCGCCAAAGGCAGAACGGCAATCGCCGCCGCTATAACGGTGGCCTTGAGACGAGTTCGCTGGTCAGTATTGGGCACTGTGACTCCCGACGGGCATTTTTCAGTTTATCAAAAACGGAGGCTGACGCGAAGCTTCTCGGCATCAAGCGCAACAACCGTAACTAAAATAACATCATGATGTTAGCGATGCAAGCTCAACCTTATCATTACATTCCGGTCGCATCAGCCGCGCAACCTCAATGCAACAGGATGCGCAACATGCGCCGCAAAGGCTCCGCCGCACCCCAAAGCAGCTGGTCGCCGACGGTAAACGCCGACAGGTACTGCGGCCCCATGCTGAGCTTGCGCAAGCGCCCGACGGGCACACCCAAGGTGCCGGTCACGGCCGTCGGCGTCAGCTCTTTCAGCGTGATCTCGCGCTCATTGGGCACCACCTTAACCCAATCGTTGTGAGCCGCCAATATGCCATTGATCTCGTCCAGCGGCACATCCTTGACCAGCTTGATGGTCAAGGCCTGGGAATGGCAGCGCATGGCGCCGACACGCACACAGAGGCCGTCCACCGGAATCGGCTGCGCAGTGCGGCCGAGAATCTTGTTGGTTTCCGCCTGCCCTTTCCATTCCTCGCGGCTCTGACCGTTGCCGAGATCCTTGTCGATCCAGGGAATCAGCGAGCCGGCCAGCGGCACACCGAAGTTCGCCGTAGGAAACTTCTCGTCCCGAAGAACGCCGGCCACCTTGCGGTCGATGTCGAGAATCGCCGAAGCCGGATCGTCGAGCAGATTCTTCACCGCACCGTGCGCCTCGCCCATCTGCACCAGCAGCTCGCGCATGTTCTGCGCGCCTGCGCCGGATGCCGCCTGGTAGGTCATCGACGTCATCCACTCGACCAGACCTGCCTTGAACAGGCCGCCCAGAGCCATCAGCATCAGGCTCACCGTGCAATTGCCGCCGATCCAGTTGCGGCCGCCCTTGGCCAGGCTCGCCTCGATCACGTCAAGGTTCACCGGATCGAGAATGATCACCGTGTCGTCCTTCATGCGCAGGCTTGACGCCGCATCGATCCAGTGACCCGTCCAGCCGGCCGCGCGCAGCTTGGGGAACACTTCGGTGGTGTAGTCCCCGCCCTGGCAACTGATGATGATGTCAAGCGCCTTCAGCGCATCGATGTCCTTTGCATCCTTGAGTGGCGAAGCCCCGGTGGCGAATTCGGGTGCCGCGCCGCCAACATTCGATGTCGTAAAAAATACCGGTTCGATCAGGGCGAAATCATTCTCCTCACGCATTCTCTGCATCAGGACCGAACCCACCATGCCACGCCAACCCACCAGACCTACACGCTTCATGATCAATCTCTCAAATCAAGTTACAACGCCGCGAGTACTGCATCGCCCATTTCCCGGGTGCCGACCTTCTTCATTCCGGGTTCGAAAATGTCGCCGGTACGAAAACCTTGTGCAAGGACTTTCTTCACGGCCGCCTCGATGCGCCCTGCGGCAGCCTCGTTGGCAAAAGTGTAGCGCAGCATCATGGCTACGGAAAGGATGGTCGCCAGCGGATTCGCAACCCCCTTGCCGGCAATGTCGGGCGCCGAGCCATGCGAAGGCTCATACAGGCCCTTGTTGTTGGCATCGAGCGAAGCCGAGGGCAGCATGCCGATCGAACCGGTCAGCATCGAGGCCTCGTCCGACAGGATGTCGCCGAACATGTTGCCGGTGACCACCACGTCAAACTGCTTCGGGTTCTTCACCAGCTGCATTGCCGCGTTGTCCACCAGCATGTGCGAAAGCTCGACATCCGGGTATTCCCGGCCCGTCTCGATCGCCACGTCGCGCCACAACTGGGTGCATTCGAGCACGTTCATCTTGTCGACCGAGCACAGCTTGCGATTGCGCTTGCGCGCCGCTTCAAACGCCACCCGCAGGATGCGCCGGATTTCGCTCTCGGTGTAATGCATGGTGTTCAATCCAAAACGCTCGCCGTTGCGCATCTCGATGCCGCGCGGCTGGCCGAAGTAGATATCCCCGGTCAGTTCGCGCACGATCAGGATGTCCAGCCCGGCCACGACTTCCGGCTTGAGCGTGGAGGCATTGGCCAATTCCGGATACAGGATCGCCGGGCGCAGATTGGCGAACAGCCCGAGTTGCTTGCGAATCCCCAGCAAACCGCTCTCCGGCCGCTGCTCGCGCACATTTTTGTCCCACTTTGGACCGCCGACGGCGCCCAGCAGAACGGCATCGGCCGCCTGCGCCAGCTTCTGCGTCGCCTCCGGGTAGGGGTTGCCGGTAGCATCCACGGCGCAGCCCCCCAGCAGGGCTTCCTCCATCTCGACGCCGAGATCGAGCGCCCCGAGGACCCGAACGGCCTCGGCAACAATTTCCGGCCCGATACCATCGCCGGGAAGTACGCAAATTTTCATTGGAAATTTCCTTTGTGCCAAACGAAGTTTCAGTGACGGCTAACATCAGGCCGGTCAGCGCCAGGCGCCACGGCTGCATACAAAACATCTTGCTCGAGCGAAGGCCAATGCCCAAACACCGGGCCGGTGACTGACTGAGTAAGCGCGAGGGGGGGAATTATCGCACAGCCGCGCCTGCTGAATCGCCCGGAACGCCCCGCCAGACCAGAATCAGACCGAGCAGAGCGAGCAGCGACGCAGCACTGAAGGTGATCTGCGGACCGAGCCTTTCCCACAGGTCACCCGCCAGCAAGGCGCCAGCCAAACCGCCGGCGCCATAGGCAACGCTGCCGTACAGCGCCTGCGCCCTCGCCTGCTGGCCGGCAACGAACCAGCGGTTGAGCGCTGCCATGGTTGCCGCATGGTGTGCGCCGAAGCTTGCGCCGTGCAGCAGTTGGGCAAATGCCAGAAGGGCGACGGATTCAACAGCCCAGCCGATCAGCATGAAGCGCAGCGCCGCCAGGGCAAAGCAGGCCAGAAGTATCTTGCGCAGGGAAGCCAGAGCCGAAATCTTCGGCATGAGCAGGAATACGACAATCTCGGCTACAACGCCCATAGTCCACAACAGGCCGACCAGGGTCTTGCCGTACCCTTGCTCCACGAGATATATCGTGTAGAAGACATAGAGCGCGCCGTGCGCTGCAGTCATGAACAGACCCGCGGCCAGCAGGTACGCCACTTTGCGCTGACGCAATACTTGCAGAATCGGGCCTGAGACTTGGCCCTCGCGTCCCTTTGCCTCGGTGAGAGTCAGCGCGCTGACAAACGCACCGAGCAGCAGGACCCAACCCACCCAGAGCTGCGAACTGACCGGTGCTGCATCGAGCAACAGGCCGACACCCATCACGGCGACAACGAACCCGACCGAACCCCAAAGCCGGATGCGGCCGTAGCGTTCCGGATTCGCCGCCAGATGCCCCAGCGTCAATGCTTCAACCAGTGGCAGCGATGCACTCCAGAAAAAGTGCAGAACTGCCATGCCGATCAGCAGCCCGACAAAGTCCTGCGTCAGGAAAACCACCGAGAAACTGGCGAGCGAGGCCGCCGTCGCTGCGGCGACTATGCGCACGCGCCTGCCACCGCTGTCGGCCAACCAGCTCCACAACAGCGGCGCCAGCAGTCGCATGACCTGGCCGAGAGACATCAATACCGCGATGCGGCCGGCAGAAAAACCGATCGACTGCAGGTAGAGCCCGAAATACGGCAGGAAGGCGCCTATGAAGGCGAAGTACCAGAAATACCAGGCGGAAAGACGGCCGTGCGGCAGGAAGATCAAGCTTTGTGTTTCTGGCCGGCGCGGAAGGCCTTCAGCAAATGGAAAATCTCGTCCTTGAGCTTGACCCGCGCCTTCTTCATGTCCTCGAGCGTGAAGTCGGCGACCGGCATGTCGTGTTCCTCCAGGTCCTCGACCTTGCCGGTGAGGCGGTTGTAGCGCCCGAACAGACTGCCGATGTAACCACCTTCGGCCTTCAACGCATCGATGGCGTCATGCATATCGGGGAATTCGGTGTAGAGATCATGATGACTGACTTGCATGGCTTTCCACCCTGTAAGACATGAAATCGGAAATAGTGCTCAAATTCTATCAGGCAATACCCGCAGCCTTGCCGGGGATCGCAGGCGTTTGGCATTCGACGTCGGCACACTGGGCGCGGTGATGCAGGGCGGCATCGACAAGAACCAGCGCCAGCATCGCTTCGGCGATCGGCGTGGCGCGAATGCCGACACAGGGATCATGCCGGCCATGAGTTTCGATCAGCACCGGCGCACCGGCCAGATTGATGGTACGGCGCGGCAGCCGGATGCTCGAGGTCGGCTTGACCGCCATTCTCACCACCACATCCTGTCCGGTGGAAATGCCGCCGAGCACTCCTCCCGCGTGGTTGCCGATGAAGCCCTGCGGCGTCAGTTCGTCGCCATGTTCGCTGCCCTTCTGCGTCACGGACTTGAAGCCGGCTCCTATTTCGACGCCCTTGACCGCATTGATGCCCATCATGGCGTAGGCAATGTCGGCATCGAGCCGCGAGTATACCGGGTCGCCCCAACCCACCGGCACGCCGCGAGCCACCACCGTGATCTCGGCTCCGACGGAATCACCCGACTTGCGCAAGGCATCCATGTAGTCTTCAAGCCGGGGAACAATTCCACTGTTGGCCGCGAAAAAAGGGTTGCCGTCGATCGCCGCCTCATCCTGCCAGGGAATCTCGATGCTCCCCAGCTGGCTCATCCAGCCGCGCACCGCCACGCCGTAGCGTTGCCGCAGCCACTTGCGGGCAATGGCGCCGGCGGCGACGCGCACAGCCGTCTCGCGCGCCGACGAACGGCCGCCGCCGCGATGATCGCGAATCCCGTATTTCTGCCAGTACGTGTAGTCGGCATGACCCGGCCGGAAAGTCTCGGCGATGTTGCCGTAGTCCTTGCTGCGCTGGTCTTCGTTGCGGATCAGCAAGCCGATCGGCGTACCCGTGGTGCGGCCTTCGAACACGCCGGAAAGAATCTCGACGGTATCCGATTCGCGCCTCTGGGTTACGTGGCGCGATGTTCCGGGCTTGCGCCGGTCGAGTTCGACCTGGATTTCCTCTGCCGATATTTCGAGGCCGGGCGGGCAGCCGTCGACCACACAGCCGATCGCCGGACCGTGCGATTCACCGAACGAAGTGACGCGAAAAAGAGAGCCGAAAGTATTGCCGGACATGGATGCTGACTGGAGCAGGGATGGAGGCGAATGGGACGTCGAAGCTTACCATGTTGATCGCAACGCCAATCGCGCTGCCATCGCTGAAACCAATCTTGTCCCTGGCGCGCTCAGGCAATGCCTAACTACCGCAGCCGTCAACGCTCGAGCAGGTCGCGCTTCCCCGGCTTTTGCAGCCACTCGTCGGCATCCGCCGGTGGCTCCTTGCGCTCGATGATGGCAGGCCACTTCTTCGCCAATTCGGCATTCAGTGCAATAAAAAGCTCCTGTCCCGCCGGCACGTCATCTTCGGCAAAAATCGCCTCGGCCGGACACTCGGCGACACACAGCGTGCAGTCGATGCACTCCTCGGGATCGATCACAAGGCAGTTGGGCCCTTCATGGAAACAATCCACGGGGCACACATCGACGCAATCCGTGTATTTGCATTTGATGCAGGATTCGGTGACAACGTAGGTCATGATCACTCCAGTCTCAATGGCCAATGTACCATCGCCGTGCGCTATCGGCGCGAGGCCGCGTTCGCCATGGCTGATTTTTTTTGCTAGCATTGCAACAGCAGGTAACTGCAGCCGCTGCAAATCATCGCCCCGGCCCGCCGCAGATGCGGCAACCGGAACGCAAACACTCCCCGAGGAATTCATGAGCGAACACATCCACCACGTCACCGACAGCACTTTCAAAGCCGAAGTGCTGGATTCCGCGATCCCCACTCTGGTCGATTTCTGGGCCGAATGGTGCGGTCCCTGCAAGATGATCGCGCCGATTCTCGACGAAGTGGCCAGGGATTATTCCGGCAAGCTGCGCGTGGCCAAGCTGAACATCGATGACAACCCGAAGGTCCCCGGCGAGTTCGGCATCCGCGGCATTCCGACCCTGCTGCTGTTCAAGGGCGGCGCCGTCGAAGCGACAAAGGTTGGTGCCCTGTCGAAGTCGCAGCTGACTGCATTCATTGACAGCAACCTCTGATCCCGTTACATTCCGGCTCGGAGTCTGATTCCGGGCCGCTGAAACAAGCAAGACAGGCGCCCACGCCTTGATGGCGCCGATTCGGTTCCCGTCCCGATCGAATTCTTTCCTGAATTCATCCCCTATACCCCCCTGTTCCGGCGTCCCGCCGGGATTTTTGCGCAGGTAGTCCATGCACCTATCCGAGCTCAAAGCCCATCATGTCAGCCAACTGCTGGAGATGGCGGCCGCCAACAATATCGAAAACGCCAACCGGCTGCGCAAGCAGGAGCTGATTTATGCCCTGCTGAAAAACCAGGCGAAAAAAGGCGAGACCATCTTCGGCGACGGCGTGCTGGAGATTCTGCCGGACGGCTTCGGCTTCCTGCGCTCGCCGGAGGAATCCTACCTTTCCAATGCCGATGACATTTACATCAGCCCGAGCCAGGTGCGCCGCTTCAACCTGCACTCCGGCGACACCGTCGAAGGCGAGATCCGCACGCCCAAGGAAGGCGAGCGCTATTTCGCGCTGGTCAAGGTGGACCGCGTCAACGGCGAAGGGCCGGAAGCCGCGAAACACAAGATCCTGTTCGAGAACCTGACGCCGCTGCACCCGACCGAGCACATGCTGCTGGAACGCGACATCCGCAGCGAAGAAAACATAACCAGCCGCGTCATCGACATGATCGCGCCGATCGGCAAAGGTCAGCGCGGCCTCATCGTATCGCCGCCCAAGGCCGGCAAGACGGTGCTGATGCAGCACGTTGCCCACGCCATCACCACCAACCATCCCGATGTCACGCTGATCGTCCTGCTGATCGACGAACGGCCCGAAGAAGTGACGGAAATGTCCCGCACCGTCAAGGGCGAGGTGATTGCCTCGACCTTCGACGAACCGGCTACGCGCCATGTCCAGGTGGCGGAAATGGTCATTGAGAAGGCCAAGCGCCTGGTCGAGCACAAGCGCGACGTGGTGATCCTGCTCGACTCCATCACCCGCCTGGCGCGCGCCTACAACACGGTACAGCCTGCCTCGGGCAAGGTGCTGACGGGCGGTGTCGATGCCAATGCCCTGCAAAAGCCCAAGCGCTTCTTCGGCGCCGCGCGGAATATCGAGGAAGGCGGCTCGCTGACCATCATCGCCACGGCGCTGATCGAAACCGGCTCGCGCATGGACGACGTGATCTACGAGGAATTCAAGGGCACCGGCAACATGGAAATCCACCTTGACCGCAAGATGGCGGAAAAGCGCGTCTATCCGGCGATCAACGTCAACCGTTCCGGCACCCGCCGCGAGGAACTGCTGCTGGTACCCGCCGTCCTGCAAAAGATGTGGATCCTGCGCAAACTGCTGTACAACATGGACGACATGGAAGCCATGGAGTTCCTGCTGGACAAGGTCAAGGCGACCAAAAACAACGCCGAGTTCTTCGATGCCATGCGTCAGCGCTGAAGAAGAATTGCGTGCGGAGGCTAATTAACGGATAATGCCGCGTTTTAGTGGTGGCGCGACGCCCTTTGTTGCGGGCCTTGACCTTCACTGATACTCCGCTACGATTTTTTGTCGGTTCGCCAAATCCACGAACCGCGCATGCACTTGAAAGGAACATGAAATGAAAGACGGAATCCACCCGGCCTACGCCGAAATTGAAGTTACCTGCAGTTGCGGCAACAAGTTCAAGACCTTCTCCACCAGCGGCAAGGCCTTGCATATCGAAGTCTGTTCCGCCTGCCATCCGTTCTATACCGGCAAGCAGAAGATTGTCGACACCGCCGGACGTGTCGAGCGCTTCCGCCAGAAATACAGCAAGAAGGCGGCCTGAGCCTGCGTCAGCCCTGCCGCAGCAAAAACGGGCAGCCCTCGGGCTGCCTTTTTAGTTGTGGCCGCAGTGTCTGACGCCGACAGGCGCGGCGCCAGCCTTCACCGGAATGCGTTTTCAGGGTGATTGGAGCTTCGCGACGTGCCCGATCTGACTGACCGCAACCATTCTCCCGCACCACTCCTGGCGCGCTACGGCACATTGTTTCTGTGTGCCGTCTGGCTGCTGGCAGGAGCCGTGGGACATGACCCCTGGAAGGCCGACGATGTACTGCACCTCGGTGTCGCATTCGGCATGGACGCGGGCGACTGGCTGGTACCGCGCATAGCCGGCGACCCCTGGCTGGTTTCGCCGCCGCTTTATCACTGGCTGGCCGCCCTGTGCGGCAAACTGCTGGGAGGGCTGTTGCCCTGGCACGATGCCGCCCGTCTCGCCTCGGTGCTGTTCGGCGCCGCCTTTCTCGCAATTCTTTCGCGCATGGCGCAGCAACTGCTCGGCGCCAGCGCCGCGCTGGCGGCCCCTTTGCTGGCCATAGGCAGCCTCGGACTACTGGTGCCGATGCACGAGGCACAACCGGCCATCGTCGGGGTGACCGGATTCATAACTTCGCTCTGGGGCCTTTCGGCCTGGCGGCAGGCACCGCTGCGCGGCGGGCTTATCTTCGGTGCCGGCATCGGCATAGGCTTCCTTGGCGCCGGCATCGACAGTGTCGCCATTCAACTCGCGACCGGCCTGATGCTGACGCTGCACCCCGCGTGGCGGACCCGGGGCAGTCTTGGCGCGTGGCTGGCTGCGGCCGCCATCGCCCTGCTGCTGGTCCTGCCCTGGCCTTTGCTGTTGTGGCTGCAGAGCCCGGCCTTGTTCGACATCTGGTGGTCCGCCGAGCGGGAGAGTCTGACACTGCGCAGCGGCTTCAGCCTGAACCATCTTGAGTTGCTGGCCTGGGCCAGCTGGCCCGTGCTGCCGCTGGCGCTGTGGAGCCTCTGGCTGGAGCGCAGACACCTGCTCAAGGCACCGACCGTCTTGCTGCTGGCCGCCAGCGCAGCGGCCATTTTCGCGTTTCTTGCCGACGTCCCCCGGCCCACCGCACTGATGCCCGCGCTCGTCCCCCTCACTCTGCTGGCGGCTGCCGGCGCGGGCCGGCTGCGGCGTGGCGCCGCCAATGCCTTCGACTGGTTCGGCATGATGACCTTCACGCTGATCGCGGCGCTGATCTGGCTCGGTGGCATCGCCATGCTGAGCGGGGAACCGGCACGGGTAGCCAAGAACTTCAGCAAGCCCGCGCCCGGCTTCATCGCCGAAACCTCGGCCATGGCCATCGTGCTGGCGATCGCCGTCAGTGTCGCCTGGATCGTCGTGATGCTTCGCACACCGCGTTCGCCCTGGCGCGCGGCGGCACGCTGGAGCCTCGGGCTGACCACCATCTGGCTGCTGCTGCTGGCGCTCTGGCTGCCGTGGATCGACTACGGAAAAAGCTACCGCAGCGTCAGCGCCGGATTCCGTCACGAACTCGGCCCGCATCCCGGCTGCATCGCCCGACGCGGCCTGGGATTGGCGCAACGCGCCTCGCTCGACTACTTCAACGGCATTCGTACCATCGGCGGCAGCAAGGCCAAGGACTGCCCGTTCCTGATCGTGCAGACCGCGCCCGGTACCGAGCAAGACCTGCCGGGCTGGGCGCTGATGCGCGAAACCTCGCGCCCCGGCGACAAGAGCGAACGCCTGCGGCTGTATCGGCGCGCCGAATGATCCGGCTGACTACAGCTTGAGAAAATGCTCGCGGTAGTACTTGAGTTCCTCGATCGACTCGAGAATGTCGGCCAGCGCCTCGTGCCGGCCATGCTTCTTCAAGCCCTTCGCCACTTCCGGCTTCCAGCGCTTGCAGAGTTCCTTGAGGGTCGACACATCAAGATTGCGGTAATGAAACCAGTCCTCGAGCTTGGGCATGTAGCGCGCCATGAAGCGCCGGTCCTGGCAAATCGAATTGCCGCACATCGGCGTCGCCAGACGCGGTACATGGCGGCGGAGAAATTCCAGCGCCTGCGCTTCCACCGCCGCTTCGTCCAGAATCGAATCACGTACCCGCTGGGTCAGGCCGGAGCGCCCGTGGGTATTGCGGTTCCACTCGTCCATGGCGTCCAGCACGGCATCGGATTGATGCACCACCCAGGTCGGCGCCTCCGCAACCACGTCCAGATTCGAGTTGGTAACGACCATCGCCAGTTCTATGATGAGATCATTGTCGGGGCTGAGGCCGGTCATTTCCATGTCGAGCCAGACGAGCGCGTTCTGATCTTGTGCCATAATTTTCGATACCCTGTTGCTGTGTCCGCGCATTTTCGCACAGCGCACCCCTGCCCATGACCTCCTGCCAATTCGCCTTGCTCTTTCTCGCCGCCCTTGCCCTGTCGACGGCATTGCGCATCTGGCTCGACGTCAGGCATCTGCGCCATGTCGTGGCCCACCGCGAACGGGTGCCGGCGGAGTTTGCCGACCGCATCGACCTGGCCGACCATCACAAGGCGGCCGACTACACGGTGGTCAAGCTGCGCCTCGGCCTGCTGGAAATCGTCATCGATACGCTCGTGCTGCTTGCCCTCACCTTTGGCGGCGGACTCGGGCTGGTCGATCAGTCTCTCGGCGCATGGCTTGGCGACGGCTATCCGCACGGTCTGGCACTGTTCGCCTGTGCCGGCCTGATCGGTTTTGTCGTCGGCCTGCCGGCCAGCCTCTACCGTACCTTCCGCATCGAGGCGCGCTTCGGCTTCAACAAGCTGACCTGGCCGTTGTGGTTTGCCGATCTGGCCAAGGGCACCGCGCTCGCCGCACTGATCGGCGGTCCGCTGCTGCTCGCCGTACTGTGGCTGATGGACGTCATGGGCCGGCAATGGTGGCTGTATGTGTGGCTGGTCTGGCTCGGCACCAACCTGCTGGCGCTGTTCCTCTACCCGACCGTGATCGCGCCGCTGTTCAACAAGTTCACGCCGCTGCAAGACGCCCAGCTCAAGCAACGCATTGAATCCCTGCTCGAGCGCTGCGGCTTTGCCTCCTCGGGTCTTTTCGTCATGGACGGCTCGAAGCGCTCGGCGCATGGCAACGCCTACTTCACCGGCTTCGGCCGCGCCAAGCGCATCGTATTTTTCGACACCCTGCTGGAGAAACTTGCACCGCAGGAAATCGAAGCCGTGCTGGCGCATGAACTCGGGCATTTCCGCCACCGCCACGTGATCAAGCGCATCGCCCTGTCTGCGGCGCTGAGCCTGGCCTTTCTCTGGCTGCTCGGGCAGTTGATCGACCAGCCGTGGTTCTACGCGGGGCTGGGGGTGGGCAGCGGGAATACCGCGATGGGCCTGCTGCTGTTCTCCATGGTACTGCCGGTGTTCCTCTTGCCGCTGGCGCCGCTGACCTCGGCACTGTCGCGCAAGCATGAGTACGAAGCCGATGCCTACGCGGCGAAGCAGACCGCCGCCGCCGACCTCGTCGCCGCGCTGGTCAAGCTCTACCGCGACAACGCCGCGACGCTGACGCCGGACCCGGTGCATTCGCTGTTCCACGATTCCCATCCGCCCGCCAGCCAGCGTATTGCGCGGCTGAACCGGCTGCCGGCGAAGAACGATGCGCTGCCCAACCTGTAGCCTTTCTTGAGCACGCCAGCCACGCGCCAGGGAACCATAGTCGCCGCCTTCGGCCGGCACTACGAGATCGAACTGGCCGGCGGCGCCCTGGCCACCGGCTATCCGCGCGGCAAGAAAAGCCCCTTCGCCGTCGGCGACGAAGTCGAGCTCACGCCCGATGGACAGATCACCGGCCACGCCGTGCGCCGCAGCCTGCTCTACCGCAGCGACGCCTACCGGCAGAAACTCATCGCGGCCAATGCCACCCAACTGCTGCTGGTGGTCGCCACCGATCCCTCGTTTTCCGACATGCTCTTGAGTCGGGCGCTGGTCGCCGCCGAGCATCAGGGTCTCACCACCACCATCGTCCTCAACAAGTCCGACCTCAGCGCCGCCCTGCCCGCCGCGCGCAAACTGCTGGCGCCTTTCATCGCGCTCGGTTGCCGCGTCGTCGAACTCTCGGCCAAGTTCGATCCCTCGCCCCTGCTGCCGCTGCTGGCCGGCGAAAGCTCGGTGCTGGTCGGTCAATCCGGCATGGGCAAATCGACCCTGACCAACGCTCTGGTACCGGGTGCCGCAGCGCCCACGCGCGAACTCTCCACCGCGCTCGACAGCGGCAAGCACACCACCACCTACGCCCGCCTCTACCATCTGCCCCACGGTGGCACGCTGATCGACAGCCCCGGCCTGCAGGAATTCGGCTTGAAGCACCTGACGCCGCAGGAAATCGAGTACGGCTTCGCCGAGTTCCGCCCCTTCCTCGGCCGCTGCCGCTTCCGCGATTGCCAGCACCAGGCCGAGCCCGGCTGCGCCATCAAGGAAGCCGTGGCCGCCGGTACCCTCCATCCACGCCGCCTCGAACACTTCCGCCAATTCATCTCGGAGAACCGCCATGGACCGTACTGAGCGCTTCTACAAGATAGACCAGATGATCCACGAACGCCGCCTGGTGTCCTTCGCCGACATGCTGACGGCATTGGAGGTGTCGCGCGCCACCCTCAAGCGCGACCTCGAATACATGCGCAACCGCCTCAACGCACCCATTGTCTGGGACCGCGATGCCGGTGGCTACCGCTTCGACACGCCGCACCCCGACGGCGGCGCCCAGTACGAACTGCCCGGCCTCTGGTTCAACTCCGGCGAAGTGCATGCACTGCTGACCATGCAGCACCTGCTGACCGACCTCGACCCCGGCGGCATCCTGACACCTCACATCCAGCCGCTGATCGCCCGGCTCAACGGCCTGCTCGGCAGCGCCGAAAACACCGCCGACGAAATCCGCCGCCGCGTGCTGATCGTCGGCCTCGGCCGCCGCGACCTCAAGCTCGCGCACTTCGAAAAGGTCGGCGCCGCGCTGCTACGCAGGAAGCGTCTGGCCATCACCTACTTCGCCCGCGGCAGCGGCCAGACCACCGAGCGCGAAGTCTCGCCGCAGCGCCTGGTGTATTACCGCGAGAACTGGTACCTCGACGCCTGGTGCCACCTGCGCAACGACATCCGCAACTTCGCTCTGGACTCGATCAAGCAGGCCAATGTCATCGAGCGCAAAGCGCGCGAAGTCTCGCGCCGCAGCATGGACGAAGTACTCGGCCCCGGCTATGGAATTTTCTCCGGGCGTTCCCTGCAACACGCCAGACTGCGTTTCACGGCCCAACGCGCGCGCTGGGTGGCGCAGGAAACCTGGCATCCGAAACAAAAGGGGCGGCACGAAGCAGACGGCTCCTGGCTGCTCGAATTTCCTTACGCCGACCACCGCGAACTGATCATGGACATCCTCAAGTTCGGCGCCGACGTCGAAGTGCTGGCACCGCCCGACCTCAGGCAACGCGTCGCTGACGAAGCCGCGCGCATGACGCTGCTGTATTCCGCTGTGCCGCAAACGGGGAAGAAAGCCAAGCCCTGATGCCCGCCAGCCTCGAAGGCCAGCTGCGCACGAAGGCGTAGCAGCGGCATTTCGGGCAGAGGTCCGCTTCACACCGTGATCCACCGGCAGGCGTGCGGCCGACACGGAAATAGCCTCTGCGATCAATACGGCCGGCTGCCCTTGGAGCGCTCGACATCCTCACTTTGCCCGCGGTGCCGGTCAGCCAGTTCCTCTGCAAACCGGCGGGTTTGCGCATCCTCGGCCGCAGCCGCCATGTCTTGAAAGAATGCCATGTCCCGCAACTCGGTAGATAGCGCTATATCCATGGCGTCGATCAAACCAACATCAGGCGCATCTTCCTTCAAGGTCCTATCAAACGCTTCGCTGACAACCTGGGACAATTCGGGCTGCGAAACTGCTCTTGCCCCTGCCCATTTTGCGATTGCCTCTACCTGCAGCCGGCGGAAATCGGCCATCCTGTAAAAGAAATCAGAGGCGCCGAGGTCGCGTTGAGCCAGCGCGATGCCAATGTATTTCCAGTAAAAGACTTCTGCATCCGATTCCCGCTTGGCGGCTTCGGCCAACAGTGCTGAAGTAATCATGATTAAGTCACTTATGAGTTGCTACCGGCCATCGGGATCCCGGTCAAGCGAACGCCGTATCCCATCTATCCATCAGCGGCCGATACTGGTAGCAAGTTAAAACCGAAATCGGGAAAAGGTCAATACAGCGCAGGTCATGACGATGCTTTGCGCAGCCTGCGGAACGCCGGACGTCGCTGCCATGCAGGGGGGGTCGCAGGCTCAGGTAAGATTCTTGCCCTGCGCATGCCCGTCGAACGACGCACGGCGACCTTGCCCGCAACATCCGGACTTTGAGGAAAATGACCATGGCGAATATTGCATTTCTCGGCACCGGCCTGCTCGGCGCCGCCTTCGCGGAAGCGGCGGCAAAACGCGGCGACAGCGTCACGGTGTGGAACCGCACGGCGGGCAAGGCCCAGGCCCTGGCCGCGTCCGGCATCGCGGTCGCAGCGACGCCGGCCGGGGCGGTGCGCGGCGCGTCCCGCGTGCATCTGACGCTCAAGGACGACGCCGTGGTTGACGCGATCATCGCGGCCTTGCGTCCGGGGCTTGCCGCCGGCGCCATCCTGATCGACCACAGCACCACCCTGCCTGCGCTTACCGCGCAGCGGTCGGCAGCGCTGGCGGCAGCGGGGTTGCAGTACCTGCACTGCCCCGTGTTCATGACACCGCTGATGGCGCGCAACGCCAAGGGCTCGATGCTGGCCGCCGGGCCGGCGAGGGTGTTCGAGGCGGTCAGGGCGGATCTCGCCGCGATGACGGGGCGCCTCGAATACCAGGGCGAGCGCGGCGACCTCGCGGCGGCGAAAAAATTGTTCGGCAACGCGCTGATCCTGAGCCTGTCGGCGGCGATGGCCGACGTCCTGACCCTGGCCCGGGCCGGCGATGTGGCGGGGCAGGAGGCGATCAAGCTGATGGAATTGCTCGATCTCAACGGGATGGTGGCGACGCGCGGTGCCAACATGGCGCGCGGCGACTTCACGCCGAGCTTCGAACTGGCCATGGCGCGCAAGGACGTCCAGTTGATGCTGGAGATGGCCGGCGGGCGGCCTCTCGCCCTGCTGCCGGGCATTGCAGCGCGCATGGACCAGCTGCTGGCCGCCGGCCATGGCGCCGATGACGTCAGCGTCATCGGCATCGATGCACTGACACGTTGAAGGCAAGGAAAAACCCATGGTGCTGCTCGAATTTTCCATGTCGCCCTTCGCCAGGGGCGCGAGCCTCAGTGCCTATGTCGCACGCTCGCTGGACATCATCGACAAGAGCGGCCTGCCCTATCAGCTGACGCCGATGGGCACCATCATCGAAGGCGAATGGGCCGAGGTGATGGCGGTGGTCAGTGCCTGCTTCGAGGCGATGCAGTCCGATTGCGAACGCATCAGCACGCAAATCAAGATCGACTACCGCGCCGGCCCCGGCGGGCGGATCAAGTCGAAGATCGATGCCGTCGAGCAACGCCTGGGACGCAAGCTGTCCACCTGAGTGCCGCCGCGGCGCAGGACAGCGTCGCCAACGCTCCGGCGCTCAACTACCGCTGCGGCCGCCCGCCCGCCGTGGCCCTGTTCAGCAGTTGAATGCCTGCGGCGAGAAGCCCCGGCGCACAGACACTGTGGCCTATCGCCAGCCAGAGATTGAAGCCGCTGACCACGGTCAGGCTGCCCAGTGCAAACTCGGCAAGCAACAGGACGATCAGCCACCTGCCTGCCACGCGAGTGGCACCGGCGTTTTGCGCTTGAACCCCGGCGATCCCCAGCAACAGCAGCGCAGCCGCCGCGCAGTAGCGGTGCAGCAGATGCAGCGTCACCCCGCCGGCGTCGCCCGGCAATGATGCCGCCGCGACAACGGCGAATGGATTGAGGGCGGTCCAGCCCTCCGCTGCCGGCCACCAGACACCGGCACAAGCCGGCGTCGAGGTGCATGAGACCGCGGCATAGCGGGCGCCGATCAAGGCCCCCAAAGCAATCGCCGCAGCCAGCGCGACAAGCCCTCCCCGCAGCGGCAAACCCGGGCGCGACAGATCCGGCCGGGGAGCGCCCGGCTCCGCCGCCAGCACCATCCGCCAGGACAGGGCAACCAGACCGAGACCGCCAAGCATGTTGACGAAACCGGCCCATACCCGGTGGGCATCGGAACTGAAGATCCCGACCAGGGTCAGCAGGATCATCAATGCCAGCAGCATTGCGGCGTAGCGCCCCAGCGGCTGAACCGGCGCGGGCCGCGCGCAATGCCAGGCGGCGAAGAACCCCAGCAGGAGCGCAAGCGATGCCGCAACGCGGTGCATGATGCGGACAGCGCCCGTGTGCGGATGCGGTCCGCCGGCCAGCAACTGGCCGTAGCAGTCGGGCCATCCGGCGCAGCCCAGGCCGGCTCCGGTCATGCGTATGTAGGCACTGATGACGACTATCAGGAATGACAAGACGGTAAGCAGCAGCGCCAGGTTTCTGATTCTCTTGAGACGGTCGCCCCGACTCGCCATGGCCGCGTCAATCATGCGCCTGCCGTGGCATCGGCCGGCACAGGTTGAGGGTCATCCGCAGGTCCGCCGGAAAGCGCGAGGAGTCCGGCAAGGTCCAGCGGCAAACGGGCGAAATCCATCATCGGCGCTCCATGTTGAATGAGTCCCTCACACGGCTCTACTATATCCCTTGGCCGGAATATTTATAGCTCATGTCATCGGCGCACCGCGCAGACCGGATATCTTTCAGGAAATCCGGCGCACACTGCAAGCAATTGGCGGCCCGCCCGGCCAAGATGGCAAACCCTGCGGAGAAAACCGATGCATGCCACCCTGCACCTGCTGAGCCATACCGACTTCCCGGCCCTGATGCGACGCTCCATCCAGACTCTGCAGTTGAACCTCGGCTACCGCTGCAACCAGAGTTGCCTGCACTGTCATGTCAACGCCGGGCCGGCGCGTACGGAAGAAATGACGGCCGAAACCGTCGACGCCGCGATCGACTTCCTTGCCGCCAACCCGGATGTCAATGCCATCGACCTCACCGGCGGCGCGCCCGAACTCAATCCGCAGTTCCGCCGCCTGGTGATCGCTGCCAGGGCGCGCGGCCTGCGCGTCATCGACCGCTGCAACCTGACCATTCTCGAGGAACCGGGCTTCGAGGACCTGGCCGGATTCCTCGCCGGCCACCACGTCGAGATCGTCGCCTCATTGCCTTGTTACCTCGAAGAAAACGTCGACAGGCAGCGCGGCAAGGGGGTTTTCGAGGCAAGTCTGCGCGGGCTCAAACAGCTCAATGCCCTGGGCTACGGACGGGAGGCAAGCGGGCTCAGCCTCAACCTCGTCTATAACCCCCAGGGCACCGCCCTGCCGCCGCCGCAGGCGGCACTGCAAACGGATTACAAGCAGCACCTCGGCGACCGCTACGGCATCGTTTTCAATCAGCTATTCACCCTCGCCAACATGCCCATACAGCGCTTCGGCAGCCTGCTGATCTCGAAAGGCCGGTTCAACAGCTACATGGACATGCTGCGCACCGCCCACCGGCACGAGAATCTGGAACAGGTGATGTGCCGCAACCTGATCAGCGTCGACTGGCAAGGCTATCTTTACGACTGCGACTTCAACCAGCAGCTTGGCCTGGGCTTGACCGAAACGGCCGGGAGGCGACTGCACATCACCAGCGCGACACCGGCCCTGCTGCAAAGCCTGCCGGTTCGCGTTGCCGATCACTGCTACGGCTGCAGCGCCGGCCAGGGTTCAAGCTGCGGCGGCGCCCTCGGTCATGAGACTTCGCCGGCGCCCAGTTGCAGCAATTGAGCGTCAGCCCGGGTCGTGCGGCAACAGCCTGGCCTTGAGGCACTCCGGGCAGAGACAGCTTGCCCCGGGAGAATCCGCGCTGCCTGTCGCCGGCACCGGCAGCAGGGGCGGCAGGCTCGCGCACCAGCACTCCTTGTCGCCGCCCTCCATGCCGCAGCGAAAGCGGGCGCCGCATTGGGGGCAGACGTTGGTGGCATCCGGCTTGGTCTGACGATCCGGTTCCATGGGGCTCGCTTGAAAAATCGATGGAACGCATTGTCACCCACGATGACTAACAGCGGCAATCTGTAAAGAATATTCAAGCCGGACGGACCAAGCGGCACGTATCGACCCACAGGAGACAATGATGAACCGTCGCAACTGGATTTCTCGCATTCCCGGACTCATGGCCGCATTCTCGCTACCAGTCGCCTCTGCCGGCGCAGCGAGCGCATTTCCGCTGACCAGGAGCAAGCGCGAGTGGCAGGGGCAGCTGCCGGCAGACGCCTACCGCGTGCTGTTCGAAGAAGGCACGGAAATGGCCGGCAGCAGCGCGCTGAACGCCGAAAAGCGCGCCGGCACCTTTGTCTGTGCCGCCTGCAACCTGCCGCTGTTCGACAGCGCCCACAAGTACGAAAGCGGCACCGGCTGGCCGAGCTTCTGGCAGCCGCTGCCGGGTGGCATCGGCACGTCGACCGACTTCAAGCTGATCTACCCGCGCACCGAATATCACTGCTCGCGTTGTGGCGGGCACCAGGGCCACGTCTTCAACGACGGCCCGCAACCCACGGGCAAGCGCTACTGCAATAATGGCGTCGCCTTGAAGTTCGTCCTGCAGGGCGAAACCCTTCCAGCACTGAGGACATAGCCGTGAAATTCCTGATGCGGACGATCTGGCTCTGCGCCTTCCTTGCCAGCGCCGCCCATGCCGACACGCCGGCGGCACCGGCCGTGGTGCCGCCGGGCAGCGCCACGGCGATTTTCGCCGGCGGCTGTTTCTGGTGCATCGAAAAGGACTTCGAGGCGCTGCCCGGCGTCGTCGAAGTGGAATCCGGCTATACCGGCGGCAGGACGGCCAACCCGAACTACGAGCAGGTCAGCGCCGGCGGCACCGGGCACGCCGAAGCGGTGCGGGTGATCTACGACCCGCGCAAAGTCAGCTATCCGCAACTGCTCGACTATTTCTGGCGGCACATCGACCCCACGGTCAAGGACCGGCAGTTCTGCGACACCGGCAGCCAGTACCGCAGCGCCATCTACTGGCAGAACGAGGCCGAGCGCAAGGCCGCCGAGGCCAGCCGCGACGCGCTGCTGAAGAGCGGCAGGTTCAAGCTTATCCACACCGAACTGGCCCCTGCCGGCGCCTTCTGGCTGGCCGAGAACTACCACCAGGACTACTACAGGAAGAACCCGATCCGCTACAGCTACTACCGCAAATCCTGCGGCAGGGACGCACGGGTGGAAGAAGTCTGGGGCAGCAAGTGAGCATGCCACACGCATGAGCCGGCGGCGCCTGCTCCTGCTCCTCGCGCTGCTGGCGGCCGTCGCCGCCTTCGTCGCGCTCGACCTCGGCCGTTACCTCAGCCTCGACTACTTCAAGGACAAGCAGGCGGCGATCGAGGCCTGGCGCGCGGCGAATCCGGCCATGGCGGCGCTGGCATTCTTCCTCCTCTATGTCGCGGTCACCGGCCTGTCGCTGCCCGGCGCGACGCTGATGACGCTCGCCGCCGGCGCAATTTTCGGCCTGCTGGCGGGCACCATCCTGGTGTCGTTCGCCTCCAGCATCGGCGCCACGCTGGCCTTTCTCGCTTCGCGCTTCCTGTTGCGCGACTGGGTACAGCAACGCTTCGGCGACCGGCTGCGGGCGATCAATTCCGGCGTCGAGCAGCAAGGCGGCTTCTACCTGTTCACCCTGCGCCTGGTGCCGGCCTTCCCCTTCTTCATGATCAACCTGCTGCTGGGCCTGACGCCGATGCGCACCGGAACCTTCTACCGGGTCAGCCAGGTCGGCATGCTCGCCGGCACCGTCGTGTATGTGAATGCCGGCACGCAACTCTCCCGCATCGACAGCCTGGCGGGCATCCTGTCGCCGGCGCTGATCGCCTCATTCACCCTGCTCGGCATCTTCCCGCTGATCGCCAGGAGGATCGTCGGGATGATCCAGACGCGTCGCATTTACGCCGGCTGGAACAGGCCGCGGCGCTTCCAGCGCAACCTGATTGTCATCGGCGGCGGCAGCGCCGGCCTGGTCACCGCCTACATTGCTGCGGCAGTCAGATCCGAAGTCACGCTGATCGAGCAGCACAAGCTGGGGGGCGACTGCCTGAACACCGGCTGCGTGCCGTCCAAGGCCCTGATCCGCTCGGCCCGGCTGCTGTCGCAGATGCGGCACTCGAAGGAATTCGGCATCCGCTCGGCGCAGGCAGACTTCGACTTCGCCGAGGTCATGGAGCGCGTTCAGCGCGTGGTGCAGACGGTCGAACCCCACGATTCCGCCGCGCGCTACACCGCGCTGGGCGTCGAGGTGATCGAAGGCAAGGCAAAAATCGTCTCGCCCTGGGAAGTCGAGGTGGTCGACAAGGACGGTCGCAGCCGGCGCCTGAGCACGCGCAGCATCGTGATCGCGGCCGGTGCCCGGCCCTTGGTGCCGCCGATACCCGGCATCGACGCGGTCGGCTATCTGACCTCGGACACCGTCTGGGCGCTGCGCGAGTTGCCGCAGCGACTGCTCGTCCTCGGCGGCGGCCCCATCGGCACCGAACTGGCCCAGGCCTTCGCCCGCTTCGGCGCCCGGGTTACTCAAGTGGAAATGGCGCCGCGCCTGCTGATGAGGGAAGACCCGGATGTCTCCGCGCTCGTCCTGCAGCGCTTCCGCGACGAGGGCATCAGCGTGCTGCTCGAACATCGCGCCAGACAGTTCGTCATCGAAAACGGCGAGAAAATTCTGATCGCCGAACATCGCGACACCGACATCCGCGTTCCCTTCGATGCCGTGCTGGTGGCCGTCGGCCGTGTCGCCAACCTCAAGGGCTACGGACTGGAGGAACTCGGCATTGCCACCGGACGCACCATCGAGACCAACGAGTTCCTGCAGACCAAGTACCCCAACATCTATGCCGCGGGCGATGTCGCCGGCCCCTATCAATTCACCCACACGGCGGCGCATCAGGCCTGGTATGCCGCCGTCAATGCCCTGTCCGATCCCTTCGCCAGGTTCCGCGCCGACTATTCCGTGATCCCCCGGGCCACGTTTGTCGACCCCGAAGTGGCGTGCGTCGGGCTCAACCAAAGCGAGGCAACGGAGCGCGGCATCGCTCACGAAATCACGGTCTACGCCATGGACGACCTCGACCGCGCGATTGCCGACGGCGAGGCGCATGGCTTCGTCAAGGTGCTGACCGTGCCGGGCAAGGACAGGATACTGGGCGTCACCATCGTCGGCGAACATGCCGCCGACCTGTTGGCCGAATTCGTCCTGGCCATGCGCCACGGGCTCGGCCTGAACAAGCTGCTCGGCACCATCCACATCTACCCGACGCTGGCCGAGGCCAACAAATTCGCCGCCGGCGCCTGGAAGAAGGCGCATGCGCCGCAGAAGCTTCTGACCTGGGCGGCCCGCTTTCATGCCTGGCGGCGCGGATAAGACATGAGGGCTGATCTGTCCATCATCATGCCGGTGCTCGACGAAGCGCCGCAGATCGTCGAGCACCTCCTGCGGCTGCAGGCATGGCGGGCGAAGGGCGTGGAACTGATCGTGGTCGATGGCGGCAGCAGCGACGGCACGCCGGCCCTGGCCGGCCCGCTGGCCGATCGCGTACTGACCGCGCCGCGCGGTCGTGCCGCACAGATGAATGCCGGCGCCGCCGCCGGCCAGGCCGCAGTCCTGCTCTTCCTCCACGCCGACACGACGCTTCCCGCCAACGCGGTGACGGCGCTGCGAACGGCCATGGACGACGGCGCCGCATGGGGACGCTTTGATGTCCGCATCGACGGCCGCCAGCCCTTGCTGCGCCTCGTCGAAGGCCTGATGAACCTGCGCTCGCGCCTGACCGGCATCGCCACCGGCGATCAGGCCATCTTCGTCCGACGCGAGGCATTCGATCTCGTCGGCGGTTACGCCGATCTGCCGCTGATGGAGGACATTGCGCTGTCCGCCGCGCTGAAGAAACTGGCAGCGCCCGCCTGCCTGCATGAAACGGTGCTCACTTCAGGCAGGCGCTGGGAGCGGCACGGCGTGCTGCGCACCATCGTGCTGATGTGGTGGCTGCGCGCCGCCTACTTTCTCGGCGCCGACCCGGCGCGACTGGCACGACGTTATGGCTACCTGCCGCGTGCCGGCTGAATCCATCGAAATCGCAGTCATGGCCAAGGCGCCCGTTTCCGGCTACGCCAAGACCCGGTTGATCCCGACGCTGGGCGCGGCCGCCGCGGCGCGCCTGCACCGGCAACTGACCCTGCGCACGCTCGCCACCATCCATGCCGCTGGCATCGGCGCGACGACAGTCTGGTGCGCGCCCGACGCCGGACACCGGTTCTTTCGTGCCTTGCGACAACGCTGCGGACTCCCCTTGCGCGCCCAAGCCGATGGCGATATCGGTCAGCGCATGGCTCACGTCTTTGCCGCCGGCGGCGGGCAGCCGCTGCTGCTGGTCGGCACCGACTGCCCGGCCCTGAACGCCGGCCATCTGCGGCAGGCCGCCGCCGCCCTGCGTTGCGTCGATGCCGTTTTCATAAGCACCGAGGACGGCGGCTACTGCCTGGTCGGACTGCAACAACCGGCCCCGGAACTGTTCGACGACATCGCCTGGAGCACCGCCGAGGTCATGGCCCGGACCCGCGACCGGCTGGCGCGGCTCGGGCTGAGCTGGAAAGAAGTGGCGATGCTCTGGGATGTCGATCGGCCGGAGGACGTGGCGCGCTGGCAAGCCCTGCGGCAACAGGAGGCCGACGCATGACGCGCCTGATCCTGATCGGCGGCGGCCATGCCCACGTCCATGTGCTGGCAGCGCTGGCGGCGAAGCCCATGGCCGATACCGACGTCACGCTGCTGTCGCCGTATTCCCGCCAGATTTATTCGGGCATGCTGCCCGGCTGGATCGAAGGCCGCTACGCCATTGAAGACTGCTGCCTGGCGCTCGACCTGCTGGCGCAGCGTGCCGGCGTCCGCCTGGCGCAGAGCGCCTGCGACGAACTCGATCTCGAAGCACGGCAGGTGCTCTGCGCCAACGGCGACAGCATCCCGTTCGACCATGTTTCGATCGACAGCGGCCCCGTCGCCCATCCGGATGACCTGCCCGGCGCGCTCGAACACGCCTTGCCTGTGCGACCCATCGAAGGCTTTGTCGCTGCCTGGCCCGGCCTGCTGGAGCGGGCGCGGCAATCCGAGTTGAAGCTGGCGATCGTCGGCGACGGCGCTGCGGCGGTCGAACTGGCCTTTGCCATGCAGGCCCGTTTTGCTGCCGAAGGGCTGGACCATGCGCGCCTCGCCCTTATCGGCGGCAACCACCGGCCGTTGGCCTGCTTTCCCCTTGCGTTGCGCCGCAAGGCAATGCAACTGCTCGCGGCGAAGGGCATCGCGCACCAGGCAGGCCGGCGCGCAGTCGCCGTGACGCCAGATCATGTCCAACTCGACGACGGCTCACAACTCGCCGCCGATGCCGTGCTGGTCGCCACTGGCGCGGCGGCGCCTTCCTGGCCGGCGCACAGCGGACTGGCCACGGACAGTGACGGCTTCATCCGCGTCAACCGGAGGCTGCAGAGCCTCTCCCACCCCTTTGTGTTCGCCGCCGGCGATGTCGCCGCCTACAGCGACGCCCGCCCCAAGTCAGGCGTGTTTGCCGTGCGCGCCGGGCCGCCTCTGGCTGCAAACCTGCGCGCCCTTTGCTGCGGACAGGCCCTGCACGAATGGCTGCCGCAAAAGCGCGCGCTCTACCTGATCAGTACCGGCAACGGCAATGCCCTGGCGTCATGGGGCGGCTTCAGCGCATCCGGCGCCTGGGCATGGCGCTGGAAGGACAGGATAGACCGGCGCTTCATGGCGCAATTCGGGGCCTGAGAACCCCTCAAGGCAACCCGGCCGCTTTCAGGATGGCACGCACGAAGTTACGAGTGTGGGCGCCGAAATTGCCCATCAGGTCGGCAACTTCATGGTCCAGTTCGGCGCGTCGGGCAGGATCCCGGTGCGACAGTTCGGCCAGCAGGTCGACCCTGTCGCCTTGTACGCCGAAGTCATAGTCCGGATCCGCCACATAGCCCTTGGGCATGGTTGCCATCAGCAACGCCGCCAGGCCCGGGCCATGCGCATGGGCCTGGCGCGCGACGACATCCCTGAGGTAGGCATCCGACCAGGCGGGATAGGATGCATCGCGCGCATCGCTGCGCAGGGCAAGAACGACGGGGCTGTCCAGTCTCGCCTGCGCCGCACTCTGCAACAGTTGCAACTGGTAGCGCTCAAGTGCCAGATGACGGTTGGAGAGCAGAACGGTGAGATTGCGCTTCATTGCCGGCAGACCGGCCAGCGCCAGGATGTTTGCCGTGATCAGCCCCACGGCGGACTCGCCGGGCGCGAGACTGGCGTGATACGGCTGCGTCAGGTCCTGCACGTAATGCAGCGCAAGCCCGGTAAAGCGCCAGCCCCAGTAGGCATGTCCGGTACGGAAGGCGAGGACGGCCAGGGTCGAGTACTGGTGCGCACGCAACAGCGGAAATGTCCGCCGGAGGAAGGGCGCGGCCTGGTAGATCACGCTGCTTTCGTGAAAGAAACCCATGTGAAACGGCGCCTGGGTGGCAAACGCCAGTGCCGGATTGCCGAACGGCAGAGGGCCGAAGCCGTAGGTCTTGCCCCATGCGCCGGGACTGTCCTGCCAGCAGTTGATGTCGAGGCCGTAGTCCGGTTCATCGGTAGCGGATGCGACCACCTCCAGCGCCGGGACGCGTTCGCCCGGCGCCAGCGCGACGAAGCGCGGGAAGAAGCCGGCGGGCTGCGGCAAGCTGCTCGCGGCCGCGAAGGGCAGCGCTCTGCGCTGCGGCACCGCCTCCTGCCCGTCCGGCTGGAGGTAGAGCGCAAAGCGGCTGTCCTGCGCGATGCGCAGTGCCCGGAAAAACGCCATCCTTCTGGCCGCATCCGGGGCCCCCGCCTCCGGCCTGAAATCGAGCGCCGACGGCCGCGGCGGATAGGCGTCGATATTGGCCCGCGCCCAGACTTCCTGCCCGGCCAGGAGTTGCGCAACGGCTTTTTCTTCCGCCTTGAGGAAGGCGTCGAGGGCTTCCGCTTGCACCGGCGGCGCTGCGGCAATCTCTGGCATACGCTCGAAGGCGCGGTAGGCCGGCAAGCTGTGGTTTTCCCAGGCGCCGGCCTCGCCAACAGGCATCCCGCAAAAACACAGGAACACGAGCGCCGACCGCGCGGCGGCCTCGATGATCCGGATCACTGCCCGTGCCGCCATGGATGGCACCGCCCGTTGCCTGCACTCAGAGCTTGAATTGCCCCATGGATTGCTTCAGGTCTGCCGCCAGGCGCTCGAGTTCATCAGCGGACACGGAAACATCCTTGACGACGGCGCTGGTTTCCTCCGTCATCCGGGCGATTCCCTCGACATTCCTGGCAATCAGGTGACTGGTTGCGCTTTGCTCCTTCAGCGACGCAGAGATGTCATCCACCGCAGCGAGGACCTGCTGCACGGCACCCTGGATCTTTCCCATCGAGTCGCCGGCACGGCCGACCATGCGAACCCCGTCATTGACGCGCACCAGGCCCGTCGACATGCCCTCTACCGCTTCGCTGGTACCGCTCTGGATGGTCTCGATCATCGACGATATCTCCCGCGTCGACAGGGCTGTCCGTTCGGCCAGCTTTCTTACCTCGTCGGCAACGACGGCGAAGCCGCGTCCCTGTTCCCCGGCGCGGGCGGCCTCGATGGCGGCGTTCAAGGCCAGCAGATTGGTCTGTTCCGCGATCTCCTTGATGACCTGGACGATATTGGATATCTCGTGCGATTTTTCACCCAGCGAGGTGATTTCTCCGGATGAGGTGGTGACGGCTGCAGAGATCTTGTCCATCTCGGCGACCACTTCCTGCGCCACGCCCGATCCTTCCTTGGCCAGTACGCCGGTCGCCGACGCATACTTCTGCGCATCATCGGCATTTTGCGCGATCTGCCCGATGCAGACGGTCATTTCCTCAACCGCGGCCGCGGTCGACGAGGACGCATCGCTCTGACGCTCCGACGCCTTCTGCACTTGATGCGCGGCAGTCGCCAGGCGGTGGGATGACTGCGCCAGCCGGTCGGCCGTCTGCAGTATTCCGCCAACAATGTCCCTCAGGCCGGCTTGCATCTGCTTCATCGCCGCCAACAGGCTGCTGCGGTCACCGCTGCCGGTTGCGATGTCGCGCGACAGGTTGCCCGCGGCGATCTGGCGCACGATGTCGATGACATAGGCCGGCTCGCCGCCGAGCTGACTCAGCAGCCGGCGCACGATCAAGCCTATGACCAGAAACAATATGACTTGCAGGATTCCCTGGCCGACCCAGATCAAGGTATCGACGTTGCGGATGATGGCCATGTCGTCCTTGACGTCGATGATGACACTGGCCGCGCCGAGCACCGTACCCTCTTCCACCCCATGGCATTTGAGGCAATCGATGGTGCGGAAATTCTTCCTGGCGATGAAGGGCACCACCGTTCTGAACCCGGCATCACCGTTGTCGCCCCGGATCAACCTGGACTCGGTCTTGCCGCTGGCGAGGACGCTGCGGTCCATTTCGTCGACCGGATACTCCTCGGCAAGGCCAGCCGGAAACTCGGTGTCAAGTTGCTTGGCGCGGAAAGCCCGCATTTCCTTGACCGTTTCCGAAGCGCCCATCTTCTTCAGAAAGGATATGCGGGCCGTCTTGTTGCTGATGACTTCGCTGTCGCCCGCCTTGATGACCATCAAGGTATTCAAGCCGTTGATGGCGCCGTCCGCCACCGCTATGGCACGCTGTTCGGCGGCGTTGAGGACCTGGTGCTCGAACCGGTAGAGGATCCATTGCTGGGCCGCGAGAAGAATGACAATCAGGAATCCCTGAATGAGAATCTGCAATTTCAACTGCAGTCCGAGCTTGCCCCACCAACCTGATATTGCGTTCATTTCACTACCTTCCACAGAAGCATTGGACAGCGCAGCCTTGCCGGGCATTTTTGACCGCATTCAACCTTAGAACAAAGTCATACGGCAGTATATCAGCCCGAATGACGAGCGGATGCCTGCCCCGGCGGGAAACAGGCCGCGGACGCCACCCCGCCGGCAAGCACGGCGCGCTGCTGAAATCGATATGCAGACATCCGTGCGCGGCGGGAGTCGAAACGGACAGAAAGGCTTTTTCATGACACACTTGGCGGATTAATCAGGCCGTGCAGTTTCAATCTGCCGCGCGCCTGCCAACGCATTTTTTCCGAATTGGTCCGATGAACTCAAGTCACTCCGGAAACACGCCCCGGCCGAAGACGGCTTTTGCGGGGCTTGCTCCTTTTCTGCGCATGAGCATTGCCGGCACCGACCTGTCGCCGGTCGCCCGGGAGATGCTGGCGCGGGCCACCGATGATGCCGACGACGCCAACCTGTGGATGAACCTGTCCATCGCCATGCTGTGCCTCGGTCAGCGCGATCTCGGCTTGGCCATGCAGAGCCAGGCCCTGGCGCTGAAGCGGATCTACCACCTCGCCGCCGCAGTACAACCGGCAAGATGCCGCTTGCTGATGCTCATGGTGCCGGGCGACCTGGCAGCCAATACGCCGCTCGAATGCCTGCTGGAAAACAGCGACATCGACCTCGACTTCTATTACGTGACCCCCGGCAACCCCCTGGCCTTGCCGGTTCCCGAACACGACGCCCTGATCGTCGCCATCAGCGAGGCCGACGAGAACCACGAACTCCTGGCCACGCTCGAGCAGGCGCTGAGCGCCTGGCCGAAGCCCGTCATCAATGCGCCGCGGCATATCCCGGCAGTCGGCCGCGCCGCCGCCAGTTCGCTCCTGCAAGATGCACCGGGCGTGCTGATACCCGCAACCCATCGCGCTTCCCGCTCCTTGCTGCAGGACATTGCCAGCGGCGCGAAACGCCTGTCCGAACTGTTCGAGGACTGTGATTTCCCGCTCATTCTGCGTCCGGTCGGCTCCCACGCCGGACGCGATCTTGACAAGATCGACGGTCCGCAGGGCATCGCCGGCTATCTTTCCCGCGTTGATGAGGCGGAATTCTTTCTGTCCCGCTTCATCGACTACAGCGGCAGTGACGGACTGTTCAGAAAGATGCGGGTCGCCCTGATCGGCGGCAGGCCGTTTGCCTGCCACATGGCCGTCTCATCCCACTGGATGATCCATTACGTGAATGCGGGGATGTACGAAGAGGCGCGAAAGAGAGAAGAGGAAGCCTCCTTCATGGCGAATTTCGACGATTTCGTCCGGCGCCATCGATCGGCACTGGATGCCGTCTGGCAGCGCACGCAGCTTGACTACCTGTGCATTGATTGCGCGCAGACCGCGGACGGGCAACTGCTGATATTTGAAATCGACCATGCCATGGTAGTCCATGCCATGGATCCGGAAGAAAAGTTTCCCTACAAGCAGGTGCATATGCTGAAGGTCAAGGACGCGTTTCGCGATTTCCTCTTCAAACTGACCGATCAACCCGCAACTTCAGCCGATGCGTGAGCGTGCCATGTCACCGCACTCGCCGGGGCGTCCGCAAAACCGCCTGAATTTTTCCGGCGGACCCGGCGCATTGCCGGCGAGCGTATTGCTGCAGGTTCAGCAGGCGATTGCCGAGGTGCCCGAAACCGGCCTCTCGATCCTCGGCATCAGCCACCGCTCGGACTGGTTTGCCGCAGTGATCAGCGAGCTTGAAACCAATATCCGGACGCTGCTGGGGCTGTCCGCCGACTATCACGTACTGTTGTTGCAAGGCGGGGCGACGCAGCAGTTCTCCATGGTGCCGATGAGCCTGCTGCACGGAAAAACGCGTCCGGCGGAATACCTGCATACCGGCTACTGGAGCGGCAAGTCGCTTCCCGAAGCCAGGCGTGAAGGACCGCTGCGCGTCGTCTGGAGCGGCGAGGCGGGCGGCTTCAGGCGCCTGCCGGGCGACGACGAACTGCCCTTCTCCGCCGACGCCGCCTATCTCCACTACGTTTCCAATGAAACGGTCGAGGGACTGCAGTTCCATCGGGTTCTCGGCCGCGACGATGTTCCCCGTGTCTGCGACATGTCGTCCGACTTCCTCTCCAGGCCGTGCGAAGCATCGCGGTTTTCCCTGATCTATGCCCATGCCCAGAAGAATATCGGGCCGGCCGGGGTGACCGTCGTTCTGCTGCGCGACGAGGTGCTACGGAATGCGCCTGACGATCTGCCGGGTTTTCTCGATTACCGCAGCCATATCGAGACACATTCCAACTTCAACACGCCGCCGGTGCTGGCGATCTACGTGGTCCTGCTGGTTACGCGCTGGCTGATCGACGACATCGGCGGTGTGGCGCGGATGGACCAGATCAACCGGCAGAAGGCGGAACTGCTGTATCGCCTGCTGGACGGCAGCCATGGTTTCTACCGGGGCCGGGCCGCGGCCCGGGACCGCTCCATGATGAACGTAGCGTTCAATCTCGGATCCCCGGCGCTGGAACAACAATTTCTGGCCGAGGCGCTGGCGGCAGGATTTTCCGGACTCCCGGGCCATCGGGCAATCGGCGGGGTGCGGGCTTCGATCTACAACGGACTGACCTTGGCGGCGGTTGAGGAACTAGCTGTTTTCATGGAAGATTTCCAGCGCAGACACGGCTAGGATCGGGTTCAGCAGTCACGACCGAGCCGGATTTGCATTTATTTACAATCAAGCCCTCAAGTTGCGCCTAAAGCCGCCGTAAATGATGGACGTAACCCGGGTAAGTTCGCCCGGCAATGGGATAGGGTCATGAATACCTGCAATAAGGGGAAGCCGTTATGAACAACATTTCCTCAACCACCGGTGCGGCACCGCCGATACCGGATCAACGCCAGGCCTCATCCGCCGCTCAAGCGACTGTGCCGGTGAAGGCCGCTACCGCTGCCACCGGCCAGCCACCGGTCGCAGCCGCCGCTCAAGCCGCAAAACCGCAACCGAGCGCGGAAGAGCTGCAGCGCATCACCGGAGAACTGCAGCGCCGGGTCAGCGCCGTCGCGCCCGAACTGAGCTTCTCCGTCGATGAAAGCAGCGGTCGGCCGATCGTCAAGATCACCGACCCGGTGACCAAGGAAGTCATTCAGCAGATTCCGTCGGAGGAGATGCTGCAAATCGACAAGGCCCTGGACAAGTTCCAGCAGGGCTTGTTGCTCAACCGCAAAGCGTGACCGCTTCATAACGCAAAGGAAACATCATGAACGCAATCGGATCCATCAGCAGCGGCAACAGCAGCACGGCAGCACAGGCCACGCAACGCGCACCGGAGGCTGCCGAAGTCAAGGGCGCGCCTGAAAAAGACGGCAATGCGGATGATGGCGCAAGCAAGACGGTCAAAGCGCCGGCCCCCACCGTAAATATGAACGGGCAGAAAATCGGCCAGTTGATCAACGTCGCGGCTTAAAGTCTCCTGCGGCGGGACGCAGCACGTGTCGGCATGCCTTGGCGGCATGGCCGGCTGCCTTCAGCAAAAATCCCGGCTCGTCGTCACCAGGCGCCCGAGCAGTTCGCTGTGATCGAACAGACGTTTGGCAAGCAGATGCACCACGGCATGTTCGCCCTCGCCCTGGCGCTGCAACTGCCCGGCGACGCCCAGTAGCCGGCTGCCGAGCAGGATCCGGCGTTGGCGCAGCGCAAGGTCCTGGAACACCACGACATTGGCGAAACCGGTTTCATCCTCCAGCGTGACGAAAATGACGCCGCCGGCCGTTCCCGGCCGCTGGCGGCAGGTGACGATGCCGGCGCAGCGCAGCAGCGCGTTGTTGCCGCCCTCGCGCAGGGCACTGGCCGGCAGGTAGCGCTTCGCCGCCAGTGTGGCGCGCAACAGCGCCAGCGGATGGCGGCCGAGACTGAGGCCGAGACTGCGGTAGTCGGCGGCGATGTCCTCGCCCTCGCGCGGCGCGGCGAAATTCACCGCCTCTTCGCGCGGCGCAATGCCGGCAAAAAGGTCGCGCTGCAGAGGAATCGCTGCCGCCGCCCAGGCCGCCTGACGCCGATGCCCGGCCAGATGCGCCAAGGCGCCGGCGCCGGCCAGCGCATCGAGATCGGCGCAGCCAAGTTCCGCGCGCCGGGCCAGATCGGCCAGATCGGCAAAAGGCGCCTGCGCTCTCGCCGCGACGATGCGGCTGCCCGCCGCCGCAGGAAAGTTGCCTACCTGATGCAGCCCGAGACGCACGGCGGACATGCCTTCAGCTTCCAGAGTGCTCTCCCGCTCGCTCACGGTGACATCCACCGGCCGCACTTCGACGCCGTGACGGCGCGCGTCCTGCACCAGTTGCGAGGCGGAATAGAAACCCATGGGTTGCGAGTTCAGCAGCCCGAGCAGAAAAGCGGCCGGCTCATGGCGCTTGAGCCAGGCCGAGACATAGACCAGCAGGGCGAAACTTGCCGCGTGCGATTCGGGAAAGCCGTAGTCGCCGAAACCTTCGATCTGGCGATACAGCGCTTCGGCGAACTCGTCGGTGTAGCCGCGTTCGCGCATGCCGCCGAGCAGCTTGTCGCGGAAAGGCCCGAGCCCGCCCTTGCGCTTCCACGCCGCCATCGCCCGGCGCAACTGATCGGCTTCGCCCGCCGTGAAACCGGCGGCGACGATGGCGATCTGCATCGCCTGCTCCTGGAAAATCGGGATGCCCAGGGTGCGTTCGAGTACGCCGCGCACCGCCTCGCTCGGGTAGCTGACCGGCTCCAGCCCCTGCCGCCGCCTGAGATACGGATGCACCATGTTGCCCTGGATCGGCCCCGGCCGCACCAACGCCACTTCGATCACCAGGTCGTAGTAGCAGGCCGGCCTGAGGCGCGGCAGCATGGCCATCTGCGCCCGCGACTCGATCTGGAACACGCCGACGGTATCGGCGCGCGACACCATGGCGTAGGTGGCGGCATCCTCGGCCGGCACATCGGCCAAAGCGAACGGCCGGCCATGCCGCAGCGCCACGGCGGCCAACATGCGGCGGATGGCGCTCAACATGCCCAGTGCCAGCACGTCGACCTTCATCAGGCCCAGCGCGTCGATGTCGTCCTTGTCCCACTGGATCACCGTGCGCTCCGGCATCGCGGCGTTTTCCACCGGCACCAGGCGGTCGAGGCGCGAGCGGGCGATAACGAAGCCGCCGACGTGCTGCGACAGATGGCGCGGAAAACCCCGGAGCATTCCGGCGATCGCCAGCCAGCGCTGGACGGCGGGAGCGGCCGGGTCGAGCCCGACCTCGGCGAAACGCTGCGGCAGTTCCTCGCGCTTTTCCCACCAGGCCAGGTTGCCGGCCAGGCGGTCGATCGCCGCCGGCGCGAAACCCAGCGCCCGCCCGGCGTCGCGCAGGGAGCCGCGAGTCCGCCAGGTGATCACCGCCGCGGCCAGCGCCGCGCGTTCGCGGCCGTACCTGGCATAGATGTACTGGATCACTTCCTCGCGCCGCTGATGCTCGAAGTCGACGTCGATGTCAGGCGGCTCGTTGCGCTCCTTCGACACGAAGCGCTCGAACAGCATCGCGGCTCGCGCCGGATCGACCTCGGTGATGAAAAGCGCATAGCACACCGCCGAGTTCGCCGCCGAGCCGCGCCCCTGGCACAGGATGCCCCGTCCGCGGGCCCAGGCGACGATGTCGTGAACCGTCAGAAAATACGGCGCATAAACCATCTCCTCGATCAGCCGCAGTTCGTGTTCGACCTGCGCCTGCACCTTGCCCGGCACGCCGGCCGGATAGCGTCGGGCGAGACCGTCCCGGGTCAGCTGCCGCAGCCAGGAGTCGGGTGTCTGGCCCGCCGGTACGACTTCCTCCGGATACTCGTAGCGCAGTTCGTCGAAGGAAAACGTGCAGCGCGCGGCGATCTTCAGCGTCTCGGCCAGCAGTTCCGGCGGATACAGGCGCGCCAGGGCCAGCCGCGAACGCAGGTGGCGCTCAGCGTTGGCAAACAGTGCCTGCCCGGCTTCCGCCACAGTGGTGTTCAGGCGCAAGGCGGCGAGCACGTCCTGCAGGGGACGCCGCGAGCGCGCATGCATATGCACGTCGCCGGCGGCGACCAGAGGCAGATGCGTCGTCGTCGCCAACTGGCGCAACTGCGCCAGGCGTTCGTGGTCATCGGGCCGCAAATGCCGCTCGAAGGCGATCCAGGCGCGGCCGGCGAAATGTTCGGCCAGCCAGATCGCATCGGCAGCATCGGGTTGCGCGGCGGGAAGCCACAAGGCCAGGCAATCCGGCACGCCGCCGCCATCCCATCCGGCGAGATCGTTGCGCGTCAGGCAATACGTCCCCTTCGCCGCGCGCCGGCGGCCGAGGGTCACCAGCGCCGAGAGATTTCCGTAGCCGGCACGATTGCACGCCAGCAGCACCAGCTTCATGCCGCAGGCGAGCTGCAGCTCGGTGCCGTGGATCAGATGCAGCGCGGCATCCCGCGCCGCCAGGTGCGCCCGCACACTGCCGGCGAAGCTGCATTCGTCGGTGATCGCCAGTGCCGCATAACCCAGCTGCGCGGCCCGCGCCACCAGTTCCGCGGCGTGCGACGCCCCGCGCAGAAAACTGAAGTTGGAAAGGCAGTGGAGTTCGGCGTAGGGCGGCAGGGATGACATGGCTCGGCTGACAACTGTGTTTATATACAGTGTAGCGCAAACCCGCGTATTTTCCGGCCCGCGAGAGGGCGTGCCTGCCTGTCAAGCGTGATGCCGGCTACGGCATATTCACCCAGAACCCTGTTGTCGAAGAAAGCGTGCCGGCGGGTGTGCCTGGCAGGGTCGAAAAATCGAGATAGTTCCTGCTGCCGAGATAACTCGTCAAGCCGCCGCTGTTGACCAGACTCGGGGCCCAAAAATACCATTTCTGTGCCGTTGCGTCCCAGGCCCACAGGGTGGTGAGGTTGCTGTAAACCTGACCGGCCACAGGCGGCGCGGAATTGGCGTTGGCAATGGCGGCATCGAACTGCGCCGGCGTCGGGCGGTCTCCGCTACCGATCAGACTCCAGCCGGATGGCAAGGCATGGGTTCCGCCGGGAGTCGCCGGGCTCGATACCGCCGGCTTGAAGCTCGACGATTGCACGGAGCTTGCCGATGGCAGCGGCACCGAGAATGCCGTAGCAGCATTTACCCAGAAGCCCTCGCCGGCATTGATGACGGCAAGGCTGCTGTAGCCCTTGCTGTCAGCGTAGGCGGCACCCCCGTCAGTATGAGCCGGGGTGTAGAAGGCCCAGTTCGAGCTGCCCGGAAGCCACTTCCATACGGATGCGACCTTGCTGGAATCGTTGAACGTGCCGGCTACCGTGATTGGCGCTTCGACGCCGTTGCCGACGAGATTCCAGCCGCGAACAAAGGCGAACGCTGCCGGGGCACTCTGTACAGCGCTGGCTACCGCTGCCGCCGCATCGAGCATGCCGGCGCCGCAGGTCGACGTGGTGCAGTAGCACTCCAGTTGCTCGCGACTGCCCGGTGCGCGGCAATTCCTCACCGTTGCGGCCGCACCGCTGGTCGGAAAAGCGCGCGCAGATTTGACCAGCATGTCCTTGACTTGCGCCGGTGTCAGCGTCGGATTGACCGACATCATCAGAGCGACGGTGCCGGCGACGAGTGGTGCGGCGAAGCTTGTGCCGATGCTGTAGTTGAAGCCGTCGGTATAGCCCGATGCCACCGGCACGGTAAGACCCGTATTGGTTGCGGCGAGTATCGGATACAGGCAGGCGGCTCCCGCCGCCGTATCGACACAGTTGCCGCCAGGCGCGCTGATGCTGATCTCCGGCCCGATATCCGAGAATCCGACCTTGGTGCCGATGTGGCGCACACCCGCCACGGCGATTACGCCCGGACAGTTGGCCGGTGCTGTAACGGCAAGGCCGGAGGTGTTCCCCGCGGATATCACGATCACCGCCGGATTCTGTTTGCCGGTGATGGAGTTGATCGCATCGATGTAGCTCTGAGGGCACGGCTCCGTGCTGCCCAGGCTCATGTTGATGACGCGGGCAGGGCTCGGATTGAGCGGAACGCCGGGAACCGGCAGACCGGCCGCCCATTGCATGCCGGCGATGATGTCGGAATCGTAGCCGCCGCATTTGCCGAGCACGCGAACCGGCAGCAGCCTTACCCCCCACGCCACACCCGCCATGCCCACAGCATTGTTGGATGCGGCACCCACCAGGCTCGTGGTCATCGTTCCGTGCCACGAACTGTCGGACGCGTCGCACTGGTAGAACGGACTGGACGGGTCGTTGGATTCGGTCGCCGTCACCCAGTCGCCCGGATCGGAGGCATCCGCGTCCCGGCCGCCACCATCATTGCCTGTCGCTATATCGCTCACCATGTTGTAGCCGGGCAGCAGTCTGCCGTTCAGGTCGGGGTGCTCCGGGCGGACCCCGGTATCAAGCACGGCCACCACGATGTCGGCACTGCCCGTAGTCAGGTCCCAGGCGCCGGCGGCATTGATGCCGGAGACAAGCGTAGCGCTAGGCGCATGGAGGTACCACTGGCCGGCGACCGGTCCGCCCGTGCTGCCGGTAACCGGCGGTCCCTGGGCATACAAGGGATCAGCGGGTAAGGCGAAGTGTCTGCGCCGGTAGTCTATGACGGCGTACTCAACGTCGGGCTCTTGCGCAAGGCGCGCCGCAAGATCGGCGGCACTGATGCCGCGCGCGGTCACGACCTGCGCATGGGCGTGAAGTGCGCGGCCGGCGGCCAGGGTCAGGCCCGTGCGGCCAGCCAGGGAATTGGCGCGGGCCGCAAGCATGGTGAAAGTTTCCGCAGTCCCTGCCGTAGCCGCTAGCGCGTGCTTTCGAACCAGAAAAGACTCTTGCTTGAATTTGACGATGACGCGAGCCTTGTCGCCCCCGGCGAAAGCCATGACCGAACCGGGGAAGAAGGTAAATGCAAGGCAAATGCCCAAGCAGCACCTCAACCGGAAATTCCTCAGACGTCGCATCAAATCAGTACGACTGCGGCTACTGTCCGCCCTTCGGCGAACCCACTCCCGGTGGCGATTCGAACTCCATCGACGATTTCGGCGCACCCGTGTTGGGCTGAAGCAGAGCCGGTACGGACAAGTTATCCCGTGTCGCTGCAGCGACTGCGTTTTGCTTGTTCGGGCTACCCAGATTCATCGCGCCGATTTGTGGCATCACGGCCTGCAGTGTCGGATTTCCACCCCCATTCAGGGGCGCATCACCTGCCCCCGTTCGCGCCACTTGTCCGAAAGGACTTGCCGCCGATGGATGGATGCCGACATTTCCGGGAGGAGGGCGAAACTCATTGTTCTGCATCATTCTTTCTACCAGTTCGTGGCGCTTTGTCCGTTCTTCCGGCGACAGTGTTGAAGGCGCAGCACCCGAGCCCGGAACAGACCCGAAGGCCGGTTCCGCAACGTCCTGGTTGCGACTGCTCAGGAGGTAAAAGGCGACGCCGATGGCCAGCGCCAATCCCAGCCAAAACCGAATATTTTGTAGCTTCATTCCGACTCGACATCCTGCCGTTGCCTGCGTCTGCAAAAGTAATCCAGTGGCGAAGAACTTGACTCGATGAGTATGGACGCCTGCCACAGCATCCAGCCTGACTTCGCCATGAGATTAACCTATTTTCATTAAACGCTCGATCGCAACTGCGGATGACGGGGTCGAACGGATACTGCAGCGGCGAACGGACCGGCGGCCTTGCTCACACGCCATCAGGCAAACCATCCGTGCAGGTACCAGCCGCCGGGCGGGCGCGGATCGCGAAAAAGCCACAGCCAGCGACCTGCGCCGTCGATGGCGACGAAGTAGTCGCGGCGGGCGTCACCGCCGTCCCACCAGCCGGATTCGATGCGTTCCGGGCCGGCGAGCAGCGTCAGCGGGCCCTCCCGTTGCGGGCGGCCACGGGCTTCACGCAAGGCCTCGGGTGGATCGACCAGCCACAGCGGGCGCGGCAGGCCGGCCGGCGCCGGCAGTTTTCCGGCCGGTGCCTCCGGGTCGGCCCGGCTCGCCAGTTCCGGGCGATGATCGGCATGGCAGGCCAGTCCTTGCACGGCCCGCGGCCCCAGCCGTGCGCCAAGGCGATCCATGAGATCGGCCAGAGCCTCATGCCGCTGCCCGCCACCGTCAAACAAGGCATGGCTGCGCTCCTCGCGCGGCTGCGCCTCCTGCACACGCAGACGCAGCGCCAGCGCCGGCGCGGTCAGGACCAGCCGGTCCAGCCGCTGCCTGAACACGCGTTCGATGCGCTCGGCGCTATGCACCGGCGCGCTGAAGGCCAGCGGCATCGCGGTGATCAGGCCATGACCGTGATCGATCAGGCATTCGATTTCGCGCACCGCCCCATTCCGCGCCGCCAGCCAGCCGGCAAGCGCCGCAATCAGGCGTCGCGCGGCAAACAGCAGCACCGGCGCAGCGTCGACCGGCGCCGGCAGTTCCAGCCCCTGCTCGAAGCGCTCGGGAAAAACGAAGTACGCCTGCGGGTCGGCAATCTCGCCCAGGGCGCGCGCCAGGTCGATGACAAATGGTTTTCCGAGGCGCAGTCCGAGGCTGGCGCGCGGCAGGGCCAGCAGATCGCCGATGCGGCGCAGGCCGCAGCCCTCGATGCGCCGCGCCAGCGGCGGCGGCAGTTGCAGCGCAGTCAGGGGCACGGCAGCGAGTGCCGCGCGCGTGGCCGGCAGATCGGTACAGAGAGCATCCGCAGCGGAACGCGCCAGCCACAAGGCGGCGAGCGGCGTCGCCGCCACCGCCAGTTGCGCGGTAATAGCCATGGCGGCAAGATCTTCGCGCACCCGGCGCAACAGCGCCGGCAGGCCGCCGAACAAGCGCAGGCTGGCGGCAACTTCGAGGCGCAGCGCATCCGGTGCGAGATTGACGTGCGGCGTAAAACGCCCGGCCCAGCAAGCCAGCGCCGGAGTCGGGAATGTCGTGACCGGGGCGTCGTCAGGCGGCGACGCGGCTGCGCCGTCGGCTGCCGTTTGTGTCGGGCAATGCAGCGCCAGCCACAGCATGGGGAAAATGCGCGGGTCGCGCGATGTCGAGCAGGAGCGCCTGCCGGGCGGGCGGTCCGCGCCGCTTAAGAATATTTACGCGCAACTGCCGGCCCGCCGCTTGCAGGTGAAGACGCAGTGATGCGGCAGAAGCCCCGGCGGCACACTGCGCGGGACGGAAGAAAAATGCCCCGCCGCCGCCCTCGCCCGCCGCCAGATGCAAACGACGCAGGCTGTTGGCGGGCAATTGCCGGCGGAACAAGTCATCAAGCCAGAGCAGCGTGGCCGCCACGCCGCCGCAACGCAGGGACTCGACGCCGGCCCACAGGGCATCGCGCGGCTGGCGTGGAAACACCAGACGCAGGCAATCGAGACGAATGCCGGCAGCAGCCCAGGCCGGCGCATGGGCACAGTGCGGCGGAGCGATCAGCACCACGGTCCGGCCGGCAGCGGTAAGCGCCGCCAGCGCCGGCAGCAAGAGGCCGAGTTCGCCGATGCCGCCGTGTTCCGCCAGCAACTCGGTCAAAGCCCCGCGCGGCCAGCCGCCGCCGGGCAGTTGGGCATCCAGCCGGGGGAAGCCGGTAGCCAGCGCCGGCAACGGCGCCATGCCGAAGGCATCGCCGCGGCGGATGTCGGAGCGCTCCAGTACTTGGGTCAGTGCAGGGTTCATGCCGAAACAAATCCACCGCAGAGGCGCAGAGGCACAGAGGAATCGCAGAGAAAAGCAAGATTCTTTTGATTTTCTCTGCGCCTCTGCGCCTCTGCGGTAAAGCTTTTTTTGCCTTTGGAACTCACAGCGTCCGGCCATCCCGGATCAGGCCGACAGCGATGCCCTCGATGGTCAGCGGCTCCTTGCGCGTATTGACCAGGATGGGGGCGAAGTCGCGGTTCTCGGCGATCAGTTCGACCATGGCGCCGCGCCGCTTGAAGCGCTTGACGGTGACTTCGTCGCCCAGCCGGGCGATGACGATCTGACCGTTGGAGGCTTCGGTCGTGCGGTGCACGGCGAGCAGGTCGCCATCGAGGATGCCGGCCTCGATCATCGACAGGCCGCGCACGCGCAGCAGGAAATCGGCGCGAGGCGTGAATAGGGCGGGATCGATGCGTATCTGGCCGAGACGGTTTTCAATCGCCAGCAACGGGCTGCCGGCGGCGACGATGCCGATCAGCGGCAAACCGAGCTGTTCCACCAGCCGGATGCCGCGCGCGGAACCGGGCTCGAGGGTGATCGCACCCTTTTTCGCCAATGCCTTGAGATGATCCTCGGCGGCATTGGGCGAAGCGAAACCGAAGGCGCCGGCGATCTCGGCGCGCGTCGGCGGCACGCTGAAGACTTCCAGACTGTTGCGTATGAAATCGAGAATTTCCCGCTGGCGGGGAGTCAGATCATCGGCCATGGCCATGCTCCTGTGACTGTATTTCCATACAGTACCGCAAGGCTGCGCTTTAGTAAAGCCCGGCCCGCCGCGAATGGGCGGAACCCGTGCCCGACGCCGGGGAATGAACGGCCGGGCCGCGATAATGCGGTTTCGGCTTCGCAATGCGTCGATTTATAGGATAATCAGGCCTGGTCGTCGGGAGAGAGTGACACTTTTCCCACCGTCACCGCCGAAGGCGCAACCCCCAGGAACCGCTCAGGCAAAAGGGCCGACGACGCAGCAAAAATCTGGAGAGCGGCAGCTCGCTGCAACACGCGAAGCCTGCCCGCCGACGGAGTAAATCTCTCAGGCGCCAAGGACAGATGGGGATGTGACGGGACCCCGTCGCGTCTTTTGTCGCACTCCGTCCGGGGACCGCCATGCCGCTGCGCACACCGCTTTACGACTGCCACCTCGCCGCCGGCGCCAGGATGGTCGATTTCTCCGGATGGGAAATGCCGATCCACTACGGCTCGCAGATCGAGGAGCACCATGCCGTGCGCCGCGACGCCGGCATGTTCGACGTCTCCCACATGTGCGCGCTGGACCTCACCGGTGCCGATGCCACGCCTTGGCTGCGCCGCCTGCTGGCCAACGACGTAGCCAAGCTGACGCAGCCCGGCAAGGCGCTCTACTCCTGCCTGCTCGACGAATCCGCCGGTGTCATCGACGACCTGATCGTGTATTTCTTCACGGCCGAACACTTCCGCATCGTGGTCAATGCCGGCACCGCCGGGAAAGACATCGCCTGGATGCGCAAGCAATTGCCCGGGTTCAAGGCCGAACTGACGCAGCGCCGCGACGGTCCCGACGCGCTGGCCATGATCGCCGTGCAGGGTCCGGATGCCCGCGCCAGATTCTGGACGGCCTTCCCCGCCACGCGCGCCGCAAGCGAACCGCTCGCCGTCTTCCAGGCCGCCGGGCATGACGACTGGCTGATCGCCCGCACCGGCTACACCGGCGAAGACGGTTTCGAGATAACGCTGCCGGCAGGCGATGCCGCCCGGGTCTGGCAAAAACTCCTCGACGCCGGCATCAAGCCCTGCGGCCTCGGCGCCCGCGACACGCTGCGGCTCGAAGCCGGCATGAACCTCTACGGCCAGGACATGGACGAGAGCATCTCGCCCTACGAAGCCGGACTCAAATGGACGGTCGACCTGAAGGACACGGCGCGCGACTTCATCGGCAAGCCGGCGCTGGAGGGTAACAATGCGCGCCCGGTACGCAACCAATTTGCCGGCCTGCTGCTGCTCGACCGCGGCGTGCTGCGCGCCCACCAGAAAGTCATCACGGCGCAAGGCGCGGGCGAAATCACCAGCGGCACGTTCTCGCCCAGCCTCAACCAGTCGATCGCGCTGGCGCGTCTGCCGGCCGGCGTCGCCATCGGCAGCGAGGTCGAGGTCGAAATACGCGACAGGCGCCTCAAGGCACGCGTCGTCAAACCAAGCTTCGTGCGCAATGGCAAAAACCTGATTTAGCCACAGAGGACACAGAGGGCACAGAGGAAAAACTCCGCGCCTGCTCTGTGTTCTCTGTGATCTCTGTGACCCGTGATTTTTCTTGGAGATTGGAAATGAACGCACCCGCCAACCTGAAATACGCCGCCTCCCACGAGTGGGCCAGGCTGGAAGCCGACGGCAGCGTCACCATCGGTATCACCGACCACGCCCAGGAAGCACTGGGCGACATCGTCTTCCTCGAACTGCCGGCCGTCGGCCGCGTCGTCAAGGCCGGCGAGGAATGCGCGGTGGTCGAATCGGTGAAGGCCGCCTCCGACATCTACGTGCCGGTTTCCGGCGAAGTGGTAGACATCAACCAGGCCGCCGCCGACGCACCGGAGTCGGTCAATGCCGATGCCTATGCCACCTGGCTGTTCCGCATCATGCCGGCCGATTCCGCCAAGTGTGCGGCAGAGCTCGGCGCCCTGCTCGACGCCGCTGCCTACACCGCCACGTTTTAGGCGAAAACCTTTCACCACAGAGACACAGAGGCGCAGAGAACTGCAAAAGCTTTTCTCGCCAGACTTTTCTCTGTGCCTCTGTGTCTCTGTGGTTCAACTGAATTTTTCAATTTCCATACATCGCCATGCACGCCGAACCCCTCTCGATACCGCTCGCCCAGCTCGAACATCGCGACGAATTCATCGGCCGCCACATCGGCCCCGATGATCATGCCATTGCCGGCATGCTCGCCGCGATCGGCACCGCCTCGCTCAGTACGCTGATCAGCGAGACGGTGCCGGCAAGCATCCGCCTGCAGCGGCCGCTCGACCTGCCGGAACCGATGCCGGAACACGCGGCGCTGGCCCGGCTGGCGGCCATCGCGGCGAAAAACGTGGTGAACAAATCGCTGATCGGCCAGGGCTACTACGGCACCCACACGCCCCCCGTGATCCTGCGCAACCTGTTCGAGAATCCCGGCTGGTACACCGCCTACACCCCCTACCAGGCCGAAATCGCGCAGGGCCGGCTGGAAGCGCTGCTCAACTACCAGCAGATGGTCTGCGACCTCACCGGCATGGAGATCGCCAACGCCTCGCTGCTCGACGAGGCCACCGCCGCCGCCGAGGCCATGACCATGGCGCGGCGCATATCGAAGGCCAAGGGCAATGTCTTTTTCGTCGATGAGGCGGCCTTCCCGCAGACCATCGACGTGATCAGGACGCGCGCCGCCTGGTTCGGTTTCGAACTGGTATCGGGCCGGCCTGAAGATGCGGTGAAGCACGAGCTGTTCGGCGCCCTGCTGCAGTATCCCAACGCGCGCGGCGAAATCACCGACCTGACTACCGCCATCGCCATGATCAAGGGCAAGGGCGGCGTGGTCGCCGTCGCTTCCGACCTGATGGCGCTGGTGCTGCTCAAGCCCCCCGGCGAAATGGGCGCCGACATCGCCCTCGGCTCGTCGCAGCGCTTCGGCGTGCCGCCGGGCTTCGGCGGTCCGCACGCGGCCTTCTTCGCCACCCGCGAAAGCCATGTGCGTTCGATGCCGGGACGCATCATCGGCGTCTCCAAGGATGCCCGCGGCAAGACCGCCTACCGCATGGCGCTGCAGACCCGCGAGCAGCACATCCGCCGCGAGAAAGCCAACTCCAACATCTGCACCTCGCAGGTCCTGCTCGCCAACATCGCCGGCATGTACGCGGTATGGCACGGCCCCGAAGGCCTGCGCAGCATCGCCGGGCGCATCCATCGCCTGACGGCCCTGCTGGCCGGTGCCCTCGGCGTCACCGGGCGTGACTTCTTCGACAGCTTCGAGCTGAAGGTCGGTGCCGGAAGGACGCTGCCGCTTCTGCAGGCCGCGTGCACTGCCGGCTACAACCTGCGCCGCGTCGACGACGAAACGATCGGCATCAGCCTCGACGAGACCACCACGCGCGAAGATGTCGCGGCACTGCTGCATATCTTCGGCAAGACCACGGCGCTGGAAGCCCTCGACGCCGCCCGTCCCTGCGCCATTCCGGCCACGCTGCAGCGGCGCGAGCCGATACTCAGCCATCCGGTATTCAAAACGCATCACACCGAGCACGGCATGCTGCGCTATCTCAAGCGCCTGCAGAACCGCGACCTGGCGCTCGATCATTCGATGATCCCGCTCGGCTCCTGCACCATGAAGCTCAACGCCGCCGCCGAGATGATCCCGGTGTCATGGCCGCAGTTCGCCCTGATGCACCCCTTCGCGCCGCCGGACCAGGCGCAGGGCTACCTGGAACTGATCACGGGCCTGGAAAACCAGCTCAAGGCGATCACCGGCTTCGATGCCGTCTGCATGCAGCCGAACTCCGGCGCACAGGGCGAATACGCCGGGCTGGTGGCAATCCGCCGCTATCAGGCGGCAAACGGCCAGGATGCGCGCAAGGTCTGCCTGATCCCGAAATCGGCCCACGGCACCAACCCGGCGACGGCGCAGATGTGCGGCCTCGAAGTCGTCGCGGTCGCCTGCGACGACAACGGCAACGTCGACCTCGCCGACCTCAAGGCCAAAGCCGCACAGCACGCGGCCGAGCTCGCCTGCCTGATGATCACCTACCCGTCGACGCACGGCGTCTTCGAGGAGGCGATCAAGGACATCTGCACCGTCATCCATGACCACGGCGGCCAGGTCTACATGGACGGCGCCAACCTCAACGCCCAGGTCGGCCTCTGCCGGCCGGCCGACATCGGCGCCGACGTCTCGCACATCAACCTGCACAAGACCTTCGCCATTCCACACGGCGGCGGCGGACCGGGCATGGGACCGATCGGACTCAAGGCCCACCTCGCGCCCTTCATGGCCAACCACGCGGTGCAAGGCGTCGCCGGCCCGCATGGCGGCCAGGGCGCCGTATCCGCGGCGCCCTGGGGTTCGGCCTCGATCCTGCCGATCTCCTGGATTTACATCACCATGATGGGCGGCGCCGGTCTGACGCGCGCCACCGAGATCGCCATCCTCAACGCCAACTATGTCGCGGCGCGCCTCAAGGACCATTACCCGGTGCTGTATACCGGCGCCCA
>CAINHS010000067.1 GCA_903848955.1 uncultured beta proteobacterium
CCCGAAGTGCTGGTCAATGGCGTGGTGGAACGCCTTGCGGCGCTCGGCGCCGGCCGCGTCGAAAGCCTGGACGGCGTGGCCGAGAACGTCAACTTTCCGTTGCCGAAGGAATTGCTGGGAGGATAGGCGCGGCTGCATTCGCCTGCTACCCTGACTTCCCTTGTCGTCTCTGAATCAGTAGCGTTCGCGCAGGTAGATGTAGGGGGCCTTGGGCGAGCCGAGTTTGACACGGGCCGAGGGTGCCTTGTCGTAGGCCGCACCGCACCAGTTTCCTGACAGGTAGGTAAGGCTGGTAGCGGGCGCGGTACCGCCGACGTAGGTGGCGTCAAAGGCGGCCGGTTCGCAACTCTTGCTGCCGGAGTTGGTGACGCCGTTGCCGAGATTGAGAACAATATCGGCACTACCAAACCCGGTAGTGAACGGAGTTATCCTGAGATTGGTCGAACCGGCCCCGAGTCTGGCTAACGGGTCGCCAGCGATACCGATCGGCGGTACCGAAAAGGCGAGAAGTGATCCTGCAGGCTTTAATACATTGCCAATCGCAACCGTGCCAATAGTAAGCGGGGTGCAGCTGTCATCGGTATTTTTTTGCCAACTGCTGTTCTTCCAGTATTCGGCCTGCACCGGCATGCGGATCGGCAGCAGCTCCGAGCCGTAGGCACTTTGCAGCTTCAGCTGGCCAAACCGGATGTCGGTAGTAGCGATGCGTGCCCGCTCGTTGCCGGCTGTGCCGTCTGCATCGAGGTTGAGGCTGCCTGTCGCCAGGCTTACCCCATCGGCATCCTGTGGCGCAATGCCGATGGCAAGCGTTGTGAGCGGGCCATCGACCGAGTTGGCACGGTTCAGCGCAATCTGCGCTCCCAAGGTCAGCTTACCCGGGGCTGCCGCACTCCAGGTAAGGGCTGGAGTGCTGGCACTGAAACGGGCACTGGGCGCGGAATAGCCTGATGCCGGCCATCCGGCCGGCGTGCAGCCCGACAGGGTCGTGCTGAACGGGCTGGCAGAAGCGAACAACGCGCGGCATCCCGCGGTGCCGGCGACGTTGGTCCCGACCGCCCACAGTCCCCAACTGTTGTTCGAGCCCAGCGTCGTCGGGTTGCCGGTCGTGAGCCTGGTCTGATCCACGTAGTTCTGGGTCGTCGCGCTGGCGGTTGCCTCCTGGGCAATGAGTTGGAGCGAAAGCAGCATCGGCTCGCCCATATAGGTGAAGGTGGATCCGCTGCAGGCTGCGATATCCGAGCGAGGTACCAGAGATGTCGTGCCGACCGCAAAATGATCCGGCACGAAGCGGCCTGCGGTCTTTACGGCGTTGGAACGGAAATAACGTTCGCTGACGGTGGAGTCGCCATTGTCAGCCGTGGAAAAAGTGCGGTCTTCCAGTTCCCAGGTAAAGGCGCCGACTTCCCGGTAGACCAGGTTGGAAGTCGTGATGGTACCCGTGCCGGTCCAGGTGGGTTGCGGCGGCCGGTCCAGTATGCAGGCAGGACAAGTGGTCGGATCAGGGAGCACGAGATTGCCCGGGACGAAATATGGACTGCCGGAATACATGCTTGCGGTCGCTCCGGTGCTGGTTCTTGCCACCACGTTGTTGATTGTGAACGGTTGTCCAGCCTTGTGCCTGAATCCGCTGTTGTTCAGGGGGTTCGTGGTGCCCGGGGTCGTCCAGTCGCTGTCGGTCGCCGATGCCCCGGTTACGTCGAGGTAGTAGGGTCGGATGGCAAAACTGTCGTTCGAGCAGGACGTGTTGGTGCCGTCGGTGATCAGCACTTTGACATAGGGGTAGGCATTGTTCACGGTCGGATTCAGTGTCGCGGTCGAGTGGCCGCTGGCAAGCGTTATGGCGGTGGGGCCGGATATCACGCTGTAGGCTGCGGGGCACTGGGTTGTGGTGCTTATCGCGGCGCCGGCGGCGTAGGAAATCAGGCTGACATTGACGCTGGCATTGACCGTCGTATCGATTGCAGTTCGTCCTGTATTCAGGGCAACGATGTCTATGCTTCTGTCAACTGTGCTTCCACCGGGTATGTAGGTTGTTGTCAAAAAAGATTGACCGGCAACCTTGGTCTTCATCACGCCATCAATAGGAGCAGTGGGCGTCGCCGGAGGGGCGGGGGTCGCATTGGCCGTCCAGTACCATCGATCGTAAGCGTTGTACTTGCCAAACGATCCGGTCGGGCAGGTAACACAAATTCGCTTGCTGCCATCGAAATTGAAGCCGGCCGCCTCGTTCTGGTAGAGCATCAGCACATCGGCATCGCGCAGTGCGGTGTTGTAGATCTTGAGCTCGTCGATATCGCCGCTCCAGTTGCGACCACCGTTCTGGGAGTTTTCACCGACGTAGAGGGGATAGGCATTCAGACCAATGGCATTGGTATAGGGAACGGAGTTCGCCAGCAGGCCGTTGATGAAGATCTTCATGATAAAGCCGTCGTAGGTGCCGACTACGTGATACCAGGTATCGGCTGCAGGCACGACGCCCGAATTCAGGTCTGCGTTGCCGCAACCACCGTTGAGGCCGAAGGTAAAGGCATTCGCGGTGGTATAGCCATAGAGCGAGTCGCCGATGCTGCAGCCGCCGTTCAAGTGCAGCCGGTAAGCGGAATCGCCTTTGGCCAGTATGGTTTCCCAGGTCTTGAATCCGGCACTGGAGTGACGCACCCAGGCGGCAACGGTGATTTTGCTGGCGATGTTGAACACGGCATTGGCCGGTACCTGGACGTCAGTGGCATTGGGAGCGCCGTCGAAATTCAGCGCCGTGCACAGTTCCCCCGTCTTCTGCACCTTCAAGGTGCCGACGGCGGTTCCGTCAATGTGGTTGGGTCCGCTGTCGATGATGGCACCTGCACCCGACGCGACCGAGCACTTGTCGAAACGGTATTCGACAACCGGCGCCCAGGTCTTGGAAAACCTGAGGGCCGAATAGGACAGCGAATTGATGGTGGTCATGTCGGCCAGGCCGTAATCGGAGGTAGTCAACTGGTAGCCGATCTGGCCCACGCCCTGCGAGATATTGGCGATGTCCTTGTACTGGTAAACG
>CAINHS010000068.1 GCA_903848955.1 uncultured beta proteobacterium
CTGGTGTTCATGGACTGGCACATGCCGGCCATGAACGGCGTCGATGCCTGTCGCCGCATCAAGGATCTGGCGCTGGCCGAGCCGCCGCACCTGATGCTGGTCACCGCCTACGGCCGCGAGGAAGTGTTTCACCAGGCCGAAGACGCCGGCATCCGCGACGTGCTGATCAAGCCGCTCAACGCCTCGACCCTGTTCGAGGCGGCGATGCGGGCGCTGCAGGGCAGCGCCGGCGGCGACCTGCGCCAGGCCGCCGAACTGACGTCGACTGCGCTGCAAAGCCTGGCGGCGATCGCCGGGGCGCGCATCCTGCTGGTCGAGGACAACGAGATCAACCAGGAGGTGGCGCTGGATCTGCTGCGCCACGCCCGGCTCGAGGTCGATCTCGCCGAAAACGGCCAGGTGGCGCTGGACCGGCTGCAGGCGAATGACTACGCCCTGGTCTTGATGGACATGCAGATGCCGGTGATGGACGGCGTCGAGGCTACCCGGCAGTTGCGTCGCCTGCCCGGCCTGGCCGCACTGCCGGTGGTGGCGATGACCGCCAACGCCCAGGCGGCGGATCGCCAGCGCTGCCAGGAGGCGGGCATGAACGACTTCATCCCCAAGCCGATCGAACCGGAGCTGCTGTGGCAGACGCTGCTGAAGTGGATCGCGCCGCGGCACGCCGCGGCGGCGGCCGACAGCGACAGCGATATGGCCACGGCCGCCGTCAGCACCGCGCCGGCGGCGCCGGCTCTGGATCTGGGTGTGGCCGCGATCGATCCGGGGCCGGCCTTGCGGCGCATGCTGGGCAACACCGAGCTGTATTTCGCCACGGTTCGCAAGTTCTGCAGGCTGCAGGAAAACACCGGTCAGACGATGGCCGCCGCGCTCGACGCCGGTGACTGGGTTACGGCGCAACGCCAGGCGCATACGCTGAAGAGCGTCGCCGCCAGCATCGGCGCCGGCCGCCTGGCGGAACAGGCCGCGGCGCTGGAGAAGGCGCTCGCCGAACGCCTGCCGCGGGCGGATGCCGACCGGCACATCGGCGTCATCGACGGCCAGTTGCGCGAACTGATTGCGGCCCTGCGCGACAAGCTGCCGGCCGCGCCCGAAGCCGCCTTGCCTGATGTGGCTGGCGCCGCCGCGGCCGTGGCCGAACTGGAACAACTGCTGAGCGAAAGCAATCCCGAGGCGATGGCCTGTCTCGAGCGCAATGCAGCGGCACTGAAAGTCATTATCCCCGCCGCACGGCTGGCGCAAATCGAGACGGCGGTGAATGCCTTCGATCTCGATGACGCCTTGCGCCTGCTGCGGCAGACAAACTGAAGGGAACACAGCGCATGAGCATGACAAGCCAAAACCCGGCCAGCCCCGGCGATGCCCGCGAAACCGTACTGGTGATCGACGACAGCCCGGAAATTCTCGGCATCGTCAACGATCTGCTGAAGCGCGAATACCGCCTCAAGGCCGCCAACGGCGGCGAGAAGGGGCTGGCCCTGGCAGCGGCCAAGCCGACGCCGGACCTGATCCTGCTCGACATCATGATGCCGGACCTGAGCGGCCACGAAGTCTGCCGCCGGCTCAAGGCCGACCGCAGCACGCGCGACATCCCGGTAATCTTTCTCACCGGGATGAACAACGAGGCCGACGAGGCGGAGGGTTTCGCCCTCGGCGCGGTGGACTACATCGCCAAACCGATCAGCGGGCCGATCCTGCTGGCGCGGGTGAAGACCCACCTCGCGGCCAAGAGCGCGGCCGATTTCATCCGCGACAAGAACGTCTTTCTGGTGGGCGAGGTGTCGAAGCGGGCGAGGGAGATGGAATTCGTCCAGGACGTCACCATCCTCGCCCTGGCCTCGCTGGCGGAGACGCGCGACAACGAGACCGGCAACCACCTGCGGCGCACCCAGCACTACGTGCGGGCACTGGCCGAGCACCTGCAGCGGCACCCGCGTTTCTCGCTGGCGCTGACCCGCACCAACATCGAAACCATCTGCAAGTCGGCGCCCTTGCATGACATCGGCAAGGTCGGCATTCCCGACCAGATCCTGCTCAAGCCGGGCAAGCTGACGGTGGAGGAATTCGAGGTGATGAAGACGCACACCACGCTCGGACGCGAAGCCATCGAGAACGCCGAGCAGCAGATGGGGCGCAGCGCGCCCTTCCTCGCCTTCGCCAAGGCCATCGCCGGCAGCCACCAGGAAAAATGGGACGGCAGCGGCTACCCGGAAGGGCTCTCCGGCGAGCACATTCCCATCGCGGCGCGGCTGATGGCGCTGGCCGATGTGTATGACGCGCTGATCAGCGTGCGCGCCTACAAGGCGGCCATGCCGCACGAAAAGGCCAGCCGCATCATCGTCGAGGGACGCGGCTCGCATTTCGATCCCGACATCGTCGACGCCTTTGTTGCCCTGCAAGCCGAATTCGAAGCCATCGCCGCACGTTTCTGCGACAGCGCCGACGACTTTCCCGCTACCTCAGACCCTGGAGCCAGACCATGAAAAAACTCCTGATTGTGGACGATCACGCCGTCATCCGGCAGATGATCTGTCTCGCCTTGCGCGACCACTTCGAGCTGGAACAATTCGGCGACGCCGATTCGACCTACGCCAGTCTCGCCACATCGCGGCCCGACGGCATCGTGCTCGACGTGATGCTGCCCGGCAGCATGAGCGGTTACCAGCTCTGCCAGAGAATCAAGAGCGACCCGGCACTGGCCTCGATCCATGTCGTGCTGGTCACCGCCCGCGGCCAGGTGGCGGATCAGGAGTTCGGCCGCGCGCTGGGCGCCGACGCCTACTTCATCAAACCCTTCAGTCCGGTGGCGCTGGTGCGCCATCTGACCACGGCCTTGCTGTCGCCTTCCGGCGCGGCAGCGACCGGAAGCAAGGAGAGCCCCCTGCCATGAATACTTCAAACCAGCGTCCGGCGCAGACCGAGGCCGAGGCCGCGTGGCAGCATTGCCCCTGGGGCCTGGTCGCCATCGGCCGCGACGGCAAGGTGTGCCGGGTCAATCCGGCCTTCGAGTACCGCACCGGGACAGCCGCGGCGACGGTGCTCGGCATGAGCGAATCCGACTTCGATGCGCTGTTCAACTCGCCTTTGCCCGACCGCCGCCGATTCGGCCAGCGGCGGGTGGAGACCGGCGACGAGGCCTTGCGCGCCATTTACTATTTCTTCCATGCGCCGACGGACAGCGACCACGACAGCCAGCTGGTGCACATCGCCGAGCGGATGCGCGAGCCGCTGGCCAGCATCTACGGCTTCGCCGAACTGCTGCTGACCCAGAACTACGACGAGGACACCCGCCGCGACCTGACCGGCACCCTGATGGAACAGGTCGAAGTGATCTCCAACGTCATCAACGAAGAGCTCGACACGCGCAACTCCGCCATCGGGCCGCATGCCACGGCGCCGCGCTTTGGCGGGGGAGGCCCGCAATGAGAACCCGACCGCGCTATATCGCCAGCGTCGACGCCGAGCCGGGGATGGTGCTGGGCTCGCCGGTGCGCGTCGTCGAGCATGGCCGCTTGCGCTTTGCGCTGCCCGCCGGGCACAGCCTGACGCGGGACAATCTGCACCAGCTCATGGCGCACCACGCCGAGTACATCTTCATCACCGAAGCCGACAGCCGCCGCGACGAGGACGTCGCCGTCGATGCCGCCCTGGCGGCGCGCCGCGTGATGGAGATCTTCGACGGCGCCGACCTCGCCGACCCGGTCATGGCCGCCCTGTTCGACCAGATATTGATCTACCGGAGCGCATGATGACGACAGCCGCCGTGACGCAACAAGAGGTCATCGATCGCAGCAGCACGCTGCCCGCTTTTCCGCTGGTTGTCAGCCGCATCCTCGCCACGCTCGACGATCCGGAAGCCAACACCGCAACGCTGGCGGACTATATCCGCCACGATCCGGCCATCACCGCGCGCATTCTGTCGCTGGCCAACACGGCGGCGACGCAGACGCGCCGCCTGTCGCCGGTGCACGACATCTTTACCGCCACCTCGCTGCTCGGCCTCGGCCGCGTCCGGCAACTGGCGACCGTCGGCGGCATTTCCGGCTATGTCGCCGCCATCGCCCCGGCCGATATGCCGCTCACATTCTGGCAGCACAGCGTCGCCGTCGGTGTCTGCAGCGAGGAACTGGCGCTGCACACCAGCACTGCCGCGTCCGCCTCGGCGGCGCTGATCGCCGGCCTGCTGCACGATATCGGCGAGCTCTGGCTGCATCGCTTCCATGGCGAGGCATTCCGTGCGGCATGGAGCCACGCGCTCGGCCACAGCATCGGCATCGAGCAGGTCGAGCGCGAGCGCTTCGGCGTCGACCACGCCACCATCGGCGCCTGGCTGGCCGGGCACTGGTCGCTGCCGGCGGACATCGTCGCCGCCATCCACCACCATCACGCCCCCGACACCGCGCTGGACCAGGCGCTGGTGCCGGTGGTGCATGTCGCCGAGGTGCTGTCCAACGCCCTCGACCTCGCCAGCCGCGACGAAAACCGCGTCACCTCGATTTCCGCCGCCGCCTGCGCCAGGCTCGGCCTCGGCTGGGACGAAAGCGCCCGCCCGCTGTTCGGCCGCATGGAGGCGCGCAGCCGCCATGCCAACGCCTTCTTTCTGCAAACGCCATGAATCAAGGTCGCCGCCAACCTGACCGGAGTCCGCAAACGTCATGAAGAGCAACTGGTATCGCGCCTACTTCCACCAGACCGTGTCCGGCTTTGCCGTGGTCGGCATCATCGCCATCTCGGGTGCGCTGTGGATCACCTGGAACCTGGTTTCGCGCGCCATGGAGGAGGGCGTGCTGAATTCGACAAGCGTGGCCAACGTCGCCCTGAACCGGGTATTCGTCAGCGAGGCGTGGGATGACCTGCGCCCCCTGATGCCTGCCGCCGATACCGGCGCCGCGGCGCTGCGCGCCAATCCGCGCCTGCCGCTGATCGGCGAGCGGGTCGAGCGCTTCATCAAGGGCACCGACATCGTCAGAGTCAATATCTTCAATCTGAAGGGACGGGTGGTCTATTCCACGGTCGCCGCCGCCATCGGCAGCGACGAATCGGCGGCCGCCGGCTTCATCAGCGCCCGCCAGGGCACTCCGGCCCACGAGCTTTCGCGCGGCAGCGTCGATGTCGGGCACGGCGGGCCGGGCGAGCGCAGCCTGGTCTCGTCCTATGTCCCGATCCGCAGCGCCGAAGGTGTCGAGGCGGTGATCGAGCTTTACTTCGACCGCACCGAACAGGCCGGCCGCAACGATGCCCAGATGCGGGAACTGCTGCGCCAGTTGCTGCCGACCTTCCTCGGCCTGTATGTCGGCCTGCTGCTCTTCGTCCGGCTTGCCGAAGACGTCCGCCGCGGCGACGAAAAAGCCCTGCGCCGGCTCGCCGGCGAGAATGCCGCCGCGCGCCTTGCGGCGGAGCATGCCAACAGCGTCAAGTCGCAATTCCTCGCCACCATGTCGCACGAAATCCGCACGCCGATGAACGGCGTGATCGGCATGGCGCAACTGCTGCTCGACAGCCGGCTGGAGCCGCAGCAGCGGGAATTCGCGCGCGACATCGTGCTCTCCGGCGAGTCGCTGCTGGGCATCATCAACGACATTCTCGACCTGTCGAAGATCGAGGCGGGGCGCATGGAGTTCGATCCCCACCCCTTTTCCGTGGCGGCCATGACCGACGCCGTCACCTCCATGCTGAAGCTGCGGGTCAAGGACAGCGGCATCGGCTTCAGCGTCGACATCGCCGCCGAAGCCGCCGGCTACTTCGTCGGCGACAGCCTGCGCATCCGCCAGATCCTGCTCAACCTGGCCGGCAATGCGGTCAAGTTCACCCGCCGCGGCGAGGTTCGCATCAAGGTCAGCCGGCTGCCCGCCGGACTGCGCTTCGAGGTCATCGACACCGGCATAGGCATCCCGGCCGAAGCCTGCCAGCGGATTTTTTCCAGCTTCAGCCAGGCCGACGCGTCGACCACGCGCCGCTTCGGCGGCACCGGTCTCGGCCTGGCCATCAGCAAGCAACTGGCCGAAGGCATGGGCGGCGGCATCGGCGTCGATAGCGTCGATGGCGAAGGCAGTTGCTTCTGGTTCGAATTGCCCCTGGCGGTGGCGGATCCGGCCCTTGTTGCCGAGTCCTCTGAGGTCGCTGCGCCGGCGCCGGCAGCGCCGGGCGGGGGCCCGCCGCTGCGCCTGTTGCTGGTGGAGGATCACCCGGTCAACCAGAAGCTGGCGCTGGCCTTGCTGCAGCGCCTCGGCTACCTTGCCGACCTCGCCGAAAACGGCCGCGAGGCGGTGGCCGCCGCCGCCCGCGAGCCGTATGCCCTGATCCTGATGGACATGCAGATGCCCGAGATGGACGGCCTCGAGGCGGCGCGCCGGATCCGTTCCGAGGCCGGGCCGAACCAGCGTGTGCCCATCGTCGCGCTCACCGCCAACGCCATGCAGTCCGACCAGGAGGCCTGCCGCGCCGCCGGCATGGACGACTTCCTCGCCAAGCCCTTCAGCCGCGAGGGACTGGCTGCCTGTCTGGCACGCTGGATCCAAACCCGGGACCGACCATGAAGCCCAAGCGCAACGCCGCAGACGATCTGCAAATTCGCGCCCGGGCCGAGGCGCAGCTCGCGCGCCAGCCGCCGGCCGCCGCCGCGTCGCGCCCGGACGCCGACCTGCTGCACGAACTGCAGGTGCACCAGGTCGAACTGGAGATGCAGAACGAGACGCTGCGCCAGGCGCAGCACGAGCTGGAGGACTCGCGCGACCGCTATGTCGATCTCTACGATTTCGCCCCGGTCGGTTATCTCACGCTGCGCGCCGACGGCCTGATCGCGGCCGCCAACCTCACCGCCGCGACGCTGCTCGGCATCGACCGCAAGCACCTGCTGCTGCGCCGCTTCACCGCCCTGGTCGGCGCCGACGACCGGTCGCGCTGGGTGGGCCTGTTCATGAAGGTGATGCAGCGGGACGGCAAAGGCGCGCTGGAAGTGGCGCTGCAGCGCGGCGATGAGGCGGTGTTCCAGGCGCGCCTGGACTGTGTGGCCGATGCCGGCGGCACCGCGCTGCGCGTGGCCCTGACCGACGTTACCGAGCGCGAACTGACGCTGCAGCATCTGCAGCAGCTGTTGGCCGAGAGGGGCCCGCTGCTGGCAAGCCAGCAGGCCGCCGACTACAAGATGCACATGCTGCTGCAGGCGCTGGAGCAGACCGGCGAGAGCATCGTCATCAGCAACCTGGCGGCCGATATCGAGTATGTGAACGAGGCCTACCTGATTCACTCGGGCTACCGGCGCGAGGAGTTGATCGGCCGGAACGCGCGCATGCTGCAGTCCGGCAAGACGCCGAAGGAAACCTATGCCGCCCTCTGGAGCGCGCTGAGCAGCGGCCGTACCTGGCGCGGAGAACTCTACAACCGGACCAAGGACGGCCGGGAATACATCGAGTACGCGACGATTTCGCCGCTGCGGCTGGCCGACGGGCGCATCACTCATTATGTCGGGGCCAAGGCCGACATCACCGAGCGCAAGGCGGGCGAGGTGCAACTGCGGGTCGCCAAGGAAGCGGCGGAGGCCGCCAACCTTGCCAAGAGCCGCTTTCTGGCGGCGATGAGCCACGAAATCCGCACCCCGATGAACGCCATCCTGGGCATGGCGCAGGTGCTGCAGATGCCCGGCGTCGGCGAGGCCGAGCGGCAGGACTATGCCGCTACCATCCTCGGTTCCGGCAAGACGCTGCTGGCACTGCTGAACGACATTCTCGATCTGTCGAAGGTCGAGGCCGACAAGGTCGGGCTGGAAGCCGTCGCCTTCGAGCCGGCACAGGTGATCGGCGAAGCGCAGGCGCTGTTCGCCCATATCGCCCGCGGCAAGGGCTTGCGCCTCGACGCCGGGTGGAGCGGGGCGCCGCGGCAGTATCTGGGCGACGCGCACCGCCTGCGGCAGATGCTCGGCAACCTGGTGAGCAACGCGGTCAAATTCACGGCGCAGGGAGAGGTTCGCATCGAAGGCCGCGAAGTTGGCGAAGCGGGCGAAGCGGGCGAAGGCGAACAGACGGCGCTGCTCGAATTCAGCGTCAGCGACAGCGGCATCGGCATCGCCTCTGACGATCAGGCACTGCTGTTCCAGGCCTTCTCGCAGGTCGACAGCAGCATCACGCGCCGCTACGGCGGCAGCGGCCTCGGCCTGTCCCTGGTGGCCCGCCTGGCGCAGTTGATGGGGGGCGAGGCCGGCGTCGACAGCGAAGCCGGGCGCGGTTCGCGCTTCTGGTTCCGCATCCGCGTCGGGCGGGTCGCCGCCGGGCCGTTGCCGGCGCCCTCGTCCGCCGCCGCGCGCCCGGGCCGGCCGGCGCAATTCAGCGGCCGGGTGCTGGTGGTCGAGGACAACCCGGACAACCGCAAGGTGATCGGGATCCTGCTGCGCAAGCTCGGCCTCGACACGCTGGAGGCAGAGGACGGCCAACAGGCGCTTGACGCCCTGGCCGGCGGCGAAGCCGCCGACCTGGTGCTGATGGACGTGCGCATGCCGCGCGTGGACGGCTATGCCGCCACCGCCGCGCTGCGGCAGCGGGAACACGACAGCGGTGCGCCGCGCCGGCCGGTGGTCGGCCTCACCGCCGAGGCTTTTGCCGAAGACCGGCGGCGCTGCCTGGCAGCGGGCATGGACGAGGTGCTGACCAAGCCGATTGCCTTCGAGGCGCTGCAGCGCGTGCTCGGCCAGTGGCTGCCGGCGGCGCCCGGCGCCACGGCGGTCGCGGCGGCGCCGCCGCCGGATGCGGCGCGGGTTGCCGCGCTGGTGGCGGAACTGCTGCCGCTGCTGGCGCACAACAAGTTCGATGCGCTGGGCCGCTTTCAGGACTTGCAGGACGCCGTGGCGGGCAGCGCCCTGGCGGCGGAAATCGAAGAAACCGCGCGCCTGCTGCAAGGGCTGGATTTCGCTGCGACGCTGCAACGCCTGCGCCGGCTGGCGACGACTCACGGATGGGACAAGAACGCATGATCAAGGCCAAACAGAAAATCCTGATGATCGACGATACGCCGGCCAACCTGCTGACGCTGGGAGCGGCGCTGGCCGATGAGTTCGACCTGCAGATCGCCACCTCCGGCGCGGCGGGACTGGCATTGGCGGCGGAGATGGCCCCCGACCTGATCCTGCTCGACGTCATGATGCCGGAGATGGACGGTTACGAGACCTGTCTGCAGCTCAAGGCCGACCTCAAGCTGCGCTCCATCCCGGTGGTTTTCGTCACCGCCGTGAACGAGAGCGACGCCGAGAGTTCCGGGCTGGGACTGGGCGCCGCCGACTACATCACCAAGCCCATCAATGTCAGGATCGCCCGCCAGCGCATCGGCAATCTGCTCGAGCGCGAACGGCTGCACCGCGAAGTCGAAAGCCAGCGCGATCATCTGGAACAACGGGTGCAGCAGCGCACGCTGGCCCTGTCCATCGCCAGGGAGGCGGCGGAAGCCGCGAGTCAGGCCAAGTCGATTTTCATCAGCAACATCAGCCACGAACTGCGCACGCCGATGGCGGCCATCATGGGCATGAACGAACTGGCCCTGCTGCGGGCCACCGATCCGAAGCAGGCGGATCAGCTCGGCAAACTGAAGCGGGCGTCCTCGCAACTGCTGGGCATGATCACTGCGCTGATCGACATCTCGTCGCTGGCCGCCAACCGGCTCCGCCTCGAGCCGGGCAACTTCGCCCTGGCCGGCGTCCTCGACACGCTCGACGGCCTGTGCGGCGCGACGGCCGGCAACAAGGGACTGGATTTCAGTATCGCCGCGGCGCCGCAGCTGGCCGCCCTGCCGCTCTACGGCGATGCCCCGCGCCTGCAGCAGATCCTGCTTCACCTGATCGACAACGCCATCAAATTCACGGCGCAGGGCAGCGTCGGCGTGGCGGCTTCGCTGCTCGAGGAGAGTGCGCTCGATGTGCTGCTGCGCTTTGAGGTGCAGGACACCGGCATCGGCATCGCCGCCGCCGATCAGTTGCGGATTTTCAGCCTGTTCGAGCAGGCCGATGGATCCTCGACCCGCGTTCATGGCGGCAGCGGCCTCGGCCTGGCGCTGTGCAAACAGCTGGTCGGGTTGATGGGGGGAAGCATAGGCGTGGACAGCCGGGCGGGAGCGGGTTCGCTGTTCTGGTTCACGCTGCGCTTGCGCAAGCCCGTGGCCGGGACCCCATGATCGCGCTGGTGGCGCGCTGGTGGCGCGCCTGCGTGGGCAGCCGGGACCTGGAAGGCGGCGCGGGGCCGGCGCTGAGTCTGTCGCGGAGCCGGGCGGCGCTGTTGTTCGTCATCCTGACGGCGCTCGGCCTGGGCGGCAACAGCATCGGTCTGCCGCTGTTTCCCGGCGTCGAGGTGGTGTTCGGCAGCGTCTTCTCGATGCTGGCGCTGCAACTGCTCGGCGCGCGCGCCGGCATCGCCAGCGCGCTGCTGGCGAGCAGCGTCACCCTGCTGCTGTGGAACCACCCCTACGCCATCGTCGTGCTCACTGCCGAGGCGACGGCGGTGGCGCTGTTGCGCGGCGACAAGCGCTTCAGCTTCGTCGTCGCCGACGCGCTGTACTGGTGCGTCATCGGCATGCCGCTGGTATTCCTGTTCCAGCACTACGCCCTCGGTCAGCCGCCGGTCAGCGCCGGCGTCAGCCTGTTGAAAGACGCCATCAACGGCATCGCCAGCGCGCTGGTGGCGCGCCTGCTGTTCATGGCCATTTCCCGGCGCCTGGGGCAGTCGGCGTTTTCGATGCGCGAGATGATTTTCAATTTCATGTTCCTGCTGGTGCTGCTGCCTTCGCTGCTGTTCGTCGTCACCCACACCCGGCAGGAGCATACCGCGCTCGACCAGCGCATCCGCAAGACCTTGCAGGTCACCGGCGCGAGAACCGCGACCTTGCTCGATGAATGGGTGGAATCCCACATGAGATCGCTGGCGTATCTGGCGCGGCGCGCCGCCAGTCAGCCGCCGCCCTACATGCAAAGAGTGGTCGAGCAGCTGCAGGAGGAGGAAGCCGATTTCCTGCGCGTGGCGCTGGTCGATGCCAAGGGCACCATCGTCGCGCATTCGCAGCGGGTGGATGAACTGGGACAGCCCAATAGCGGCAGGCAGGTCAATGACCCGCCCGATATCCCGCGGCTGAAGCAAAGCCTCGCACCCGCCTTGGGTGAGGTGGTTCTCGCCCGCACC
>CAINHS010000069.1 GCA_903848955.1 uncultured beta proteobacterium
GAAGCCGCACGGAAACGCAGCGAGAAGTCGATGGGCCAGCGTTTGGCCGCCGAGTTGCTTGAGGCATCCGAGGGGCGCGGGGCAGCGATGAAGAAGCGCGAAGAAGTCCACCGCATGGCTGAAGCCAACAAGGCGTTCTCGCATTTCCGTTTCTAAGCAGTATCGCGTTTCGTCGGGTGTCCGGCGAGACTTTCGTTTTTGTCTGCCGCCCTGTCGCTTCGTTCAACAACGAGGCCTCATGGCGGTTTGGTTTAGATAAGGCAGGTAAATCAAGTGGCCCGCAAGACTCCCATCGAGCGCTATCGCAATATCGGCATTTCAGCACACATCGACGCCGGCAAGACCACCACCACCGAGCGGATTTTGTTCTACACCGGGGTGAATCACAAAATCGGCGAAGTCCATGACGGCGCAGCCACCATGGACTGGATGGAGCAGGAGCAGGAGCGCGGGATTACCATTACCTCAGCGGCGACGACCTGCTTCTGGAAAGGCATGGGGCAGAACTTCCAGGAGCACCGGGTCAATATCATCGACACGCCGGGGCACGTTGACTTCACCATCGAAGTGGAGCGCTCGATGCGGGTGCTTGACGGCGCCTGCATGGTTTATTGCGCCGTAGGTGGCGTCCAGCCGCAGTCCGAAACCGTTTGGCGTCAGGCCAACCGGTACGGCGTGCCGCGTCTGGCCTTCGTGAACAAGATGGATCGCCAGGGCGCCGACTTCTTCAAGGTGCATGACCAGATGCGTCTGCGCCTCAAGGCCAATCCCATCCCGCTGCAGATACCGATCGGCGCCGAAGAGAAGTTTGAAGGCGTGGTCGATCTGGTCAAGATGAAGGCCATCGTCTGGGACGAGGCGAGTCAAGGGGTCAAGTTCGCCTACAGCGAGATTCCTGCAGAACTGAAAGCCACGGCTGACGAATGGCACGAAAAGATGGTCGAGGCCGCTGCGGAAGCTTCCGAGGAGCTGATGAACAAGTACCTCGAGAGCGGCGAACTGACCGAGGAAGAAATCAAGCTGGGTTTGCGTACCCGTACCCTGGCCGCCGAAATCGTCCCCATGCTGTGCGGATCCGCGTTCAAGAACAAGGGCGTGCAGGCGATGCTGGATGCCGTCATTGAATACCTGCCGGCGCCGACGGATATTCCGCCGGTCGAGGGCATCCTGGAAAACGAGCAGCAGGGCGAGCGCAAGCCGAACGACACCGATCCGTTTGCGGCCCTGGCCTTCAAGATCATGACCGACCCCTACGTGGGTCAGCTGACCTTTTTCCGCGTGTATTCCGGCACGGTCAAGACCGGCGACACTATTTACAATCCGATCAAGGGCCGCAAGGAGCGCCTCGGCCGGATTCTGCAGATGCACGCCAACCAGCGCGAAGAAATCAAGGAAGTGTTCGCCGGCGATATTGCGGCTGCCGTCGGCCTGAAAGAGGCCACCACGGGGGAGACCCTGTGTGACCCGGCGCATGTCATTACGCTCGAGCGCATGGTATTCCCCGAGCCGGTGATTCACGTTGCGGTTGAACCCAAGACCAAGGTCGACCAGGAGAAGATGGGCATCGCGCTCAATCGCCTGGCTCAGGAAGATCCTTCTTTCCGCGTGCGGACCGACGAAGAGTCCGGCCAGACCATCATTTCCGGCATGGGCGAACTCCACCTGGAAATTCTTGTTGACCGCATGCGCCGTGAATTCGGTGTCGAAGCCAACGTCGGCGCGCCGCAGGTGGCCTATCGCGAAGCCGTGCGAAAGTCGGTGGAGCAGGAAGGCAAGTTTGTCAAACAGTCAGGCGGTCGCGGTCAGTACGGTCATGTCTGGATCAAGCTGGAGCCGAATGAAGCGGGCAAGGGCTTTGAGTTCATCGACATGGTCAAGGGCGGCTCGGTGCCGCGCGAATTCATTCCCGCCGTTGAAAAAGGCCTCAGGGAGACCTTGCCGAACGGCGTGCTGGCCGGTTTCCCGGTGGTGGATGTCAAGGTCACGCTGTTCGACGGCTCCTACCATGATGTCGATTCCAACGAAAACGCCTTCAAGATGGCGGCATCGATGGCATTCAAGGATGCCATGCGCAAGGCCAGCCCGGTGTTGCTGGAGCCGATGATGGCAGTCGAAGTGGAAACGCCTGAGGACTATATGGGCAACGTCATGGGCGATCTGTCCGGACGTCGCGGCATCGTTCATGGCATGGAAGATCAGGTCGGCGGCATCAAGCTGATCAAGGCCGAAGTCCCGCTGGCGGAAATGTTCGGCTATTCCACTCAGTTGCGCTCGCTGTCCCAGGGCCGCGCTACCTATTCGATGGAATTCAAGCATTACACCGAGGCGCCGAAGAATGTCGCCGAAGCCGTCATCAACAAGAAGTGACCGACCAACAATCGTTCTTTAAGGACAGCAGACATGGCGAAAGCGAAATTTGAGAGGACGAAGCCGCACGTGAACGTGGGGACGATTGGTCACGTTGACCATGGCAAGACGACATTGACGGCGGCGATGACGTCGGTGCTGTCGGCGAAGTTTGGCGGGGAGGCGAAAGCC
>CAINHS010000070.1 GCA_903848955.1 uncultured beta proteobacterium
CCGCCGCCCTGTGTCAGCATCCGCGGCAGCAGGCGCTGCGTCAGGCGCACCGGTCCGGCAACGTAGCCTTGCCAGACGCGGGCGAGAACCTCGGCATCGAGGTCGAGAAAACGCGCATTGAGATCGCTGCCCTGGTAGATGGCGTTGTTGATCAGCACGTCGAGGCGGGCAAACTTCGCCAGAACGGCGTCCGCCGCGGCATCGACCGATGCCGGTTCGAGCAGGTCCATGCGCACTGCCAGGGCCTGTGCGCCGCACGCTTCGATGTCGCGCAGCGTCGTCGCCAGGCTGCCGGGAAGGGTGTTGCCATCGCGGCCGCTGAGGCTGTACTGACTGTGCTGGCCCTCGACCTCGGTGCGCGCCGTAATGGCGACGTCATAGCCGGCGCGGGCATAGGCCAGCGCCGTGGCCTTGCCGATGCCGCGACTGGCGCCGGTGATGAGTACCGTCGGGCGACTCATCCGGCGACCTCCCCGCCGCACTCCACCACCCGGCAGGCGCGGATCGAATCCTTGTCCATGAACAGCAGTTCGTCGTCGCGCAGCACCTGCCCGGCCGGGGAGTGGTAGAAGGCCAGGCTGGCCTTGACGTCGTCCGCGCTTTCGTACCAGAACTCCGACGCCACGTCGAAATCGGCGGGGGCGCCGAACACATCGCCGACGACGTAGTTGCGCACGTATTTCTTCAGTCCCGGCAGACAGGTCAATGCCAGCGGCGCATGCACTTCCTCGTAATGACGTCTGAATTCCTCGGGCGTTACGCCGGCCTTGCGCCGGATCAGGCTGATGGATTTGATCAAGGTTTTGTCTCCTGTTGGCGCTGGCTCAGCGCCGGGTCGTGGGGGTTGATGGCCGCCAGACGGGCCAGTGTCAGGCCGGCGCCGCGGAGGTCGCCGGCCTGACGCTGATAGGCCGCCTGGATCAGCAGCAGATCGCGGTCGCCGCCATGCTTGTGCAATGCCGTCGCCAGCATCGACCTGGCATCAGTCTCGCGGCCGCTGTCATGCAGCAACAGCGCGCAAAGGTAGTAGGTGTGCGCCTGGGCGTTGGCGAGGCGGGTGGCCCGCTGCAGCAGGCGCAGCGCCGCGGGCTTGTCGCCACGGCGCACCAGAGCGAGGGCGAGGGCCTCGTGCAGTCCCGCCTGGCCCGGCGCGGCCTGCATGCCCTTGCGCAGCAGTTGCAGCGCAGCGTCTTCGCGCCCGCTTGAGCGGAAAAGTTCGGCGAGGTTCGCATACGCCGGGACGAAGCCGGGTTCAAGCGCGATGGCCTCGCGATAGGCGGCCTCGGCGCGGACGCTGTCGCCGCGCGCGGCGTGAACATCGCCGAGCGCGAGTTGGGCGGTGGGCCGTTCGGCGTTCTCATTCTGTGCCTGCAGGTATTCGTCGAAGGCGCGCTGGAAGCTCGATCGGGTCGAATCGGGCAGGGCAGCAGCGGCCAGCAGACGCGCCGCCTCGATACGCACGGCGCGGCGCGGGTCGTCCAGCAGCGGCGTCAGCGGCCCGATACGGTTGCGCGGCGGCAGTGCTTCCAGGCCGAGGGCGGCGACGCGCCGCACCAGAGGATCGGCATCGCCCAGCGACTGCCGATACAGAGCCCAGGCGTCGCGGCCCGGATAGCGTCGCAGCAGGTTCAGCGCCGTGGCGCGGACGATGGCCGGCTGCGTGACATCAGCGGCGAGGGCAAGCAATCCGTCGGCGGCACCGGGCGCGGCATTGCGGCCGGCGGCCAGCGCCAGGCCGTAGTGCGGTTTTTGCGCTGCGGGCTTGCCATACCAGCGCACGATCTGCGCCTGCGCCCAGGCCGCGTCACGTTTGGCGTGGCAGCTGTTGCAGGCATTGGGTGTGCCGATGGCCGCCGTCAGGTCGGGACGCGGGATGCGGAAGCTGTGGTCGTGGCGCGGATCGACCACCATGTAGCTCGTCGTCGGCGCGTGGCAATCGACGCAGGCGCTGCCGCGGGTGCCGGGCCGGTGGAAGTGGTGTTGCGCCGAGTCATAGTCCTTGCGCTGCAGCCCACGCGTATCGACATGGCTGCCGGCAGCCGGGCCCGTGGCGTTGTGGCAGGTGACGCAGACTGCGTTGCCGGGCGCCCTGAGCTTGCCGCCATGCGCCTCATGGCAGTCGCCGCAGCGCACTCCGGCGGCGTGCATGCGCGTCTGCAGCCAGGAGGCGTAAATGAACACTTCATCCTGCTGCTGGCCGTCGGCCCGATAGCGGCCCTCGTCGAGCAGCATCGGCAGGTACTGGTCGAGCAGCGGCGCCCCGGGTTCGGGTGCGGCCAGGAGTTGCGTGCGCATGGCATGGCAGGGGGCGCAACTGTCGAGCTGCGCCGGGCCGCTCAAATTGGCGCTGAACCCCTTGCCGGCCGCCGGCCGCGGCTCCGATGCAGCCCACTCCATGTGCGCCGAGGCGGCACCATGGCAGGCCTGGCAGGTGACTCCGAGGCTGGCCCAGCGGGTCTCGAAGCGGCGTCCGTCGGCGACGTAGTTCTTGCGCATGGCCGTGGTGTGGCAGACGGCGCAATTGCTGTTGGCGTTCTGCGCGGCGCGTGTCCAGTGCAGGGGGTGGCGATGGTCGAGATGCTTCTCCTGCGGATACAGCCGGAACCATTTGCCCTGCCTGACGTCCCACGCCAGGCGCAGGGCCTGCAGGCGGCCGCCGGGCAATTCGGCCAGGTACTGCTGCAGCGGTTCGAGGCCGAAGGCGTATTTGACTTCGAAGCTCGCCGGCTTGCCGTCGGGCCCGTCGGTCTCCATCAGATACTTGCCGTCGCGGCGATAGGCCCGCGCCGTGACGCCGTCATGGCGCGAGCGGGCCCCGGAGAAATCGCCCAAGACCGTCGCCGGCGTTGCCGGCTGCATCGCCCGGGCGTGCTGCGATGCAGCCCAGGCCTGCTGTTGCGCCGGGTGGCAGGCGGCGCAAGCGGCTTCGTCGACGTAGTCGGCTGCCGGCGCCGGCAGCGGCAAGGCCAGTGCCGCAAGCAGCAGCCAGCGCGTGCTGCGGCGCGACGAGGCCATTAAGAGCCTATGACTCCAGGTCGGGTCTGCCGGCCTACTTCACGAGTTCCATGCCGCCGCGCAGCGAGCCGCCCTTTTGCCGCGGCGGGAACTCGTGCAACGAGCGGATGTGGTCGGTGATGATGTCGCGCATGATGCCGCCGATCCAGGCTTTCTTCTGCACCATGATATTGGAATAGAGGCCGCCGTGCTGTTCAAAGGGATCCATCTTCAGGTTGAAGAGCAGCGAGCTCTCGCGGAAATAGTCGAAGAAGCCGTTCTTTTCCTTGGCATGGACCTTCCATTGGTGCCAGCGCAGGGCGGACAGCGTCGACTCGTTGTAGTAGATGTAGTTTTCACGCAGCGATGGGCCCTGGCCCTGCCAGTGCGACAGGTTGTTGATGCCGTCGATGTATACGTGATGGCTGGCGCGCAGGTCGGCGGCGACATCCTTGATGCCGGCAGCGGCGGCCAGCGTGGTGAACAGGTCGAGGTGGCTCTGGATGCCGTTCGAGATTGCGCCCGCGGGCACCTTGCCCGGCCAGCGGATGACGGTCGGGACGCGCACGCCGCCTTCCCAGGTCGAGGCCTTCTCGCCGTGGAAGGGCGTGGTACCGGCCTGGGGCCAGTGATAGGTCATCGGCCCGTTGTCGGAGGTAAACACGACGATGGTGTTCTTCGCTACGCCCAACTGGTCGAGCTTCTTCAATATCTGACCGACATGGCCGTCGAGCTCGATCATGCCGGCGCGAAAGATATCCTCCTCCGACGAATCCTTGGCCGCGGCGGCAATGAATTCCGGCCGTGAGTGGATGTAGATGTGATTGCGCGAGGGATTGTGCCAGACGAAGAAGGGCTTCTTCTCCTTCACGGCGCGTTCCATGAAACCGATGGTGCGCGCGGTGAACTCGTCGTCCACGCTCTCCATGCGCTTGCTGGTCAGCGGGCCGGTGTCGTGGATATAGCCGTCCGGTCCGGCCTTGGAGTCGATGACGCCGCGCGGCTTGTACTTGGCCAGTTCCTTCGCCGGATAGTCGAGCTGCTCGGGTTCCTCCTCGGCGTTGAGGTGGTAGAGGTTGCCGAAGAATTCGTCGAAGCCGTGCGCCGTCGGCAGGTGCTCGTCGCGGTCACCGAGGTGGTTCTTGCCGAACTGGCCGCTGACATAGCCGAGTGGCTTGAGGACCTCGGCCAGGGTCGGGTCGCGCTTGTCGATGCCGACCGGCGAGTTGGGCAGGCCGACAGTGGTCAGGCCGGTGCGTATCGGGTACTGGCCGGTAATGAAGGCGGCGCGGCCCGGCGTGCAACTCGGTTCGGAGTAGTGGTCGGTGAACAGCATGCCCTCGCGGGCGATGCGGTCGATGTTGGGCGTCTGCCCCATGAGACCCTGGCTGTAGGCGGAGACATTGGTCGGGCCGACGTCGTCGGCCATGATCACCAGGATGTTGGGGCGGTCGGCGGCGTGAGCCGTGGCCAGGACCGCAAGCAGCAAGACAATGGCGCGTAGAAAATGCATGTTATTTCTCCTCCAGATCGAATTCGGGCCAGGCGCCCGAGACGTAGGTTTGACAATTGCCCCAACCCGTGGCGCCGGTCTCGTGGTCGGTGACGACGATCAGGCAATCGCGGAACTGGTTGAGGCGGGCGACGCTCTCCGGCGTCGAACAATCGCTGAAATGCTCGCCTTCGACCAGCAGCTTGCCACGGTAGGAGCCGTGGTGCTTGCCGTCGAAGCCGAGGTAGAGCCCGGCGCCGAGGTGAAAGCCGGTATCGCCCAGGGCGCGCGCCGTCAGCAGGCGCTGGCGGCCGTCGCTCATGGTGAGATGGAACTCGCCTTCGAGGAAGCGCCGGTTGCGCGGATCGAAGCGCAGCTTCGGCTGCATGTCGCTCAGCAGTTCGCGCCGGCCGTCGGCGAATTCGAAGCCGCCCTGGATCTTCTGGTGGCGGAAACCTGCTCCGGTATAGAGCAGGTAGTAGTGCATGAAGGCGTAGCGGTCGCCGGCGGACCCCTGGAACAGCAGGGGATTCCACAGCGCCAGCGCCTTCATGTTGGCGCCGTCCATCGGATCGGGTGGCAGGTCGGCAAGCGGCAGGCCGACGCTGGGGCGCACGCCCCAGCTGTGGTCGCGCGTCATCAGCCAGTCGTCCGCGTTCACCTCGCGGCGCTCGCCATCCACTTCGATCCAGCCGCGGGCGATGCCGGTCTGGTGATAGCGGATCTGATCGGCGCTGTGGCGATAGCCGGTGAGCGTGCGCCGGTCCTCGCGTTCTTCCACCGTGCAGGGCACCACGCCTTCGAGCACGAGGTCGAAGGCGACGGGCTGCACATCGTTCTTTTCCAGGATGACGCGGATCTTGTTGAGCGGCTCGATGATCTCGTAGCGCAAGGGTCCGACGTTGATGTCATCGACCCGGGAGGACAGCGTGCGGCTGGCGCGCACCGTCCATTGCTCGACGCCGCGCGAAACGCCGCCGTAGGCGTCGACCACGTCGCGATTGGTGTATTTGCCGAAGCCGAAGCCGATCGACAGCGAACCGTCGCGCGCCGCCACCATGCCGCAGACCTTCTCCGTCCAGGCGTAATCGCTCTGCTGCACCGAGGCGAAGGTGTCGACGATCTGATGGGTGAAACCCTCGTCGGCAGCCACCAGCGGCCCGATGCTGCCGCTCATGAACCGGTCCAGCGCGGCGGGCGCTTTTCGGCGAAGGCGGCGATGCCTTCCAGCGCGTCATGGCTCCGGCGCATCTTTTCCAGCGCCGGGTAGCCGCCATTTTCCTGGCCGGCGATGGCCTCGGCCAGGGTCAGGTCGAGCCCGCTGCGCACGCATTCCTTGGTGGCGCGCAGGGCCAGCGGCGCGGCGCGAAGCAGCTTCTGCGTCCAGCGCGCTACCGCCTCGTCGAGTTGCGCGGCCGGCACCACTTCATTGACCAGCCCCCAGTCCAGGGCCGTGCGCGCATCCACGCTGTCGCACGAGAGCAGCAGGCCCATGGCCCGCTTCATGCCGATCTGGCGCGGCAGGCGGTGCATGCCGCCGGCGTAGGCGACGACGCCGATCAGGGGTTCCGGCAGGCCGAACACGGCATGCTCGGCGGCGATGACAATGTCGGCCGCGATGGCGATCTCGAAACCGCCGCCCATGGCGATGCCATTGACGGCGGCAATCACCGGCTTGTTCAGGTCGAAGCGGCTGGTGAGGCCGCCATAGCCGGTGGGCGGGATGCGATAAGGCTCGCCGCCGCCGGCTGCGGTGTTCATCGCCTTGATGTCGCCGCCGGCGCAGAAGGCCTTGTCGCCGGCACCCCTGATCACCGCGACCCACAAGTCGTCGTCGGCGGCAAAGCGCGACATGGCGGCTTCCAGGGCGAAGTTGGTTTCGCTGTCGATGGCGTTGTAGCGTTCGGGGCGATTGATGGTGACGTGCAGGATGTGGCCGTCAACACGGGTCAGAACCTTGTCATTGGTAGTCATGGGCATGAACTCGCAAGGGTTGAAATGGGTGCGCCGCAGATGCAGCAGGCGCCATTTTTGCGACTCTAGTCTGCGCATCCGAAGGGGGAACCGTCCAAACGGACGATTCGCCGCAAGCGGCCCGGCAAAACAACGGGCTCGATAAGCCTTCATTGCGCTCAGCCCCATGCAGACGCATCAATAGCCGAGCACCTTGTTCACGTCTTGCGCGACTGCGAGCAGGCGCAGCACGGTTTCCCGGGTAAATGCCCGGGTTGCCTCATCCATGTTGGTATCGCTGAGTTGCCAGGCTCCCGCGGCGGTGCGTTCCACTTTGCCGAGCTTCCGCAACTTTTCCAGCTTGCGCCTCACCGTCTCGCGCGGCAACTGAGTTATCTGGCTGAGGTCGGCAAGCCGGACCGGCGTCAGATGTGGATCCGGCACCAGCCCGGAGACATCGAGCCGGAGCAGGGGATCAACGCCTGGCGGAAACTGGGCGGCCACATTCAGTTGCGATAATGTCCCTAGAATAAAGGCGCTATCAAGATCGATGCCGAGTTCAAGCATCACTCTGCGCATGTGGCTGACGATATAGCGGTTCGATACGTAGGCCGCCAGCCCGAAGGCGCGCTCGAAACGTTGATCGAAGTCTGCTGACGGGATTGCAGGGGGCATGGGGCGAAGTCATACGCTGGATGAAGAGAAAGCCTTGCCAGCCGGCTCCTCGCCCATTTTGGGCGAAGTCGGGGGCGTCGTGTTCATTTTTTTGAGACACTCGACCGATCAGGCCTGATGGCCGGCCAACAAGAGGAGACATGCTGCCATGACAACGGGACATTACGACTACATCATTGTCGGCGCCGGTTCCGCCGGCTGCGTGCTGGCCAACCGGCTCAGCGAGGACTCCGGCACGCGGGTGCTGCTGCTCGATGCCGGCGGCAAGGATGGCGACCTGATGACGCGCATGCCTGCCGGCTGGGGCAAGATGATCCTCATGGACAAGTATGTCTGGCAGTACCAGACCGATCCTGAGCCATGTACCCATCAGCGCGGCCAGCTATTGCCGCGCGGCCGGATTCTCGGCGGCTGTTCCACGGTCAACGGCATGCTCTACGTCCGCGGTCAGCCCCGGGATTATGACGACTGGGAGGCGGCGGGGGCGGCCGGCTGGGGCTGGCGCTCGGTGTTGCCCTACTTTCTCAAGTCGGAGGACCAGCAGACGCTGCGCGACGAGTTTCACGGCGTCGGCGGTCCCCTGCCGGTGTCGGACCTGACCGACAAGCATCCGGTCAGCGATTCCGTCATCCGCGCCTTCGTCGAAGCGGGTTTCCCGCACAACGCCGATTTCAACGGTGCCAGCCAGGAAGGCGCCGGCTATTACCAGGCCAACACGCGCAAGGGCGAGCGCTGGTCCTGCTCGCGCGCTTTCGTCGACCCGGTGCGGCAGCGGCCCAATCTCACCGTCATCACCGGCGCCCTCTGCAGCCGTGTGCTGATGAAGGATGGTGTGGCGAGCGGAGTCGAATACCGGCGCGGCGGGCAGGTCTGCGTTGCGCTGGCCGCCGGCGAGGTCCTGCTCAGCGCCGGGGCCATCGATTCGCCGCGCCTGCTGATGCTCTCCGGCATCGGTCCGGGCAGCGAACTGCAGGCGCAGGGTATCCCGCTCCTGCTCGACCGGCCCGCGGTGGGGGCAAATCTGCAGGACCATTACCTGATCCCCATGATGTGGCAACTGAAGCCCGGCGTGCCGAGCCTCAACAACCGCCTGCAGGGCATCAGGCTGGTCGGCGAAGTGCTGCGCTACCTGATGTCCGGGCGCGGTGCCATGACGCTGCCGGGGGCCGAGGTCGGCGCCTTCGTCAGGAGCGCGGCCGCAGCGGCGCGGCCGGACATCCAGTTCCATTGCCTGCCGGTGACCGGTGAGCTGAATCCGAGCGACGTTGCCTACCGGCAGCCGCACAAGTTTCCCGGCCTGACCATGGCGCCTTGCCTGTTGCAGCCCGAGGCGCGCGGCAAGGTGCACCTGCGCGGCCCCGACATCGCTGCGGCGCCGGGCATTCTTTTCAACTACCTGTCGAATGATCATGACCGCGGCCTTATCCTGGCCGGCATGAAGATAGCGCGGCGGGTCGCCGCTCAGCCGGCATTGGGTGCTCTGGTTGCCGCCGAGGTCTATCCCGGCGCAGCGACCTCCACGGACGAGCAGTTGCTTGATTTCGCCGCGCGTGTCGGCGTGACCGTGCATCACCCGGTCGGCACCTGCCGCATGGGCAGCGATGCCGATTCCGTTGTCGACCCGGAACTGCGGGTGCGCGGTGTGGGCCGTCTGCGCGTCATCGATGCCTCGGTGATGCCGGCGCTGACCTCCGGCAATACCCATGCGCCGGTCGTCATGATCGCCGAACGGGCGTCGGATCTGATCCGCGCCGGGGCAAAATCGCGCTAGGCGATCAGCCCGCTTGAATCGTCAGTAGCCGTGCCGGTCGCCGAGCAGCGCCAGCACCTTGGCGGCGCCATTGTCGGTGTCCATCCGGAAGCCCTGCGGGAGCAGGCCGCGCTGCTGGAATACGGTGCCGATGCGGGCCATGATGCTGGCCAGCTTGAAGGCGCTGAACACTTCGTAGTATTCGAGGTTCATGGCTTTCCTGCCGGAAGCGGCCTCCCAGCGTGCCACGCTCGCATCGCGGCTTGGCAGCCCCGCCAGGCGCGGCACGCCATAGCCTTCGCTGAGACAGCGGTCGATGCTCAGCCACCAGGCCAGGTCCACCACCGGACTGCCGAGGTGGGCGCCTTCCCAGTCGAGGGCCGCCACCAGGCGGCCGTCGCGGTAGACGCAGTTGCCCAGTTTGGCGTCGCCCCAGCACAGGCCCGCAGGCTGGTCGGCGGGGCGATTGGCGTCGAGCCAGTCACAGGCGCGATGCAGGTGCGGGTAGGGCCGGTTGAGGCTTTCCGCCCAGAGCATATGGTTGCGGAAATAGCCGAGCATCTGCTCGAGCGGTGTGGCGCCGAATTGCCGCTGATCGAGGAAGTCGAAGCTGCCGCCGGCGATATCCACATTGCCTATCCTGGCGATGAGGTCGATGCCCTCCATCCATAGTGCCGCGCGCTGTTCCGGACTCAGTGCGTGCATCCAGCCTTCGACGTGATACAGCGGATTTTCGTTGGGCACCTGACCGTCGATCCGCTCCATCAGATAGAAGCGCGCTCCGAGCAGGCCGGTCCCGGTCTCGAAGCCGAACAGCCGGGGCACGGGCACGGCGCTGCCCTGCAAACCTTCCATGCAGCGATACTGCAGCGAAACGTCATAATCGGGAAAGGTACCCGCTGCCCTCGGCTCGATGCGCAGCACCATGCCTTGCACCGCCGGCTTGCCGTCGCGCACCCAGTCCAGGTCGAACAGCCAGGTCTCGTTGGAGAAGCCCTGGGCGGGATTGCGCAGGTTGCTCACGGCGATTCCGGTCGCGTCGGGATGGCGCTTTGCCAGCCAGTCGCCGAGGATCGCGGCAAGCTTGTCCGGGTCTGTTCTGGCTGCGTCGCCGCTGGCTGACATGGGCTTTCCTTTCGGCATGAGGGTGAGCGTAGCGGCAGACCATACTTCCGCCGGTTTCAGCATGAACCGTCCAAACAGACGATACGGGATCGAGGCGCACCGACATGATGCGAACGGAAGCCCTTTGAATGATCGCGTCGGCCCGATGGCCAAGGCGTGGTCATTGCGATGTGGCAACATCGGCTTCCCCCTGCGCTTGATCCCAGACCCTGATTGAAAGGCCCGACCATGACACTCCGCATTGATGCCGCGCCTACGTTTCGCGACGTCGGCGGCTTGACGGTCGGCGACGGCAGGCGCGTGCGAAGCGGCCGCCTGTATCGCGCCGGGGGCTTGCTGCAGCCCGGCGCCGGAGATCGCGACAGCCTGCGAGGTCTCGGCATACGCACCGTGTTCGATTTGCGCAGCCGGGTCGAGCAGGAACTCCACCCCAGCGCCTGGGGCGAGGCCTGTGCCGCGCGTGTGGTGCATTGCGACGTCAATCGCGATGTGCGCGCCGGCGGCCGGGATCTGCTCGATCTGCTGCGGGCGGGACGGGGCGAGGCCGGCGCCCGCGAAATGATGCGCTTGACCTACCGCGGTTTCGGCCGGGCGTTCGGGCTGCATTTGCCGCAGATGTTCGCCATGCTCCTGGCGGATACCGGTTTGCCGGCGCTGGTGCACTGCACGGCGGGCAAGGACCGCACCGGCTTCGCCTGCGCGGTGCTGCTCCATGCCCTCGGCGCGGACGAAGCCACCATCGTCGGCGATTACCTCGCCACGGCCGAATTCGTCGGCGCCACCACCATCCTGAGGTCGACCGCGGAGATGCTGGAAGCCTATCTCGGCGAACGGCCGGAGGATGATGTGGTGAAGGCGGTGGCGGGGGTTCGCGGCGAGTATCTGGAGGCAGCGCTGGATGAAATCCGGCAGGACTACGGCTCGCTGCAGCGCTATGTGCAGGACATCGGCGGCCTCGACGCGGAGCGCCGGCAGCGCCTGCAGGCTTTGCTGCTGGAGTGATATCGTCCGAGTGGACGGTTCCCGCCGCGGCGGCGGCGCCGACAATGCCTTGCAACTATCTGCCGCCGGGACGGTCGACTGTCAGCCCGTCACTCGCGGAGGAGAAAATCATGAAGATCCTGTTGCGCTGCCTTGTTCTGTCGCTGGCCTGGTTCGGGCTTCCCGCCGCCGCGTCGGTCGAAGTCGGTTTCCTGCCTGCGGATCAATATGTCGATATCGGCGACAGCATCGACGCCCGCCGCGCGATGAAGGAAATCCAGGATCATCTGGTCAAGCTCGGCGCGCGCTATCTGCAGCCCGAGTTCCGCCTGTCGGTCGAGGTGCTCGAAGTCGACCTGGCCGGCAGCATGAAGATGGCCGGCCGCCGCGGCGACTGGGTGCGCGTGCTGAACGGCAAGGTCGATGCGCCGCTGCTGCGCCTGCGCCATACGCTGCACCTCGGCGAGCAGCTCATGAGCCGCGGCGAGGACAGCCTTACCGATGCGATGTATCTCGAACACAGCGCCGGTCGCAGCACCGACACGCCGCTGTATCATGAGAAGGCCTTGCTCGAGCGCTGGTTCCGGGCGCGCTTCGGCGCACCGCGCGACAAGAATTGATGCCGTGTGCCCTGATCCGGAATCCCGTCCTGATGCGTCAGATCAGGACGGCAGCGGCCTGAAGCGGCCTCATTCAATAATTCATTAAGGAGCAAACACATGGAACGATTCCAGGACAAGGTATGCATGATTACCGGTGGCGGTGGCGGCATTGGCCGGGCCACGGCGCTGTCCTTCGCGCAGGAAGGCGCCAGGGTGGCGGTGACCGATCTCGATGCCGTCGCCGGCGCGGCGGTGGCTGCCGAGATCAACGCCGCACAGGGCGAGGGGCGCGCCATATTCCTGGCGCATGATGCGGGCGATACCGGCGACTGGGACAAGGTGATCGCGGCTGTGCTGGAGCGCTTCGGACGCCTCGACGTAATGGTCAATAATGCCGGCATCCTGCTCAAGGGCAGCATCGAAGACGCGACGCTGGAACAGTGGCACAAGATGCATCGCGTCAATTCCGACAGCGTGTTCCTCGGCTGCAAGGCGGCG
>CAINHS010000071.1 GCA_903848955.1 uncultured beta proteobacterium
CGACCCGACACGACTGCAACAGGCATTGCTCAACTACGCCACCAACGCCGTCAAATTCACCGAACAAGGCACCGTGACCTTGCGTACCCTCAAGCAGGAAGAAACTGCCGATTCGGTGCTGGTGCGCTTCGAGGTAAGGGATACCGGCATCGGCATCGAACCCGACGCCATGTCCCGGCTCTTCAGCACCTTCGAGCAAGCCGACAATTCAATGACCCGCAAGTACGGCGGCACCGGACTTGGACTGGCGATCACCCGACGCTTGGCAGAACTGATGGGTGGAGAATCCGGCGCTGACAGTAAGCCGGGGGTGGGTAGCACCTTCTGGTTCACCGTTAAGCTGAAGAAGGGCGACGAGAAGGCGGCGTCTGCGGCAACGGAAGTCGATGCCGAAGCTGAGATTCGGCGACGCTACGCCGGTCAGCGCATTCTGGTGGTTGATGACGAGCCGATTAACCGGGAAGTTGCCCTGATGCAGCTTGAAGCGGTCGATCTTGTTGCGGACACGGCAGAAGATGGCGCCGAGGCCGTCGCCATGGCCCGGAAGAACAGCTACACCGTGATCTTTATGGACATGCAGATGCCCAAGCTGAACGGACTGGAGGCGACGCGGCAGATACGCGAACTGCCGGGCTATCGGCAAACCCCGATCATCGCCATGACGGCCAATGCTTTTGCCGAGGACAAGGCTCGTTGCATTGACGCTGGGATGAATGAGTTCCTGATCAAGCCGTTCAATCCCGACGAGTTATTTGCAACTCTGCTGCGCTCGCTAAATCAGCACCGGGGGTAGCGGCACTGTCGCCGTGTGACCGGCAGCAATGCGCCGAGAAACGGCCCTTGGCCATGCGCCTGTCAAGAGGCCGGTGTCTGAGCGGACCTGCCGTTCCATCGGGTATCTACGCTCGACTCCTCCGGGCGCCATCAGCGTCAGCCCATTCGCAGACCTTTATACCCGCTTCCCGCTAGTGCAAAAAATGTCTTCCGGGCATTCCTCTCCTGAGCAGCTTGAATTGCAGCAAATATACCTTTACAGCCATCATGGGTAATGTTACATATATCAATAATGGATGCATAAAATAGTGTCACCCTGATTCGGCTGGACGGCCGTTGCAACTGCAATCCAATAAACGAGGGGGTGAGGCCAAACAGAAGCCCCGCGGCTGCTTGATGAGCGCACCAACCATTGGTAATGCCTTTATCATCAGCCGGCAGTCAGTCTTTGCAAAGCCTTACATAATCAATCTGAGGATACCGGCTTAATGCTTAACAATCTAAAACGCAAACACATTGCTGCCGGTATAACGCTGTTCAGCGTCGGCGAGATTGGTGATTGCGCCTATCTGGTCGAGACCGGGGAAATGGATGTTCTTGATGACCAGACAGGCAGGGTCCTCGGGATCGTTGGCGAGGGAGAACTCTTCGGTGAAATTGCGCTGATCGATCAACTTCCTCGCACTGCCACAGTCAGGGCAAGGCGTGACAGCACGCTAATTGAAATCAAGCGCGAGCTTGTTGCAGAGCCGCTTGAAGCGGCCAATCCGATCATTCGACACTTGCTTAGGGTCGTTCTGGACAGGTATCGAAGCAATATCTGGCATCGACCGGACTCGAAATCGGAGAACAACAGCACCAGTGATCCCCTGAAGATTGAGGTCGCTGAAAAACTGATGCTGCTAAAAGACATGCGGGATGCGATAGAGCATCAAGAGTTCGAACTGCACTATCAGCCGATAGTGACGCTTCCGCATAGGGAAGTTACAGGGTTCGAAGCACTCATCAGATGGCGCCACCCTGAAAAGGGCCTGATTCCGCCAAGTCGCTTTCTTGGATTGGCTGAAGACACAGGTTTGATCCTGCTCATTGGCAGGTGGACACTCGAACAAGCGTGCCGGGACTGGCATTCATTAAGAACAGCAACAACGACAGATGCCCCGTTTATCAGCGTCAATCTGTCGGGAAAACAGTTGCGGCAGGAGAACTTCGCAGTTGAGACCATCAATATTCAAAAGCAGTTTGATATGCCACCGGCTCAACTCAAACTGGAACTTACCGAAACTTCATTGATAACCAACCCATGCTTGGCGCATATCCTTCTCAATGATCTAAAAGAGTACGGCAACTCGATTGCATTGGATGATTACGGCACGGGGTTTTCCGGTCTTGATTACGTGCAGCGCTACCCGTTCAAAACGCTGAAACTCGACCAGAGCTTCGTGCGTGAGATTCTGAATTCAAGCTTGAGCTTTCAGCTGGTCTCGAATTCGATCGACATGGCCAAATCACTCCATATGAATCTGGTCGCTGAGGGTATTGAAACTGAAGACATTGCATATGCCCTTGCTGAAATGGGTTGTGACTATGCACAAGGCTATTACTTCGGCAAACCCAAGCCGCTGGGTGAATTGCTGAAAGCAGGTTAGGTCTTGGACAGAACGTGCCAGGACACAGCGGAGTGACGCCAACCGGTCAACGGCAGGAAACTGAGCGGATCTACCGTTTGTAATGCAAAAGTCATCAGACCGCTTGCAGTCTCCGACCAATCGTGAATGGACGAAATAGTTGAACTGGCTGCCTCGCGCTCGGCTTTAGGCAAAGCTCGCGATCCGAACAAATACCCAAAGACTTAGCACGTTAGTCGGATATTGCAACGGCGCTACGTAGTCGCCGCAATTTTCTGCGTGTATTTCAGATAGACCAAATTCTCACCTTTACGCACCATAGGATCATTCGTCGGATTATGACTTTTGATAAGGGAAGAAGACCGTGTTCAAGAATCTAAAAATTGGTATGCGCCTGGGACTGGGCTTCGGCCTGGTCCTTCTACTGTTAGCCGCCATCGCCGCCATCGCTGTTCTTCGCGTCAGCGAACTCAACACCAGTATCGAGGTAGTGGTCAAAGATGCGATGCCGAAGACCGTGATGGCCAACAATCTCATCGGCAATGCCGCAGACGTCTCCGAAGCCGTTCGGAACCTGATCCTGAGCGCCGACGGGAAGCAACAGAAAGATGAGATGGGAACAATTGCCAAGGCGCGCGTAAGTAATACGGAAATTTACGCCAAGCTGAACACCCTGGTCGTAAGCGAAAAGGGCAAGGAACTGCTGGCGAAGGTTCTCGATGATCGCGCCAAGTTTAACGAAGCAGTGGAACTGGTCATATCTCTGGCCGACAGTTCATCCGGGAAGCGCGACACAGTAAAAGCTTCTGAATATGTTATTGCGACTCTTATGCCACGCGGTGACGCGTACAGGGGATCCCTCAACAATTTTGCTGATCTTCAGGATGAGTTGGCGAACAACAGAGGTAAAGATGCGGCCGACCTGGCGAGTTCCTCCAAGATCATCGTTATTGCCATGGCGCTTGCCGCGTTCGTACTTGGAATCGGATTTGCGTGGTGGATCACCCGCAGCATCACCAAACCACTTGCTGAGGCCATGAGTGTCGCCAACGAACTCGCCGAAGGCAACCTCACTGTCAAGATCGACGTCGACGCCAAGGATGAAACCGGTCAGTTGAAGCAATCGATGAGCAACATGGTCGGCAAACTCTCGCACATCATCAGTGAGGTGAACACGGCGGGTGACGCACTCAACAATGCCGCCGCGCAGGTCTCGGCCACCGCGCAGTCGCTGTCGCAGAGTTCGTCGGAACAGGCAGCCTCCGTCGAAGAAACCACTGCATCGATCGAAGAAATGACGGCCTCCATCACCCAGAACACCGAGAACGCCAAAGTCACCGACAACATGGCCACCAAGAGCTCGGTGGAAGCCACCCAGGGCGGCACCGCGGTGAAGGAAACCGTTGAAGCCATGAAACAGATCGCCGGCAAAATCGGGATCATCGACGACATCGCCTACCAGACCAACTTGCTGGCGCTCAACGCTGCCATCGAGGCGGCCCGCGCCGGCGAACACGGCAAGGGCTTTGCGGTTGTCGCCGCCGAGGTGCGCAAACTCGCCGAGCGGTCCCAGGTCGCCGCGCAGGAGATCGGGCAACTGGCCGGGTCCAGTGTCAAGATGGCCGAGCAGGCCGGCAAGCTACTGGACGAGATGGTGCCTAGTATCAAGAAGACTTCGGATCTGGTGCAGGAGATTGCCGCGGCCAGCCAAGAGCAATCCGCCGGTGTCGGCCAGATCAACGGTGCGATGGGCCAGTTGAACAAGGCGACGCAGCAAAACGCTTCGGCCTCCGAGGAACTAGCGGCCACCGCAGAGGAAATGGGTGGTCAAGCCGCGCAACTCACCGAACTCATGTCGTTCTTTCGCATCGACCAACAGGGAAGCCGATCCAAGTCCTCGCGTCCGGCGGCAAGCGCTGCGGCGCCGGCGCGTGCGACAGCGCGCACTGCCAGAAAGGCAACAGCGGCTGCGACAAGTGAGCAAGACTTCGAACGGTTCTGAGCGAGAGAGACCGTCATGGCAACCCAAGCTCAGACAGCAGTGACTGCTCAGCAGGCTGCGACTGCGGTACATCATCTGGCAGTAGCGGGTGAGGCCAACCAGTATTTGACCTTCACGCTTTCGAGCGAAATGTTTGCGGTCGGAATCCTCAACGTCAAGGAAATCATCGAATACGGCAACCTGACGGAGATTCCGATGATGCCCGCCTTCATCCGCGGCGTCATCAATCTACGCGGTGCGGTGGTGCCGGTACTTGACCTCGCCGTCCGTTTCGGTGGCAAGACCTCGGACGCGCAGCGGCGCACCTGCATCGTCATCGTCGAAATGCAGCAGGAGGAAAGTCGTCATGACATCGGTCTGATGGTGGATGCGGTCTCGGAGGTGCTTGAGATTCCCGCTAGCGAGATCGAGCCACCCCCTTCGTTTGGCGCCAAGATACGCGCGGATTTCATCGCAGGCATGGGCAAAGTCAATAGCAAGTTCGTCATCATCTTGAACATCATGCGTGTGCTGTCGGCCGATGAGATGGCCGCCATCGCACAGGTCGGCCGAGTTTCGTCCGACGCAGTTGCTGAAGTTAAGTGAGCATCAGTGTCGTCCCTGTCCCATTGAAATGGACTGGGGATGACATTCTTCGATGCAAGACAGAGGACGTCCTATGCCAGCGCATCGTAAGCGTCCCGCCGTCAGAAGCCGTAGGGGTGGTGCAGCCAGTCCTTGACCACCGCGGCATCGCGGTCCGGCAGGTAGTGGAAGCCGGCCTGAGTGTCGTCGATGACGGCGGCGGACAAGGCGTGGGGCACGCTGCGGCTGGTGATCATGTTGAAGAACCAGGCCATCGGATAGCCGGCCGCCTTGTCGTAGCGCGACAGGGCGTGGTACAGAGGCAGGCCCTGGACGCCGAAGGTGCCGTCGAAACGCGGCGGCGCGCCGTTGACTGCAGCAACCGGCGTAGCCTGGACAATGGTCTGGCGGTAGCGGTCGAGATGCTCGCGCACGCCCAGCACCCAGTGGTTCGAGAACCGGGAGGCGGCACCGGCGCTGCTGCGTTCCCATGCTTCGATGAAACGATGGATCGGCTGCGGCTCGGGTTTTTGCTTACGCATGCGCGCCAGCAGGTCGGCCACCGGCGTCAGGCGGCGCATGGCGAGAAAGGGCTCGCCCACCGCCGCGCGACTGGCGTACGGGTCCTCGCAGCGCGGGTCCACCAGTTCTTCGATGCTGCCGGGCAGGGTATCGGCGTCGAACAGGATATGGCAGGCCACCTCCTGCAGTTCCTCGATTTCAAGCTGAATGAAGTCGGCGGCGGCGGGGCCGATGGCGGCCACCAGATAGTGCGTCCTGCCATTGAGGCGGGTGGCGGCAAAACCACTGTCGGCGTAATCGTCGCACAGAGCAACGATATCGTCCTTGCGCAAGGCGAGTTCCGCTTCGGCCCACTTTTCCAGATCCGCGGCGACGTGCTTGCCGGCTGCATCGACGACGCCGCCGAGCCGGTACCAACCGCCGCGCACCAGCACCTCGCGAAAATCCAGTTGCGACGCGGTCTTCGCCAGTTCGCGCACCAGCACGCCGGGGCCGGCCGAGGCCGGGACGCGGACGCAGAGTTCAGCCACCTGGCGCGCCAGGTCATCCCATGGATTCATCGAACTTCTCCGTAGTTGGTTGCCCGCTGCCGTCACCAGCTGCCAGCCGTTCCCAGACGGCGCGCCGCACCTCCGCTTCGGCATCGACGAGGTGGCCGCGAATCGCCGCCAGCGGTGCCCGCTGCACGGCGGCCAGGCGCACCAGCCAGTCCTCGTCTTCCAGCAGCATCGCGGCATCGTCGGGCAGGGCACGGGCTGCCACAATTCGTCGCACCTCGGGCTCGGGGTCGGCCAGCAGCCGCGACAAGGCGAAGGCCGGCAGGCGGGCGGCAACGGTCTTGCGTACTTCGCGTTCGGGATCCTGCGACAGGCGCGGCAGCTTGCCGTGGCTGAGGCGCCGGGCGACGACCACGCGCACCATGTAATCGGAGTCACCCGCCATTGCCAGCAGGTCCTCGAGCTGTATGCGATGGGCTACGGTAATGCGTACTTCGCGGTCCGGGTCGCGCATCATGCCGGCGACTTCCACCGGCGACAGGCGCGAGGCGACGACGCGGCGCACCGCTTCATCCTCATCCCGCGCCAACGGCCGGATTGAATCCATCGGCGCATAGCGGGCAGCGATGGCGCGACGCTCCCAATAGCTGTCGCCGAGGTAGTCCGCCGCCAGAGCCCGATGGCCTTTCAGGAAGCGGTCGATGCGGCGCCCGCTGACTGCCAGAATGCAGATGTCCTGCGGATCACAGGCCGCGGCGGCGAGCAGCGTCGCGGCGTGGCGACAGCCGCTGCACAGGCTGTGCGCCGTTGCCGCGGATGGCACCACGCCGGCGGCGGCCCGCTCAGTCTTCACCGGTCAGGCCGACGACGATGCCGCTGGCCGACCCGGCGTCCGCCGAAAGCTTGACGCAGTGCTGGCTGGCATCGACGTAGTAGAAGCGCGCGACGGCCGTCTCGTGAGCCGCAGCAAGACGTGGCGGGATGTCGTCGTCGCTGCAGACGGTGATGCGCACACCGGGAAACTGCCGGCGCAAATCGCCTTCGTCGGCGGTGGCGGTAACCGCGGCGGCGACGCGTTCGAGCAGCTCGGCGCTGACGCTCATGCGTCTTCCGCCTCGGCGGCCTCGACGTATTGCGCCAGCGAGGCCGCCGGTACGCCCATTGCCTTGGCCAGCCAGGGCGGCGGACGAACCAGGCTCTGCTGCAGACCGGCAAGCATTTCGCGCGCCGGGCCGGCCCGGGGAATCTTTACCGGATGCACGCCGGCACGCACCACCTTGGCTGCCGCCGGTCCGCCGATGGACTGCACATAGACGAGATCGCAATCGCCGATCAGGGCGGAGCGGGCGACGTTGCGGTCTTCCGCCTGGTCGGCGGCCAGGGTCGGCCGCCGGTCGATCAGGCGCAGCGCGGTCGGACTGACCTGATAGACCAGAAAGCGTTCGCATGAACCGAAATGGCCGTCGAGGTTTTCGCTGCTGTTGGAGGACACCGCGACACGGATCGAGCCGGGCAGGTCACCCTCGGCATACGCATCCAGCGCCGGCAGTTCGCTGCCGGCAACGCCGATGCCCCACAGCGGCCGCACCGCCGCCTTGAGGCGTTCGTTGTCGAAGCCGACGGCGCAGCTCTGGTCGGCATGATCGCCGGCGAGGACTTCGCACAGGTCTTCGACGCTGACCGCCGCCAGTTTGGTCTCGGTCAGCGGCAGGTCGAGCTTTCGCGCCAGCGCCAGAACCAGCGCCTGCGGCTCGATACCGGGCAGTTCGCGTGCGGCCAGGGCGATGCGCAAGGCCGCCTCGCGCGTCATCGATTCCGACATGGGGTCACTCCTTCAGGGCGTGAGGTGAATCGTCTATCAGAGATACACGATGCAAGCGTCGCCGGCCGGGCAGGCAATCACGCACTTGGGCGAATCCTCGTCCTCGCACTCGGTGCAGGTTTCCTTGTTGATCTTGAAAATGCCGCCCTTCTCGGTGATCGACTTGGTCGGGCAGACCTTGACGCAGTCACCGCAGGACGTGCACTCGGCTTGTACGATTTTCATTGCCATGATGTTTCTCCTGTCGTTTCTCCGCCGGGCCGTCCCAAGGAGAAACAGCCCGGACATGGAGCGGGCAAAGCCCGCGAACTTCCGTCACTCCCTTCCATGGGAAGGGGGCTGGGGGGGTAGGTGGTTCATTGTCATTCAACCCCGTCGATGCGCCTGGCGCGCACCGAGTAGGGCAGCCGTGCAGGTGCTGCCTGGGGTTCGATGTAGTACGCGCCGCCATTGCCAAGCTTGATCTCGCCGCCCCATTTCCCGGCGGTATCGAACTCCATCGAAACGATGCTGTCCTCGATGTCGCGCTTGGGCATGTAGAACACGTAGCCCTTGTCGCTCTTGCGGATCATGATGTTGGCCATGCCATTCTCCCTGCACCGGACGAGCCGGAGCAAATCGGTCCAGGAACCATTCACCACAGAGACACGGAGACACGGAGAAAATCGAATTCCAGGTGTGGCGCGTTTCTCTGCGACTCTGTGCCTCTGTGGTTAGGTCCTGGCGACGAATCAACGCACCAGATCGTGGTTGTAGTCGGTGGTCCCCATGCCGCGGGTCTTGTCGTCCAGGTTTTCCAGCACCGCATTGGTCAGCGTGGTGAGGATCTGCATGGTGCCTTCGTAGCCCAGCGTGGTCTGCCGGTGCAGGTGATGGCGGTCGAAGATCGGGAAGCCGAGGCGGATCAGCGGCACCTCGAACTCCTTGCCTTTGTGCAGGGTGTCGCGCTGGATGTACTTGCCGTAGCTGTTGCCGATGAGGAAATCCGGCTTGTCGGTGAAGCACAGGCTGCGCAGATGCCACAGGTCGGCACCGGGATAAACCTTGGCACCGGCGCCGTAGGGCGACTCGGCGAGCATGGCTTCCATGGCCTTCTTCCACTTCTTGCTGCCGTTGTTGCAGACGATGTGGGTCGGCTCGACGCCGAATTCCATCAGCACCTTGGTCAGGCCCATGACGAAGTCGGGGTCGCCGTAGAGCGCCATCTTCTTGCCGTGCAGCCAGGCGTGCGAGTCGGTCATCATGTCCAGCAGGCGGCCGCGCTCGCGGGTCAGCGACGCCGGTATCGGCTTGCCCGTGACTTCCGACACCTTCATCAGCCAGGCATCGGTCCACTCCACGCCCATCGGGATGTTGAGTTTCGGCACCTCATGATTCCAGGTGCCCTCGACGTATTTCCGGGTCTTGTCCAGCGCCAGCGGCTGCAGCAGGAAGGTGGTCCTGGCGTTGGGCGCGTCCTTCACTTCATCCTGCGTGGTGCCACCGGCATACATGGTGAAGGTGCCGTCGGCGGGCGTGTCGAGCACTTCCTCGGGATCGGACAGCATCGTGAAGTCGACGTCCATTTCCTTCAGCATGCGCTTGATGACGCGGAAGTTGCCGAGGTAGGTCTCGAAGCCCGGCACGATGTTGATCTTGCCGTTCTTGCCGACCTCCTTGCCTTCCATGGTGTTCAACGTGAAGTAGCGCAGGATGCCCTCCTCCATGTTGTCCCAGCCGGTGATGTGCGAACCGACGAAGGACGGCGTGTGGGCGAAGGGAACGGGATAGTCCTGCGGCAGGTGGCCTTCCTTGCGGGCGTTGCCGATGAAGGCGTTGAGGTCGTCGCCGATCACCTCGGCGATGCAGGTGGTGGACATCGCGATCATCTCGGCGTCATACAGTTTGACGGCGTTGGCGAGACCTTCGTGGATGTTCTTCTGGCCGCCGAAGACGGCGGCGTCTTCCGTCATCGAGTCGGCGATGATGGCCACCGGCTCCTTGAAATGACGGTTGAAGTAGGTGCGGAAGTAGGCGATGCAGCCCTGCGAGCCATGCACGTAGACCAGGGTCTTGTGGAAACCCAGGCCGCACAGCGACGAGCCCAGCGGCTGGCAGGCCTTGGCCGGATTGATGGTCAGCGCCTCGCGCTTGAAGTTGAGCTCCTGGTACTCCTGCGAGGTGGTCCACTTGAAGGTCTCTTCGATCTTCTCCTGGGTGTTCATTTCCTCGAACGAGGCCCGCTTGTTGGCGATGGTCTGCTTGTAGTCGTCGTTGCGGAACAGCGGGAAGCACGGCTTGATGTCGTCTACGGTTTGCATCTTTATCTCCTTTGCCCCGCCACTAATCCGAGGACGCGGGCACAAGTTATGTCCCCGCGTTTGCGGACCGGGGACGGTATCCAATCGGATGAAACTTCAGAAATTCTTTTCACCACTGAGACACAGAGAACTGCAATTCAAGAACTTCCTTTGACTTTCTCTGTGTCTCTGTGACTCTGTGGTTAATGGGTCTCAAGCAGCCTTCAGCAGCGGGTCCTTCAGCAGCGACTTGGCGGGCTTTTCCTGCCAGGGCGCCTGCATCAGGTTCCAGCAGGGATTGTTGATGGTCAGGTCCATGTCCTTGGCGAACACGGCGAAGCCGTCGCAGCCGTGGTAGGGGCCGGAGTAGTCCCACGAGTGCAGCTGGCGGAAAGGCACGCCCATCTTGTGGAATACGTATTTTTCCTTGATCCCCGAGCCGATCAGGTCGGGCTTCATGGCCTTGACGAATTCCTCGAACTCGTAGCCGGTGACATCGTCATAGATCAGGGTGGCGTCGCCCATTTCCTTGATGGTGCGGTCGTAGTCGTCGTTGTGGGCAAACTCGTAGCCGGCGCCGACCACTTCCATGCCGAGGTCCTCGTAGGCGCCGACGACGTGGCGCGGACGCAGGCCGCCGACATAGAGCATGACCTTCTTGCCCTGCAGGCGCGGCTTGTACTTGGCGATCACAGCATCCATCATCGGCGTGTACTTGGCGATCACGCGCTCGGCGCCTTCCTTGATGCTGTCGTCGAAGAAGGAGGCGATCTTGCGCAGCGATTCCCTGATCTTGGTCGGGCCGAAGAAGTTGTACTCAAGCCAGGGAATGCCGTACTTCTCTTCCATGTGGCGGCTGATGTAGTTCATCGAGCGATAGCAGTGCAGCAGGTTGAGCTTGACGTTGGGGGTGTTCTCCATCTCGGCCAGGGTGCCGTCGCCGGACCACTGGGCGACCACGCGCAGGCCCATTTCCTCGAGCAGGATGCGCGAGGCCCAGGCATCGCCGCCGATGTTGTAGTCGCCGAGAATGGCCACGTCGTAAGGAGTCTTTTCGAAGTCCTTGCCGTCGCGGTTGGAGATGATCCAGTCGCGCACCGAGTCGTTGGCGATGTGGTGGCCGAGCGACTGCGAAACGCCGCGGAAGCCCTCGCAGCGCACCGGCACCACCGGCTTGTTGAGTTCCTTGGCGGCCTTCTTCGCCACCGCCTCGATGTCGTCGCCGATCAAACCGACCGGACATTCGGACTGGATCGAGATGCCCTTGTTGAGCGGAAACAGGCCCTCGATCTCGCCGATCAGCTTGGCCAGCTTCTTGTCGCCGCCGAAGACGATGTCCTTCTCCTGGAAGTCGGAGGTGAAGTTCATTTCGCAAAAGGCGTCGACGCCGGTGGTGCCGACGTAGTAGTTGCGGCGTCCGGCGCGGGCATACTGGCCGCAGCCGATGGGCCCGTGGGAAATCGAGATGATGTCCTTGATCGGGCCCCACACCACGCCCTTGGATCCGGCGTAGGCGCAGCCGCGCATGGTCATCACGCCCGGCAGCGACTTGCGGTTGGAGGTGATGCACTTCTTCGACGACTCAAGTTCCTTGTCGTTGATCATGAGGTGCTTGGCGCGGTCCTTCTTCGCCTTTTCGGGATACACCTCGAGCACTTCCTGTATCAGTGCTTCGGTTTCTTCGCGGGTAAGCGCAGCCATGTTGTTTCTCCTTGTCGGCCGCCGGCAGCTATCTGTGCACGGCGACCAAAGTCGATGGATTGAATGCGACGGGTTCTAGGCGGCAGCGGCTTCGGCGGCCAACTCGGCGGCGGTCTTGCCGATGATGGAGGTGTCCTCCGCTTCCATGATGCCGAAGGCCATCAACAGTTCTTCGAGTTCGTCCATGGTGACGGGCGTCGGGATGACGAAGTTCGTGTTGTTGACGATCTTGTTGGCCAGCGCGCGATACTCGTCGGCCTGCTTCGCCGTCGGGTCGTATTCGATCACCGTCATGCGGCGGATTTCGGCGTGCTGCACGACGTTGTCACGCGGGATGAAATGGATCATGGTGGTGCCCATGCGGCGCGCCAGCTCCATGATCAGTTCGTCTTCGCGGTCGGTGTTGCGCGAGTTGCAGATCAGGCCGGCGAGGCGCACGCCGCCGGAGTTGGCGTACTTGACGATGCCCTTGCCGATGTTGTTGGCGGCGTACATGGCCATCATCTCGCCGGAGCAGACGATGTAGATTTCCTGCGCCTTGTTCTCGCGGATGGGCATGGCGAAACCGCCGCAGACCACGTCGCCGAGCACGTCGTAGAAGACGAAGTCGAGGTCATCGGTATAGGCGCCTTCTTCTTCGAGGAAGTTGATGGCGGTGATGACGCCGCGACCGGCACAGCCGACGCCGGGTTCCGGTCCGCCGGATTCGACGCACTTGATGCCGCCGTAGCCGACCGACAGCACGTCCTCGAGTTCGAGGTCTTCGACGCTGCCGGCTTCGGCCGCCAGTTCCATGACCGAGTTCTGCGCCTTGGCGTGAAGAATGAGGCGGGTGGAATCGGCCTTGGGATCGCAGCCGACGATCATCACCTTCTTGCCGGACTCGGCCAGCGCGGCGACGAGATTTTGCGTGGTGGTAGACTTGCCGATCCCGCCTTTGCCGTAAATGGCGGCCTGACGAAGTTTTGCCATGATGCGCTCCTTGTTGAGGTGCTGCGTTGAAGTCTTTGGCGGCAGCGGGAATTCCCGTGCCCACGGCAGGACTAACGCACGGAGCGTGCCAAGCACCATGATTTTTTCAAAACCCTGACGTGGCAAGGCTTTCCGGGATACCCGAGGCTTCCGCCATGGCATCGATGTACGACATCGACAGGCCACTTTGTCGCGCCCCCGACAAGGAAAACCCCGCCGCCCTGCCGGCACTGCCGCAACATGCGCGGCTGCCGATCAACCGCTGCAACCTGCCGGCGATAATCCTCGGCGGCCTCACCTTCCAGCGTGCGCCGGCGGCCCTGGCCATCGACGGCGTCGCCGCCCTGCACCGCCCGCTGTTCAATCTGCTCGACGACATCGAGGCGGGCGAAGAACGGGCGCAGCGCTTCGCCGGCTATATGGCGTCCCACTTCAGCCTGGCGCAGCCGGAAGAAGCCGGCCTCACGATCAATCAGCCAAGACCCCGGGCCAAGGCCAGCTACCTGCGCGTAGTCCGCGGCTGGGCCTTCGATCCCGACGGCCGCGAAGCCGCCGTGCTGAAGGGTTGGGTGGAATCGCGCTTCGGCCTGATGCCGCGCCACCACGGCGACTCGCTGCGCGAAGCGGGCAGTCCCGCCTGGCAGCGTTACGTTGAAATGCGCGCCGCGGGGCTATATGGCACCAATGCGCTGGAAGCGCAGCTCGACCTGCTGTATGCCTACAGCCAGTACGAGTTCGCCCGGCAATTCCCGGCACAGACCCATGTCAGCCTGTATCGCGGCGTTAACCGGCTGGTCGATCACGAAACCATCGCGGACGGCGACAGCGAGCCGCTGGAGAAGATCGTGCTGCTGAACAATGTCAGCTCCTTCTCCCTCTCGCGCGAGCGGGCCGGCGAATTCGGCGACAGCATCCTCAGCGTCGACGTGCCGGTGCCCAAGTTGGCCTTTTTCAGCCGCCTGCTGCCGGGCATGCTCAAGGCCGAGGACGAGTACGTGGTGATCGGCGGCCTGTACCGGGTGCGCCTGGTGACGCTTTAGCGTGAAATAACCCGTTCGGAGCAACTGGTGATAGTCGAGCGAAGCGAGCCGGCCAGTAGCTCCCCGTGAGGGGGATGGGGGGCGGGCCTTCAATTCGCCTTGCGCGTATTTCATCATCGGTGGGTGGCTGCCTCCGCCATGAGCGTTAGGGCCTTTGTCGCAAGTCCGACAATCCGCCTCTCGTCCCTTGCCGGCAGAGGGTTCCCGGCCGGGTGCGCTTCTTGCACAACAAGAAACATCGCCCCCGGAGCACACCCCCATGCTTTCCACCGCACTCCTCGACCACTGGCAGGCCGGCCTTGCCGACGGCAGCATCGTTCCCTTTCTCGGTCCCGACGTGCTGGCGGATGTCAGGTCGACCGCCGACGGACGGCCGATGCCGGCCACCAGCGAGCAATTGATCCTGGCCATGAACAACGGCCAGCCGATGGCGCCGAAGCTGATGTACGAATTCCCCCGCGCCGCCATGAACATCGAACTCAAGCGCGGCCGCAGCGCCGTCACCCGCTTCCTCGACACCACCTACGGCACGACGGCATGGACGCGGGCCGCGCTGCACGACTGGCTGGCCGAAATCGCCCCGCCCTACGTCATCGACCTTAATCGCGACACGCAGTTGCAGGACGGCTACGCCGGCCGGCCGCACCTGCTGATCCTTGGCTGTGCGCGGCTCGGCGGCAGCGACTACCGCTTCAAGCTGTTCCTCTGCGACGGCGCCGGCTACACCGCCATCCGGCCGGAGGACGCCGATCCGCGCCTGCCGGTGCTGTTCAAGCCGATGGGTTCGCCCAAGCCGAAGCCGAGCTACATCGCCTCCGATGCCGACTATGTCGATTACATCACCGAGCTGATGGGCGGCTTTGCCGTGCCGGCCTTCGTCAAGGCGCGCCGCAAAGGCAAGCGCTACCTGCTGCTCGGCCTGCGGCTCAACCGCGATTCGGAACGCATGGTGCTCTCCGACCTGATCTACGATGCCGCCCGCGAACCGGCCGGCTGGGCGCTGATCGCGCAGCCAAACGACAAGGAGCGGCGCTTCTGCAAGCGGCAGAACATCGAAGTCATCGAGGCGGAAAGCAGCGATCTGTTGCAGGAGTGGAACACCACGCCGCAGCAGGAACCCTGCGGCGACCCGGTCAATTGACAGGCCGGCAAAATCCGTCCGTAATGCGCATTGCATCGCCTGTCATGGACATTCCGCAAGGAGGAAATCCGCATGCAGCGCAAGATTCAGGGGTACGGCTGGGTACCCGATCTGCCCGACCAGCGCGACCGCCGCTATGCCGCCCCGCGCCGGGTGCTGGCGGCACTGCCGACGCGCTGCGACCTGCGCCGGAACTGCCCGCCGGTACTCGACCAGGGCGAACTCGGCAGCTGCACCGCCCACGCCATCGCCAACGCCCATCGCTACGACCAGATGAAGCAGGGCAGCACCGCGCATTTCCTGCCGTCGCGCCTGTTCATCTACTACAACGAACGCGCCCTGGAGGGCACGGTACGCGAAGACGCCGGCGCCCAGATCCGCGACGGCATCAAGACCCTGGCGAAACAGGGCGCCTGCCCCGAAGCCCTGTGGCCCTATGACATTGCCAGGTTCGCCAAACGGCCGCCGGCCGCCGCCTACCGCGAGGCGGAAAAGCACCAGGCCATCCTCTACCAGCGCCTCAACCCGACCCTGACCCAGCTCAAGGGCTGCCTCGCCGAAGGCTACCCCTTCGTCTTCGGCTTCTCGGTCTACGAAAGCTTTGAGTCCGCCGCCGTGGCGAAGAACGGCAAGGTCCCCCTGCCCGCCCGCGACGAACACAGCCTCGGCGGCCACGCCGTGCTCGCCACCGGCTACGACGACCGCCGGCAGCACTTCATTGCCATGAACTCCTGGTCCGCCACCTGGGGCGACAAGGGTTACTTCTACCTGCCCTACGCCTACGCCACCGATAGCGGACTGGCCGATGATTTCTGGACGGTCAGGGTGGTGGAGACATGAAGCGGGATCCCCTCCTGCTCGCCACGTAAGCGCGGCAGCAGGTCAGCCACAGCGATGTAGATGAAACCGGCGGCAGCCAGCGTCAAGGCCAAAGGAACCAGACCTTGCGCATAGTCGAGCAGAAAATACCCGATGATGCCACCGGCAATATCGGTCAAGCTCGATACCCCATTCCAGAACAAGGCGCGCTGCCGTCCCCGGCCTGAGGCCAGCAACAATGCAAAATCGCCAGCCTCTTGAGCTACCTCGTGCGCCACAACTGCCGCAGTCGCCGTCCAGCCAAGCAATGGATCGGCGAGAAACGCTGCCGCCACGATCATCCCCCGCCCTGCGCGGCACCCGCCTCCATCAGCTTGACCAGCGTGTGCAGCACGCGATTGACCGGCGTGGCGATGCCCAGCGCCTGGCCCCGGCGCAGTACGTGGCCGTTGAGATGATCGATCTCGCTGCGTTTGCCGCGCGCCATGTCCTGCGCGGTTGAGGAGAACTGGGCGGGCATGGTGTGGGCGATGCGCTCCACCGCCTGCCAACTGTCGCCCGGCACGTCCACGCCTTCGCCCGCCGCCACGGCGAGACATTCCCGCACCACGTCGCGCATCGTGTCCTGCACGCCTTCGGCCTGAAACAGGCGACCGTAGGGCGTCTGCGTGATGGCCGACATGGCGTTGAAAGCACAGTTGAGGATCAGCTTGGCCCACAGCGCGCCGGCGACGTTGCCGGAGACCTGCACCGGCACCCCGGCGTCGGCGAAGGTCGTCGCCAGCAGGTCGCTCGCGGCCGACGGCCCGATCACCAGTTCGCCGCGTCCGTGATGCTTGAGATGGCCCGGCCCGGCCATCTCAGTGGCGACATAGACCACCGCCGGCAATACCTCGCGCCCGAGCAGTGCCTGTAGCCGCGCGGCATTGTCGACACCGTTCTGCAGGCTGAGGATGCTCGCGCCGGCATCGAGGTACGGCGCCATCTCGGCTGCGGCGGTTTCCGTATCGGTCGACTTGACGCAGCACAGCACCAGTTTCGCCCCGCGCAGGCCGTCGCAGCCGGTGGCGGCCTGCATCGGCACATGCGCCCGGAACGTCTGCGTATCCATCAACAGTCCGTCGCGCCGCACCGCCTCCACGTGCAGCTGCCGCCCGATCAAAACAACATCATGGCCGGCGCGGGCCAGCATGCCGCCGTAGTAACAGCCCACCGCGCCGGCGCCCATCACCGCAATCTTCATGTCGCCCGCTCCCCAACCAGTGCGTCGGGGCGCACCGCGCATGCCCCGCGGCACAACTGAATCTCTATTGTCGAATGCACGATTTCCTCATGCACCGCGAGGCGTTCCCGCAGCCGCCCGGGCGTCAGCCCGCTGTCGTGAGTAACGACAGAAAGGGCGCACGAATACATGCTCCTGCCGACCCGCCAGACATGCAGATCAGATATTGTCGTTTCGCCGGCCTCGGCTCCGCTTTCCACCACGTCGCGTATTTCCTGAACCACCGGGTGATCCATTTCACGATCCAGCAACACCTTCCCGGTCTCGACAATCAAGTTTCTCGCCCACACCGCGACAAGCCCCGCGCCGACGATCCCCATCACCGGATCCAGCCATGACCAGCCATACATCCAGCCGCCGGCCAGGGCGATGATCGCCAACACCGACGTCGCGGCATCCGCCATGACGTGAACATAGGCGGATTTCAGATTGAGGTCGTGACCGTGCGCGTGGTCGTGGCCGTGGTCATGGCCATGGTGGTGGTCATGAGCGTGGTGGTGGTCATGCACCTTGCCGAGGATCATCGCGCAAACGACATTTACTGCCAGGCCGAGCACGGCAACGAAGATGGCTTCCTGGTAATGGATAGCCTGCGGCACGAGAATCCGCTCGACCGAGGCAAGGATCATCATGGCGGCCACGCCAAGCAGGAATATGGCGCTGGCGAATCCGCCGAGCACTTCGATCTTCCATGTGCCGAAGGCGAAGCGGGGATCGCCTGCGTAACGGCGGGCGGCGGCATAGGCAAAGGCACTGACGCCGATCGCCACGGCATGCGAACTCATGTGCCAGCCGTCGGCAAGCAAGGCCATTGAGTTGAACCACCAGCCGGCGATGATTTCGATGACCATCATTGCGGCCGTGATCCACATCACCAGCCGGGTGCCGCGCTCGGCGGCGCGGCTATCTCCGGCAAACAGGTGTTCGTGCGACCATTCCGACATATTGTGCGCAGGCATAGGTTTCCTCAAGCGGATCTGGCGCGGCCACCGGCGCCACAATCGATCGGGCACATTTTACTGGAGTCGGATCAGCCCTCCTGTTGTCGCGGATACGGCCGCCGCTTCGACAGCGGCTTTTCGCCGGTCAAGCGCGCCTCAAGCCCATGATGACCTGCATCCGCGCATCAGTGCCGCGGGCGCAACTGTTCCAGTTGATGACGCTCCTGTTCCCGGCAGGTATGCAGAGCCTCCTGGTTGGCCGCACCTTGCACGCAGCCAAGGGCAGTTTGAATAACCTGTGCGCGGGCCTGCAGATGCTGCACGACCTCCTGTTTGCGCTTGGCGAAATCCTGCTCCTGGCCCTGACCGCTCGCGCCGGCTTGCGGACGCGCGGCCCCGCCTTGAGGGCGTTGTCCCTGGGCTGGCGTGCTGGTTTGCGCCATCGCGGCACCAGCAGACAACAGGGCAATCACGATCCACGGCATGTGCTTTTTCATTTTCATCTCCCCGATTACGCGGCAGCGCGCCGCACCGGGTCCAGACTAAGGCATTGCCCGGAATGGAAATGTAATTGTTGGTAAGCAGATATTTCCGGTGTCGGCGCGGGACAGCCACTGGGTGCCGGGCATTTCTGCGCCCTCATTTGCCATCCCGGACGAGGAGTTTGCGTGCCTGCACGATGCAGGCCTCACGCACCGCCGGGTCGAGGACTTTCAGCCAGCGCGCCGGCAGCGCTTCGCGGCCATACAGCGCACCGCACAGCATGCCGGCGATGGCGCCGGTGGTGTCGGCGTCGCCGCCGCGATTGACCACGTCCACCACGCAGTCCTCGAAGCCGCCGTTGTCGAGCAAAGCCTGCAGCACCGCCTGCATGGTCTCGACCACCCAGCCGCTCGGATTGGCGCAGCGCACTCGCTTGCGAAATGAAAACTGCGGATAGACCGACAACAGCGGGCCGATACGCCGGCGCAATATCCGGCGCAAGGGATCGCCGCGCAGGAAGTCCTGCACCGCCACGGCCAGAAACTCGCAGGCCGCGTCGGAAACTTCGTTGTTGTGGGTAACATGGGCTTGGGCGCGACACGCGGCACGCACCTCGGCTTCTGGCCAACCGAAGGTGGCCAGAGCCACCGGCAGCACGCGCATCGCCGCACCGTTGCCGGCGTCGTGTTCGGACGGCGGCGCTTCGGGACAGGCAGTGCGGCGGAACAGCACCAGGTTGCGCCGCACGGTATTGCCGATGTCCGGCGGCTTGCCGCGCATCCAGCCGTCGAAGGCGCGAGCGCAGGCAAGCGGCTCGACCCGGCCCCGATTGCCGAGAATCGCCTCACCCAGGGCCAGCGACATGGTGGTGTCGTCGGTCACCTGGCCGCGCCGCAACTTCAACCAGCCGCCACCCACCATCTCCCGATGCACGCCGAACTGGCAGGCGATTTCGCGCGGCGTCATGAACTCGACCGTGGCGCCCAACGCGTCGCCCAGTGCCAGGCCGAGGTAGGCCGCCTCGGCCCGCGCCAGGATTGCGGCGGGAACGGCGGCCGCGACGGAACTCACCGGCTCGGGTATTCCACCAGGATATCCTCGTCGCGCACCACGTACTGGCAGGCCAGGCGCCAGGTGGTTGGCGGCAGGTCGTCCACGTACATCTGATCGATCTGGTCCTGGCTGATCTTGCCCAGTTCCTTCAACACCGCGACCTCGCGCGGATTGAGGGTTGTTCCCATGTGGCCGCACTTGTTGTGGCTGGCCGGGTCGATGCTGCTGATCTTGCACAGGCAGGTGCCGCATTCGCCGTCGCCGCAGGAGAAGTCGATCGGGATGTGGTTTTCCTTGGCCAGTTCGAGAATGGTCTTCTTGTGGCTGCCGGCGACGGCATAGACGGTCTTGTCTTTGTGCAGTTTGCTGGAAAAAGTGATGTTGGCCATGAGGGGCTCCGTGTGGGGTTAAGTAGAAATGGGCGTGACAGGCCGGCCCTTGAAATTCGAGCGTAGCGAACTGATCAACAGCCTCCCCCGTGAGGGGTAGGATGGGAGGTGGCGGGCTGATTGGCCGCATGGCGGCAGCATAGTGGTCAAGCTGGTTTGACCACTATGCTGCCGCCCAGCACCTGCGCCTGGCAGGCGAGACGGTGGTGGCGCGGCGCAAGGTTGTCCTTCAGCACCTGGTCTTCCAGCACCGAGGGCGCGGCGAGGTGCTCGTGGCCGGAGACGATCAGGGTCAGGCAGGTGCAGCACTCGCCTTCGCGGCAGCCGTAGGTGATGCCGGCACCGATCTTCTCCGACACCTCGATGAGTCGTGTGCCGGCCGGCACGCTGACGGTGACGCCGATGTCCTGAAAGGTGACGCTGGCCTTGGCCATGAGTTTTCTCCTGTGATGAAAGCGGTAGGCTTCAGGCGGTGACGCTCCGGCAGGCTTCAAGATCGCCGGCAGGCGCATCGCGCAGCCCGATCCAGGCATTGATCGTGTCCGCGTCGAAGCCGACCATCCGCTCGCAGCCGACCTGCAGCAAGGGACGCCGGATCAGCAGCGGGTTTTCGCGCAGCAGGGCCAGCGCTGTCGGTTCGTCAAGTTCTTCGGGCACGATCCCGCCCGACTTGATGGCCGGTGCGGTGCGATTGAACCAGCGCGCCACCGGCAGACCGGCGAGAAAGTCGAGCAGCGCCGTGTTGGTCCATGCCGTGTCGCGCAGGTCGCGCGCGACCACCTCGTGGCCCGAAGCGACGAGCAGGGCTTTCTGTCGGGCGTTGCCGGCGCAGCCGGTTTTTTCAAAGAACGTAACGGTAGCCATGGTTACTTTCCGGGTGGCGCCGCCAGGCACCCAAACATAGTCACCCCTTTCCACGGGAAAGGGGCCGGGGGAAAGGTCGTCGAATTTGCGCCGACGCGGCGCGATGAACGCAGAGCGTTCATCGCGCCGCGATCTCGGCCTGCGCCTCTGCCCAGCGCTCGGGCGGGATGCCGGTCAGCGATCCGGGCGGATTCATCTCCACGCCCAACTCGTCGAGAATCGCCCCCTCGATCGGGCAGATCGCCACGCACTGGGCAACGGCAAAGTCGCCGACGCACTCGGTGCATTTGTCGCGGTCGACCAGGAAGTGGGGCGCTGCCTCGTAAATGGCCTTGTTCGGGCACAGGGGAACGCAGGCCCAGCAGTTCACGCAGCTTTCGATGATTTCGAGGGCCATGACAATGTCTTCAGGCGCATTTCGCCGCAAGGGGTCCGGCATCAAGCTTGCCGCCGGCCAGCATTTCATTCCACACCGCCATCACGGCCTCTTCGACCGGCTCCATGGCATGTTCGCCGTTGGGCTGGATGCCGGCGGCTTCGAGCCTGCCCCAGGGTTCGATGCCGATCCTGGAGCACAGTACCGCTTCGCAGCCGGCGAGCGCCCTGAGAGTCCGCTCGAGCACCGGTTCGCCCTCGCCGCAGCTGTCGTCGCCCGAGCAATAGGCATCGGCGCGGCGATGTCCGACCAGTCTGGCGCCGCCTGCCGAAGCTTCATAGACGAGGAATTCCCTGGCGTGGCCGAAATGGACGCCGACCACCCCGTTCTTCGCCGCCACCGCCATCAGCACCGGACGGCCGACCGGCTTCTGCGGCTCGATGCGGGGCGTGAAACGGATGACCTGCGGCGCGGGCGCGTCGTGAATTCCGGCGCGTTTGGCCGCCAGTTCCGCCGTGAGCTTCGCCCGCAACTCTGCGCGCACGGCCATTGCGGCCTCGTAGTCAATGTCCATGGCCTCGATCTTGTCCATGGTGAACTCGTCGCCACGATCCTCGCCGAGCATGCCGACGGCATCGGCGCGGCACTGGCGGCAATGGCGCATCATGTTCATGTCGCCTTCGCAGGCATCCTGCAGGGTCTTCAGTTCCGCCGGGCTGGGACTGCGTTGCCCCATCACGCCGTAGAAGGTGCCGTGTTCCGCTTCGGCGATCAGCGGCATGACGTTGTGCAGGAAGGCACCCTTGGCCTTGACGATCTTCGACACCGCCTTCAGGTGCTCGTCGTTGACGCCGGGGATCAGCACCGAATTGACCTTGACCAGGATGCCGCGCGCGACCAGCATTTCCAGCCCCTTCTGCTGTTGCCCGATGAGGATGGCGGCGGCCTCGCGGCCATGGATGCGCCGGTTCTGCCAGAAGATCCATGGATAGATCAGGGCGCCGACGTCGGCATCGACACAGTTGATGGTGATGGTGACGTGGTCGATGTTGTGTTTCGCCAGTTCGTCGATGTGCCCGGGCAGCATGAGGCCGTTGGTCGACAGGCAAAGCTTGATGTCCGGAGCCTTGGCGGCCAACTGGCGGAAGGTGTCGAAGGTGCGCGCCGGGTTGGCCAGCGGATCGCCGGGGCCGGCGATGCCCAGCACCGTCATCTGCGGGATGGCGGCGGCGACGGCCAGCGTCTTCTTCACCGCCTGGTCGGGCGTCAGCAGTTCGGAGACGACACCAGGACGCGACTCGTTGGCGCAGTCGTACTTGCGGTTGCAGTAATGGCACTGGATGTTGCAGGCCGGCGCCACCGCCACGTGCATGCGGGCGAAGTAGTGGTGGGCGTCTTCCGAATAGCAGGGATGGTCCTGCACCCTGGCACGGAGGGCGTCGGACATGCCGTCCGCCTGGCTGGACGGGGCACCGCAACTGCCGGCACTGCAGCCGCTGGCTTTGGGCGTTTCGAAGGCTGTCACGGAAGATTCTCCACAAGTGGGCTCCCCTTCCCTTCAGCAACGCCTGTGCCAGGCGCTAACTCATTGATTACGCTTCACGGCACGGACCGATTGTCGGGAATGCCACAAGCGCCCGGGGGCGGCATTGCGACAGAATCCGCGACACAAAGTGTTTCATCTGCAGTTGGAAGTTCTCGTCCCTGACCCGGCGCTCTTCCTCATGCCCGCCGGGAAATTTCAGCGAGCTGGCGCCGCTCAGATCTGTCTGACCTCGATGTTGAGGGTCTGGATGCGATAGGCGATCTGGCGTGGCGTCATGCCCAGCAGCCGCGCCGCACGGGCCTGCACCCAGCCGGCCTGCTCCAGCGCGGCAACGACGCGCCGGCGTTCGCTCTGTTCGCCGCCGGGCTCGACCTCCTCCGCGTCGACATCAGCCGCTGCCTGGAAACGGACGACCGGTGCGGCAGCAGTGATGGCGCTACGGCCCGGGGCGGCGCGCGGCTTGTCGATGCGGATCAGGTCGGCATCGATTTCGCCGTTGGTCGACATCACGGCAGCCCGCTCCAGGCAGTTCTCCAGTTCGCGCACGTTGCCGGGCCAGGCGTGTTGCGCCAGCCTCCTCTGCGCGGCGGCGGTCAGGCTCAGCGGCCGGCTCTGGACGCCGCCGAGGCGCTCGAGCAGATGACGGGCGATTTCCGGCAGGTCTTCCATGCGCTCGCGCAGCGGCGGCGGCAGGATGGGCATGACGTTGAGGCGGTAGTACAAGTCCTCGCGGAAATCGCCGGCCTCCACCGCCGCCTCCAGATCGCGATGAGTCGCCGCGATCAGTCGCACATCGACCTTGACCGTGCGGCTGCCGCCGACCCGTTCCAGTTCGCCTTCCTGCAGCACGCGCAGCAACTTGGCCTGGAAGGCCGGCGAGATGTCGCCGATTTCGTCGAGAAACAGCGTGCCGCCATCGGCCATTTCGAAGCGTCCCTTGCGCGAACTCACGGCGCCGGTGAAGGAGCCTTTTTCATGACCGAAGAGTTCCGACTCGAGCAGGTTCTCCGGCAGCGAGGCGCAATTGAGCCGCACGTACGGCCCCCGCGCGCGGGGCGAGTTGTAGTGGATGGCGTTGGCGATCAGTTCCTTGCCGGTACCGGTCTCACCGCGGATCAGCACCGTGGTCGGCCATTTCGCCACCATGCGGATCTGGTCGAAGATGCGCCGCATGGGGTCGGAGTGTCCCACCAGGTTGTCGAAGCCATGGCGCTGGCGCACCGTGCGCCGCAGGGTATCGCGCTCTTCGGCGATGGACTTGCGGTCACGGTCGACGTCAAGCGAGAGGCGCACGCTCTGGCCGATCAGGTTGGCCACCATCTCGACGAAGCGCACGCGCTCCACCAGCAGTCCGTCATCCGGGGCGTCGGGCTGCACCGCGAGCACGCCCTGCAGCGCGCCGCCGACCTGGATCGGTGCTGCGATGAAAGGCAGATCCTTGTCGTAGAGCCCGAGCCGGTTGAGAAAACGCGGCTCGTCACCGAGGCGGGGGATCGCCACGGTGCGGCCGCCCTCGAGGATCATGCCGATCACGCCCTCGCCCGACTGGTAGCGCACCGGTTCATAGACCTCGCTGTCGAGACCATGGACGGCATGCACCGTCAGATCACCGGCATCGGGATCGACCACGGTCACCATGCCGCCGCCGAGGTGACCGGTGATCTCCAGCGTGCGCAGTACCTCGCGCAGGGTCTGCTGAAAATCCAGCGAGCGCGACAGCACCTGCGAGACGCGGAACAGCATCTCGTAGTGGGCGCGCAGCAGGACGGGCGAACGGTCATCGCTCATGAGCGTCGTTTCACCGGCAAGACCACGCGCACGCGGCAACCCGACACCTTCGCCGGGTCGATCTCTATCGTCCCGCCATGATCCGCCGCCACCTGCTGCGCCGCGGCGAGGCCGGTGCCGAGATGCCGGTTGCCCTCGCGCTTGGTGGTGTAGAAGGGCTCGAAGACCTTGATTTGCTGCGCCGGCGGAACACCCGGGCCGCTGTCTTCGACGAGTATCTCGATGCTGCCCAGCTGCGCCCGGGTGATCATCCGCAGTTCGCGCTCGCGCCAGCCACGGGAACTCATGGCGTCGATGGCATTGTCGATCAACACCTTGAACAGCGAACGCAGCTTGTTGGGATAACCCTGCAGCGCCGGCAGCATGGCCTGCGGCTTCCAGCTGACGCGAATGCCGGCCGCCAGCATCCGGTTCGTCGCCAGGTCAAGCACATCGCGCAGCAGTTCATTGACATTGATCGCACCGGAAGGCTCGCGCGTCTCGCTGGGAATCATGGCGCGCAATTCGTCCAGTGCCCGCTGCCCGCCGGCCATGGCATCGGCCAGCGCCAGCACCATGGGATCGTTCCCGCCATTGCGTCGCGCAAGCATGCCCGCCGCGGAGGCCATCATGTTGAGCGGGCCCTCGAGGCGGAAGGTGGCGGCCGACAGGCTTTCGCGCAGCACCGAGACGCGATCCTCCTCGGCCATGACTGCCTGCAACGCGGCCACCCGCGCCTTTTCCTGCTGGCCGCGCAGGCCGGTGATGTCCTTCGCCACCAGCAACAGGTAATCGCGCCCGCTGCCGGCAAAGAAGGCGTCCGCCGCACTGTTGTCCTCGCGCACACGGCTGCCCGAGCAGGAGAACCAGCGCGGCGGCCTGCCGTCGGGCAGATCGAGGCGTATCTCGCGGTCGAGAAAAGCGTAGCCCGAACTTCTCCGCCCGAGCGCGCCCTCGGCTTCGAGCCCGGCGCGTATCGAGGTCATGAGCATAGACGCCGGCTCAGCCATGCCGAGATCGGCCTGCAGCTTCTTGTATTCGTGGTTGTCGAGTACCACCCGGTCGCCGACGTCAAGCAGCGCGATGACCATCGGCGCCGCGTCCACCACCGATTCGATCAATTCCTTCTGGTTCTTCACCTGGCATTCGAGGCGATGCATGGCGGTAACGTCGCGGTGCATGCCGAGGAAATTGAACACCTCGCCGGCGGCATCCACCACCGGCGAAATGTTCAGCTCGGCAAGATACTGGCTGCCGTCCTTGCGCCGGTTGATCAGGCGCCCGCTCCACGACTCGCCGCGCGAAATGCTCTGCCACAGGGATGTATACACCTCCGGCGGCGTGGTCTTGTTGGAAAGCATGGACTCGTTGCGTCCGGCCGCTTCTTCGGCGCTGTAGCCGGTGACGCGGGTGAAGGCGGGATTGACATAGATGATGTTGCCGCGCACGTCGGTGATCGATATCGCCATGTCGGCCTGATCCACGGTGTGCTGGAACACCCGCGGATGAATGCTCGCCGGTGCCCCTGCGCCAGGTTGCGCTTCGCTGCCGGCAAGCGCTTTCACTTGTTTCTTCGCCATCTCGCACCATCCTCGACTGAAATCCTTCCTCACCCTTCAGCAGATTCCGTGCCGGGCCGGATTTCTGCGCCGAATTTGCCAAAGTTTGTAGCTGTTTGTAGGACTTGCGACACACACGGAGGCCGGCACCGGCAGCACGGCGATAGCCACCGTCGCCGGAAAACCCCCATGCTGGTGCGGGGTTAAGGATCAATGCACGGCTTTGGTGTGCGCTGCAACATGGGATGGCACGGAAACTGCGAAGCATCGGGCAAACGGATCATTCCCCAGATCATGGACAGCCCTCAGACAATTCCTACCGAACCGGTCGCGATTCAGCCGCGAACCCTGATGCACGGGGTGATTCTCGGCAGTTTCTGTCTCGGCTTCGGCCTCATCCTCGCCGTCACCGACCGGCTGACGATCGCCGACATCGGCGCACGCGCCGTGGAGGACCGGCAGAGTTCCCTGAGCCAGGTGATCCCCGACAACATCCGCGACAACAATCCGGTCACGGATTCCGTGGTGATGAAGAACGCCCAGAACCGGGAAATCACCGTCTATCGCGCCCGCAAGAACGGCCGGGTCACCGGCGTCGCCTACGAAATCTACGGCACCGGCTATGCCGGCGAGATAAAGCTGATGATGGGCATCGCCGCCGACGGCAAGCTGCTCGGCGTGCGCGTGCTGGCGCACAAGGAAACGCCGGGGCTGGGCGACAAGATCGAAGAGAAGAAGGGCGACTGGATTCTGCGCTTCAGCGGCCTGTCCCTGGGCGACCCGCCGGCTGAGCGCTGGAAAGTGAAGAAGGACGGCGGCCAGTTCGACCAGTTCGCCGGGGCGACGATCACGCCGCGCGGCGTGCTTGTCGCGATCCGCAGCGGTCTGGATTTCTTCGCCGCGAACAAAGCCACGCTAACGGAGGCGAAATGAAGCTCAAAGGCTTGGTTGAACCACAGAGGCGCAGAGATCACAGAGGAACTGCAGCGCACGACGCTGCAACACCGGGTTGCCCGGCCGGCGAACAGCCACTGAGCTGTAACGCTTTACCTCATCGCCATTCTCTGTGCCTCTGCGTCTCTGTGGTGAGGTTCGAGCAATGACAAGCAGCTACAAGACCATCGTCAAGGACGGCCTGTGGGACAACAACGGCGTCTTCAGCATGTTGCTCGGCATGTGTCCGGCGATGGCGATGACCACCAGCGCCACCAACGGTTTTGGCATGGGACTGGCCACCGCCGCGGTGATGGCGGCATCCAGCTTCCTCGTCGCCGTGTTCCGCAAGCGCATCACTCAGGAAGTGCGCATCCCCGTCTATATCCTGATCGTCGCCGCGATGGTGACGCTGGTGGATCTCGCCATGAACGCCTGGATGCACGAACTGTACAAGGTGCTGGGCCTGTTCATTCCGCTGATCGTCTCCAACTGCCTGCCGCTGGCACGGCTCGAGGCCTTCGCCGCCAAGTCGCCTGCCCTGCCCTCGCTGGCGGACGGCCTGTTCATGGGCATCGGCTTCACCATCGCGCTGACCGCCATCGGCGCCGTGCGCGAGATCCTCGGCTCGGGCACCCTGTTCGCCGATGCCTCGCTGCTGCTGGGCCCCGCCTTCAAGGCCATCGAACTGCGCATCCTGCCGGCTGACATGGGCGTGCTGATGATGATCCTGCCGCCCGGCGGCTTCCTCGTCACCGGCCTGCTGGTCGTCGTCAAGCGCCTGCTCGACCTGCGCGCCGGCAAGGAAATCCAGATGGGCGGGGCGCACAGCGTGGCCTGACGAGAAATGAAAATCTCAAACTTCACCGCAGAGGCGCAGAGGCGCAGAGGCAACGCAGAGGAAAGCAAAAGCGATCGCGAATTCAGGTTTTTCTCTGCGTCGCTTACCTCGGCGCCTCTGCGCCTCTGCGGTAAGCCTTTCAACGCCTTTCCGCAGACCCCATCCACAGGGCGCGGCGCATGAACCCGCTTGCCACTTCCGATTTCCACACGGTCGAAGGCATCGCCCGCGTGGTGTGCCTCGAGGGATCGGTGGCCTGGCTCGAACCGGAACAGACGGGCGGTTGCGGGAGTTGCGCCGCGTCGTCGGGTTGCGGCGCGAAGGGAATAGGCACGGTCGCCAGCCGCATGGAAATCAGGCGCTTCCCGCTAGCCAACGTCGACGGCCTCAGGGTCGGCGAACGCATCGTGGTCGGCGTCTGCGACCGCGCCCTGATCCATGCCGCGCTGACCGCCTACGCCCTGCCGCTGGCAACGGCGCTGGGCGCCGGTGGTCTGGCGGAATGGGCGATGGGCAGCGACCTCGCGACCATGGCGGCGACGGCGGCCGGGCTGTCCGCCGGCATCCTCGCAGCGCGCATCGGCGCCGGCCGGCTCGCCGCGCGCGGCGACCTGGCGCCGCACTTCCTGCGTCGGGCGCGGCCCGGCGAAACCTGCGGCACGGGCGAACAGTGAATGCCATGAACCACAGAGACACAGAGGCACGGAGCAGAACAAACCTCTTTGGCTTTCCTCTGCGTCTCTGTGCCTCTGTGGTGAGGAGTTGGAAATGAAGGATTTTGTACTGATGATGATCGGCGCGGCCCTGGTGAACAACGTCATCCTGGCGCGCTTCCTCGGCCTGTGTTCCTTCATGGGCGTCACCACGCGCATCGACACCGCGGCCGGCATGGGTCTGGCGACAACCTTCGTCATCACCGTCTCATCGATGGCCGACTGGGCCGTGCAGCACTACCTGCTCGACGCCTACGGCCTCGGCTTCCTGCGCACCGTCACCTTCATCCTGGTCATCGCCAGCGCCGTGCAATTCACCGAGATGACCATCAAGAAAGTATCGCCCACCCTGTTCCGGATGCTCGGCATCTACCTGCCGCTGATCACCACCAATTGCGCCGTGCTCGGCGTCGCCCTGTTGCTGGTCGAAGGACACATGAGCTTCATCGGCTCGACCATGTTCGCCTTCGCCTCCTCGCTCGGCTACAGCCTGGTCATGGTGATCTTCGCCGGCCTGCGCGAACGCCTGGCGCTGGCCCGGGTGCCGCGCCTGTTCGCCGGCCCGCCGATCGGCTTCATCGTCGCCAGCCTGCTGGCAATGGCCTTCATGGGTTTTTCCGGCATCAGTGCGGGGTAGGCCTGGCTTGACCACAGAGACACAGAGACACAGAGAAAGACAATGCATTGATGAAAACCAAACGGAAGAAAACACACGATCAGGAAACAGCCGGATGCAAGCCAGAGATTCGCGTCACCTCTGCGTCTCTGTGTCTCTGTGATAAAGGTCTTGCGGTTTTCAAAACAGTGGGAGCATCGCCATGCTGATCGCAGTCGGAAGTCTCGCCGTCATGGGTCTCGCGCTGGGCGGCCTGCTGGGTACCGCCGCGCGCTACCTGGCGGTCGAGGAGAATCCCGTCGAGGGACAACTGAAGGAAATGCTGCCGGGATCGCAATGCGGCCAGTGCGGCTACGTCGGCTGCGGCCAGGCGGCGGCGGCCCTGGCGACAGGCCAGGCGCCGGTAACACTGTGCCCGCCGGGCGGCAAGGCGCTGGCCGAAGCGCTCGCCGCCCGACTCGGCGTCAAGGTGGATCTCTCCGCACTGACCGACACCGGACCGCAACTGGCACTGGTGGCGGAAGAAATCTGCATCGGCTGCTGCCGCTGCCTCAAGACCTGCCCGACCGACGCCATCGTCGGCGCCGCCAAGCAGATCCACAACGTGATCCGCGAAGCCTGCACCGGATGCGGCGCCTGCATCGACAACTGCCCCACCGAAGCCATGTCCATGGTGCCGGTTGCCGTCAGCCTGCAGCACTGGATCTGGCCCAAGCCCGCCAGCGCAACCGCCTGAGAGGCACTGGCATGAAAACATCAAAATCGACCGCAGAGGCGCAGAGGCGCAGAGACGACGCCGAGGAAACATCCTTCCTGATGTTGAATTTCTCTGCGAATCCTCTGCGCCTCTGCGCCTCTGCGGTAAATCTTTGCTTTCGCAGTCTCTGAGGAAAACGCCATGGGACTCTTCGAACGCATCTTCAAAGAACCGCGCTGGGGCGTGCATCCCGACGACCACAAGCGTCCGGCGGCCGACGTGCCTTTGCGCCTGCTGCCGCCGCCGGCGCGGGTCTACATGCCGCTGCACCAGCACGTCGGTGGTGCGGCGCGGCCGGTGGTGCTGGCCGGTCAGAAGGTACTCAAGGGCCAGTTGCTGGCCGAGCCGCAGGGCAACATCTCAGCGCCGATCCATGCGCCGGTGTCCGGCACCGTGGCGGCCATCGGCGAGGTCACCGCGCCCCACCCGTCCGGCCTCGGCTTTGCCGCCATCACCCTCGATTCCGATTTCGAAGATCGCTGGATCGACACCGCGCGGGTGGCCGATCCGTTCTCCTTGGACCCGGCGGAAATCGTGCGGCTGACGGCGGCGGCCGGCGTCGTCGGCCTCGGCGGCGCCACCTTTCCGGCTGCGGTCAAGTTCGTGCTGGGCAAGCGCCTCGCGGTGAAGAGCCTGATCGTCAACGGCGGCGAATGCGAACCCTACCTGTCGTCCGATGACCGCATCATGCGCGACCACGCCGGTCAGGTGGTCGACGGTGCCCGCATCGTCATGCATGCGATCGGCGCCATCGAGGCGCTGGTCGGCATCGAGGACAACAAGCCCGAAGCCATCGCGGCCATGAGGATCGCCGCCGCGCCCTTTCCGGAAGTGAAGATCATGCCGGTGCCGGCACGCTATCCGATGGGCTCGGACAAGCAGCTGATCCAGACCCTGACCGGCAAGGAAGTGCCGGCCGATGCCCGCGCCGCGGAAGTCGGCGTGCTGGTGCATAACGTGTCGACCTGCGCCGCCGTGCACACCGCGGTGCGCCTCGGCCGGCCGCTGGTGGAGCGCATCGTCACCATCAACGGCGGCGCCGTGGCGAAGCCCGGAAACATCTTCGCCCCGCTCGGCACTCTGGTCGAAGAACTGCTGGCCTTCTGCGGCCTGAAGGAGACACCCTCGCGCCTGATCCTCGGCGGCCCGATGATGGGCACGCCGCTGCTGCACGGCAGGATCCCGCTGGTCAAGGGCGCCTCCGGCATCCTCGCCTTCGACGCCGGCGAAGCCCTGGTTCCCGCAGCGGGTCCCTGCATCCGCTGCGGCGGCTGCACCAGAGCCTGCCCGATGGGCCTGCTGCCGCTCGAAATGGCGGCCCGCATCCGCACCGGCGACCTCGACGGCGCGGCCGGCTTCCACCTCACCGACTGCATCGCCTGCGGCTGCTGTGCCTACGTCTGCCCGGCGCACATCCCGCTGGTGCAGTACTTCAGCCACGCCAAGGGCGAACTGTCGGCGCGCCAGCGGGCCAGGCTGCGCAGCGACGCCGCCAAACGTCTGGCCGAGGCCCGCATCGTCCGCCTCGAGCGCGAGGCGAAGGAAAAGGCTGAAGTTGCTGCCCGTCGCAAGGCGGAACGGAAGGCTGCCAAGGCTGCGGCAGCAGCCGCTGCAGCGGCCGCCCAGCCCGAGGGAGAAACGGTATGAACCACAGCATGGATACGCCCGTCGCCGCACCGCACACGACTACGACCAACAGCGCCGGCCGGGTCATGGCCAGCGTCATGGCGGCACTGGCGCCGGCCACACTGTTCGGCTTCTGGCTGTATGGCTGGCCGGCCGTGTATCTTTGGCTCATCACCGTCAGCTTCGCCATGCTCGGCGAAGCCTTCTGCCTGCGCCTGACGGGCCGCCAGGCCATCCCGGTGCTGTTCGACGGCTCGGCGCTGCTGACCGGCTGGCTGCTGGCCGTCTCCCTGCCGCCCTGGGCGCCGTGGTGGATAGGCGCCTTCGGCGGCCTCTTCGCCACGGTGCTGGGCAAGCAGGTCTTCGGCGGCCTCGGCCAGAACCTGTTCAACCCGGCGATGGTGGCGCGGGTCGCGCTGCTGATTTCCTTCCCGCTGCAGATGACCGCCTGGGTCGCGCCGCTGCCGCTGTTCAGTGCCGCTGCGCCGGGACTCATCGACGGCCTGCGCATCACGCTGACGGGCGCGCCGCCCGGCTTCGACGCCGTCGCCAGCGCTTCGCTGCTCGGCTTCGCCAAGACGGAAATGTCGCGCGGGCTGGACCTGCTGCAGTCGCTGGCGCAGGCGCCGGTTCCCGGCTGGTACGGCAGCCATCCCGGCAGCATGGGCGAAACCGCCGCATTGCTCATAGCCGCCGGCGGCGCGGCGATGATGATGCTGCGCCTCATCAGCTGGCACATCCCGTTCGCCATGCTGGCCGGCATCGCCGTGCCGGCCGCCATCCTCCATGCCGTCGATCCCGCGCGCTATCTGGATGCAGGGACCCACCTGCTTTCCGGCGGCGCCATGCTGGGTGCATTCTTCATCGCCACCGACTATGTCACCTCGCCCAACACGCCGCGCGGACAACTGATTTTCGGCGCCGGCTGCGGCCTCTTGACCTGGGTCATCCGCACCTGGGCCGGCTACCCGGAAGGCGTCGCCTTCGCCGTGCTGCTGATGAACTCGCTGACGCCGATCATCGACAGTTACGTCAAGCCGCGCATCTACGGCCGTGACCGCAAGGGCGTGGCCCTCGAGCCGGTGAAATAGCGGCGCCATTTTCAGGAGACGATGAATGCAGATCGGCATTGCCTATTCCGAACCCGTGAACCAGATCTGGCTGACCACCGAGGTGCCCGACGACAGCACGGTCCAGGCCGCGATCGAGAAGTCCGGCATCCTCAGAATGTTCCCGGGAATCGACCTGAGCCGGCAGAAAGTCGGCATCTTCGGCCGCCTGGTCAATCTCGACGCCAGACTCAACCCCGGCGACCGGGTGGAGATCTACCGGGCCATCACCTGCGACCCGCAAACCGTGCCGCGCCGCGACGGCGTAGGCGCGGATGATGACGAATAGGAGAGGCCTCCAGCCGCGGCCGGGCTAGCCGCTATCAGCGGCGGCCTGACGCCGCAAGCCATTGATCCACGACTTCTGGCACACGCCGCGCCGCTGCTGTTGCAGGTGTTCGCCTATGCTGCAGCGGGCCTCGGCAAACGACCGCAGCCGTTCGGGATTGATGGTCTCGCAGTAGATCAGGTGGTAGCCCAATTCCGTTTCGACGGCCGACGACAGGGAGGCCTCGCCGAGGGCGAAGGCAACCGCTTCCAGTTCCGGGTAGAGCTGGCCGCGCGGCACGTTGCCGAGCAGGCCGCCGTTCATCGCCGTGGGACATTCGGAATGCTTCAACGCCTGTTCCTCGAAGCGCCCGGGGTCGTGCAGCAGACGGGCACGGATGGCGTCGATCCGGGCGCGGGCGGCCGGGCGCTGGTTGCCGGCGAGTTGCTCGTTGATGGTGACAAGAATATGGCGCAGCACGCGGGTTTCCGCGCGCCGGAAGCGCTCCTTGTGCATGAACCAGAATATTTCGATGTCAGTCTCGCTCACCGCCGCACTGCGCGCGCCGACTTGCTCCAGCACCGCCTCGACCGCCATGTCGCGCTGCAGCGCCTGGCGCAAGGATGTGGCGTCGAGGCCGATGCGATCAAGTTCGTCGTGATACTCCTGATCGCTGCCGTAGCGGCGACGGATTTCAGCCAGGCTGGCCGCCACCGAGGCTTCCGGCAACACCACGTTGGCCGCCTCGGCCGTGGCCAGGATCAGGGTCTCGATTTCGCGCTGATTCCGCGCCACGGCTGTTACGCGCTGCAATTCCGTGGCGGCCAGGGATTCGAGCGGCTTGCCGAACAATTTCGGCGCCAGCTTCAGCGCCAGATAGACGCTGCCCGGCTCAAGCATCGCCGCCGGCCCGGTCGGTCAATGCGGCCTCGGGCACCTGCAGCGGATTGCCCGGCAGGCAGTCGAAATGGACGTGATAGACGATCCCCCGCGTCGCGCAGCGTTCCAGGTTGAGTATCTCGCCGCCGCTGTGAAGCGGTACGCGGACCTCGCCGCGAATCGCCAGCGCCCGCGCCGCACGCACCTTCTGCCTTACCTCGAAGCGGCTCTCCAGCCACGGCTCGTCGATGCCGGCCAGTTCCTCCTCGCGGCAGCCGACGACACGACCCTCGTCGAGGAAATGCACGGAGTAGATGATCTGGTCCTGCAGGAAAGTGCCGACGTCGCGCACATGCCCGACGCGACCACGCCGCACCAGCAGTTCGCCGGTATTGACGCCGGGAAAGGTGCCGTCGTTGCGCACGTTGCGCGTCACCCGCACCGCATCGCCCTGACCCCAGCGCGGCAGCATTGCATCAGTCCGTGAGTGAAGACAGCGACTGAAAGGACGAGCCCTCGGCCTTGCGGAATACCGCAAAGACCTTCTCCTGCTGTGCGCTGGAGCCGACGAAATCCTCGTAGGCGCGCAGCAGCCAGGCCCGGTATGCCGCATACCCGGGCGCCTTTCCCGCCTCCTGCTTGGCCAGGTAGTCGTGGTAGCGCTGCAGGATGTGCAGGCGATTGACCTGCACCACCCGGGCGTCGAAGGCGATGCCGAAGTAGTCCAGAAACTCCTCGGCGGAACCGAGGCCGGCAAGATCACCGGCAAAGCTTTCAGCGTCGTGTGCCATGATCGGCTCCTCTGTCAAAGTGAAACTTCTGCGGCGGAAAACAGATTGCAAGTCACGAAGCGGCTCCGAGCAAGGCCAGCAGATCGGCGTCGGAAGGCGGATGCTTGCTCTTCGCCACAAACAGCCGCACGCGCCGCAGGAGTTCGCCGGCGGCCATATCCGACAAGGGATGACCGAGCCGGGCCATTACGCGCTGCACCGCCCGCGGTCCTGAATGCTTGCCGAGCACGACGCGGTGGCGCCGGCCCACCAGGCCGGGATCGAAACCCTGATAGTTGGCGGGATCCTTCAGCAGGCCGTCGACGTGAATGCCCGCTTCGTGGGTGAAGGCGCCCTCGCCGACCACGCTTTTCTGCCACGGCAGGGGCCGTCCGGAGGCGATGGCGACGCGCCGCGATATTTCCGGGAAGCCTTTCAGATCGATGCCGGTGCCGACGCCGTGGCAGACGTGCAGGCCGAGCACGACTTCCTCCAGCGGCGCGTTGCCCGAGCGTTCGCCGAGGCCGTTGACGGTGGTGTTGAGGTGCGTGGCGCCGGCCCTGGCCGCCGCCAGCGTATTGGCGGTGGCCATGCCGAGATCGTCGTGGGCGTGCATTTCGATTTCGAGATCGCACTGCGCGCGCAAGGCGGCAATCCGCTCATGGGTGCTGAAAGGATCGAGCACGCCCAGCGTGTCGGCGAAGCGGATGCGCCGCGCACCCGCGGCCTGTGCCGCCCCGGCTATGGCCGCGAGCAGATCCGGAGTCCCGCGCGAGGCATCCTCGGCACCGATGCCGACGTCGAAACCCAGATCGCGGGCCAGGCGCACGTGTTCGCCTATCTCACGCAACAGCCATGAGCGGTCCTTCTGCAGCTTGGAGCGCAGATGCTGGTCGGAGGCCGGCACCGAAATATCGATCAGGTGCGCACCGAGATTCGCGGCCAGGACGATGTCATTGCGCTGCATGCGGCTCCATACCATCAGCCGCGCCTTCAGTCCCAGCGATGCCACACCGCGAATGCCCTCGCGCTCGGCTTCACCCATCGCCGGAATGCCGATCTCCAGTTCCGGCACGCCAAGGGCATCGAGACCGCGGGCGATGTCGAGTTTTTCATCGAGGCTGAACGCCACCCCCGCCGACTGCTCGCCGTCGCGCAGGGTGGTGTCGTTGATGACGATGTGGGGTCGATGTTTGTCGGTCATGGTGGTCGCCCCATGACTAGCAAGTCCGGTGCCGGCTAAAAGACCGCGAAAAATCAAAGGAGTAAATCAGCTTGTCGTGAAATTGTCGGCTTTGCGACGGCAGCGGAAAGACACAAAGCCCGCCCGGCCGCGATCCTGACGATGCCGTGTCTTCGCGGCAAATCACATACACTTGCGTTTTTTGAATCGTGCGACACGACTCATTGCAATCATGACCGGCAGCCCGAAGACTTGCCGCAGGGACGATAGGATCGGATGAACTCCTTCAAGAAGCGCACGGCGCAACGCATCGGCGCGGTCAGCGTCATCCTCGCCTGCATCGCCAGCCCGGCCTCCTGGTTCGTTGCACGCGAGGGAGAAGAAGACGTCATTGTCTCGCTGGCAATCGAGGAATCCGGCAGATTGCTGCGCGACCGCAACGCCCTCGATCTGCACCAGGCGGATACGGCGCGTGCCGCCAGCGCGGCCAGATCCATTGCCGGCGGCCTGTTCGACATCGCCGAAATTTATGATCGCGACGGGCGCAAGCTGGCCGAAGCGATGACCCGGGAGGGCGAGGCGGTCGAGCAGCATCTTCCCAAGCATGGTTCGCCGGGTTACACCGACGCCTCCTACGAGAGCCTGGAACTTCCCGGCAACCACTGGGTCCTTCGCGTCTTCGTCCCCCTGCGCGGTTCGGCAAGCGGCGCGAGCGGTCCGGTGACGGGTTATTTCGAAGGGGTAAGGGTAGTACCGGCGTGGCAACGCGAGCATATCTTCAGCAGTTCATTGACGGTGGCGCTGATGGTCTGCCTGGCCTCCCTGCTCTGCGGCGCTGCCGTCTATCCGGTGGTGGTGCATCTGTCATCGGACAATGAACGCAAGGCGCGCGAAGTGCTCGATTCGCACATTTCGATGATGGAAGCCCTGGGCCGGGCCATTGCCAAGCGCGATTCCGATACCGGCGCTCACAACTATCGGGTGGCCTGGATCAGCGCGGGCATCGCCGAACGCATGGGCCTGAAGGGGGCGGACATGCAGGCCCTGATCGCCGGCAGCTTCCTGCACGATGTCGGCAAGATCGGCATTCCCGACGGGATCCTGCTCAAGCCGGGGAAACTCGACGATGTGGAGTTCGGCATCATGCGCACCCATGTCGCCCAGGGGGAACAGATCGTCACCGGCATGGGCTGGCTGGACGGCGCCAATGAAGTCGTTGCCGCCCATCACGAAAAATGGAACGGCTCCGGCTATCCGCGCCAGCTCGCCGGCGCGGCCATCCCGCTTGCCGCACGAATCTTTGCCGTCGCCGACGTGTTCGATGCGCTCTGCTCCAAGCGCCCCTACAAGGAGCCCATGGGTTTCGATGCGGCGATGGCGATTCTTGAAAAGGACACGGGAAGTCATTTCGATCCATCGGTCATGGCCGTATTCAAACCGATGGCGCTGGAAATTTTCAACCGCCTGGCAAACAGCGCTGAAAGCGACACGCGGCAACTCCTGGAAGACAGAGTGCGCAAGCACTTTGAGATGTGACCCGGGTTCCCCGCCGGCAACGGAGAATCCTGTTCAACGGCATGATCCGGATCGACTAAACTGCCGGCCTCGCTGATGACAAGCATGCGTCGGCAGCCGCTTCCGCTGGACGTCGCTGCAGCGACAGACACTCACCGCAAAAGGAAAGAGGGCTTCATGGTCAAGATTGATTTTGCAAAAATGGGCGGGCTGATCCCCGCCGTGATCCAGGATGTCGATAACGGCGAGGTGCTGATGCTCGCCTTCATGGACGAGAAAACCCTGAACCTGACCCTCGAGTCGGGCAAGACCTGGTTCTTCAGCCGCACCCGCAACAAGTACTGGATGAAGGGCGAGGAGTCGGGCAACACCCAGGACGTGGTGGAGGTGCTCACCGACTGCGATGCCGACAGCGTCGTCATCAAGGTCAGGCAGAACGGTCCGGCCGCCTGCCATACCGGCAACCGCAGCTGCTTCTATGTCAAATGGGAAGACGGCGCCTGGGTCGAGCATTCCAATCCCCTGTTCGATCCGGCACAGGTCTACAAGAAGGGCCCGCAATGAGCAGCCTGCTGAAATTCGGCATCCCCAAGGGCAGCCTCGAGGAAGCCACCGTCGATCTGTTCGGCAAGGCCGGCTGGCGCATCACCACCGCGTCGCGCAGCTACTTTCCCAGCGTCGACGACGAAGAAATGAAGTGCAGCCTGATCCGTCCGCAGGAGATGGGCCGCTACGTCGAGCGCGGCACCATCGACGTCGGCATCGCCGGCCGCGACTGGGTCCGGGAAAACGACTCGGACGTGGTCGAAGTCTGCGAAATGGTCTATTCCAAGGTCTCGCGCGGCGCGGTGCGCTGGGTGCTGGTGGTCAACGGCGATTCCAGGGTACGCACGCCCGAGGATCTGCGCGGCGGCACCATTTCCACCGAACTGGTGGGCTTTACGCAGCGCTACTTCGCCGAGCGCAACATTCCGGTGACGGTGGAATTCTCCTGGGGCGCGACCGAGGCCAAGGTGGTCGAGGGTTTGTGCGATGCCATCGTCGAGGTGACCGAGACCGGTTCCACGATCCGCGCCAACGGCCTGCGCATCGTCTGCGACCTGATGGAGTCGGTGCCGGTGATGATCGCCAACAAGACGGCCTGGGAAGATCCGTGGAAGCGGGTCAAGATCCAGCAGATCGCCACGCTGCTGCAATCGACGCTGCGCGCCGAGGGCATGGTGGGCCTCAAGATGAACGCACCGGGTGATCGCGTCGCCGCCATCACCGGCATCCTGCCCAGCCTCAACAATCCGACGGTGGCACATCTGCACAACTCGGACTGGGTTTCGATCGACACCATCCTGCCGGAAAAGGAAGTGCGTCGCATCGTTCCGGAACTGATGAAGCTTGGCGCCGAGGGTATCGTCGAGTATCCGCTGAACAAGATCATCTGACGGCACGGCCTGCGGCGCCGTCGTCGGCTGGTCAGACCCTAGTGCTCGGTCACTGACCAGGCCTTGCGGATCTGATCCAGCCGGTGACTTCCGGCATCGCGCAGGCTGACGAAATTCAGATAGCCCTGCATTCGATTATTGAGCCGCTTCGAGGTGGCGGCATCGATGGTCAGTTGTCCGGCGGCAGCGCTCTCGAAACACTTGATGATGCAGGTCGCCGCGTTGAGATAGAGCGCCACATTCTTGTTGGCTTCGGCCAGGCGAGAAAACTCCTCGGCGGCTTCCAGCAGTTGGCCATTCCCGGCCAAACTGGCGGCAGCGGCGTTCATCTGCCTGAGATTCTCCTTGGCGCCTTCGGCAATCCGCGAGGCTTGTTCCTGCCAGCCGCCGGCCGCCATCAACTGACCGATGCGGCCTTCCATCGACTGGTTGCCGACGTGATCCTGATACAGCGTCTGCGCCATCTGGCACGCCGTAGCCTCGTCGTGCATCTCGACCGCCGCCTGCAGCATGAACATCGACTGCTCGCTATCGACTTCAATCTCGGCGATATCGGCGGACTCCAGAGCCTGGCGCATTTTCTCATAGGCCTCCGCGGTCACCTGGCGATTTCCCGCCTTCAGCGCAATGGCATACGCAACCGCCTTGGCGGCGGAATTGTAGTCGGCATCGTTCCTGTGGAAATCGCGCAGATCGCAGTGCAGCACATCGAGCCGGGCCAGATCCGGCTTGCTCCCGCTCTGGATCAACATCGCGGCGTAGCTGCAGAAGTCTCCCGGGCGAACGAAACTCGATCCGCGACCGTGCTTGTGCATCAGGGCAAAGGCGGCGATGGCGGTCTGCATGTCGTTGGTGGCAACCGCGATGCGGGCGATCTCGCGCTGGCGCGTCAGCGACTTCGGGTTCTTCTGCAACACCAGCCTGAGCAAGGACTTGGTTGCCTCGAGATCACCCTTGCGTTCATGCACCTTCACCAGCAGGTCGTGCGCCTGCAGATAGTCCGGGTTGTCATGAATCAGTTCCTCGATGATGGCCGAGGTCTCGTCATAGCGGTCGAGATGAAAAAACGCACGGGCCTTGCCGAGTTTGGCCCAGGGAGACTCCGGCCGGAGCGCGAGGACGGATTCGAAATGGTCGTAGGCTTCCTGGTAATGCTCCAGTTGCATCAGGCATTCGCCGGCAATGCGCTCGAAGCCCGCGCTGTGCCGGGGGTTGTTGCGGGACTCGATGCGACAGAACTGAATCGCTTCCTCGAAGCGGCCGGCCTCGAAGCGGTCGGTCGCCCCTTTCAATGCCTGCCGGTGATCCCATGCCTTGCCCAGGCGGTCGTGCAGCAGGTCCGGCGAAATCGGCTTGATCAGGTAGTCGTCGGGCGCCAGTTCCACGGCGGAGAATACCTGCTCGTACTTCTGCTCGCCGGTAATCATGATCCAGATGGCCGATTGCGGCAGCAACTTCTGGCGTCTGACCTCTTCCAGCAACTGCTGGCCGTCGCGGCTGTCGGACAGGATGTAGTCGCACAGCACCACGTCGTAATTGCCCCGGGTACGGATGCGGTACAGCGCATCGAAGTAACTGTCGGAAACGTCGATCCGGATGCCGCCGGCTTCGGCTATGGTGTTCCGCAGCCAGGCGCGCATCGTGCTCGAATCCTCTACCAGGAGGTAGGAAAGATCGCCATAGGGACAGGCATGCCGCGGCCTGAGCGGCCTGTCGGCAGGAAGCGGGCCACGTTCAGTTGCCTTGACGCCCTGCGTCGGCTTCAAAGAATCGTCAGAGCCAGTCAGTTCGGGCATAAGAGTCAGTATCGGTTGAAATCATCCCGCATTCGACCAGAATCGGCGTCTGCGGCGCGGCGATCAGCATTCTGCCTGCTTTTTGCTTGCCGTGGCTAGCCTGAAACGCACAGCACCACTGCCACGCGCTGCCGTTCGCGGTGCCTTGCCCGCAAACGTGCGGATGCGGGTACTGCCACTCATCAAATGTGAAAGCTTGCGTGAGTTCCTTCTGCCGATGCCGTCCTATTACTTTCGCTCAATATCTATTTCGGGAAATTGAGCGTAGGGTCAAATCTTCTGAATCCTCCGAGATGAACGTGGCAGTCTCGCAGCATCTTTCCAAGTCTGCTTTCAACCTGTGGCTTACGGTCGGGATATCTTTCCTGTTTTCGGGGGTCTTTGTCCTCTATGTCAGCTCCGAAAAGGAGATTGATCGCGCCAACGAGGACCGCAGGCAGTCATTTGTCCTGGCCGACGAATTGCGCCAATCCTCTGATGATTTGACGAGGACGGTCAGATCCTATGTGGTCACCGGCCACTCCCGGTTTAAGTTGCAGTATCAGGAAATCCTTGATATCCGGGATGGCAAGGTGCCCCGCCCGACAGGCTACGGCAATGTCTACTGGGATCTGGTTGGGCCGGATAACGTCCGGCCACGTCCTCGCGGCCAGGCGATTCCCTTGCTGAAGTTGATGCGGCAAGCCGGTTTTACGGCGGACGAGTTTGCCAAACTCGAGAAAGCCAAGGGCGCATCCGATGCGCTTACCCGAACCGAATTCACCGCGATGGCGCTTATTGAATCCATCAGTCCGCCAGCCCACGCCATTCGTGACCAGGCGATCCAGATGCTCCATGACAAGGCCTACCATGACGCCAAGCGAGGCATCATGCAGCCTATCGGCCAGTTCATTGACATGGTTGATCAGCGCACGCTGACCCAAGTTCGTGCCGCCGAGAGTCAAGCGGACAGGATTCGGGTGCTGTTTGTTTTGTTAGGCACATCGCTGGTATGGCTGCTGTGGAGAACACTGAGCACGCTGAAACTTGAGAAAAAGGAAAAGGAAGAAGGCGAACTACGCTACCGCACGGTTGCGGATTTCACTTTGGATTGGGAATTCTGGATGGCGCCGGACGGATCGCTCCGGTACGTCTCGCCATCGTGCGAACAAGTCTGCGGCTACTCTGCGGAGGAGTTTTATGCCGACCCCGAACTTATAACGCAGATCATCCACCCCGACGATCTGTCGCTCTACGCCAAACATACCCATCCCATATCCGCACGGGGTACGCCGGAGCCGATTGAATTCCGCATACGGAGAAAAGACGGCGAACTCAGATGGATATCCCATGTCTGCCGGTCTGTAGTTGATTCCGCCGGGAACCCGCGCGGACGCCGTGCCAGCAATCGTGACGAAACCAAGCGCAAACAGGCCGAAGCCGAACTTGAAGAGTACCGCTGTCGCCTGGAAGAACAGGTCCTGGCCCGCACCTTTGAACTGGCCGCCGCCCGTGATGCCGCTGAAACCGCCAACATCGCCAAGAGCGCCTTCCTTGCCAACATGAGCCACGAGATCCGCACCCCGATGAACGGCATCATCGGCATGGCGAATCTTTTGCGCCGGGAAAATCTGACCCTGTTGCAGGCACAGCGCCTCGAGACGATAGACAGGTCCGCCAAGCACCTCCTCTCCATCATCAACGACATCCTGGACATATCCAAGATCGAGGCGGGGAAGCTGGTCCTTGAGGAAATACCGCTCAATGTCAGTTCATTGCAGGTGAATGTCACTTCCATCCTGTCCGAGCGGGCCAAGGCCAAGAACATCCGTCTGGTGGTCGAGGATGTAGCACTACTGCCCCCGCTTGTGGGCGACCCCACGAGGTTGCAGCAGGCCCTGCTTAATTACGTCACCAACGCCGTCAAATTCACCGAAACCGGTTCGGTGACAATGCGCGTCGTCAAGTTGGACGAGACTGAAGAGTTCGTGGGAATACGCTTCGAGGTTGAGGATACCGGGATCGGCATTCCAGCCGAAACCATACCGCGGCTTTTCGGCACCTTTGAGCAGGCCGACAACTCGATGACCCGCAAGTATGGCGGTACCGGCCTGGGACTCGCCATTACCCGGCGGTTGGCTGAACTGATGGGCGGCGATGTGAGCGTAAAGAGCAGTCCGGGCGTCGGCAGCACATTCGCGTTCAGCGTGCGACTGAAGAAAAGCACAGAAGTGGCTGCTGCGACTGCGTCAGTGGGGGGCGATGCCGAGACACTGCTGCAGCAGTATTACGCAGGCCGCCGGGTTCTAGTCGTCGATGATGAGCCGGTTAACCGGGAAGTGGCTCAACTTCAGTTGGAGGCTGCCGGGATTGTTGTGGACACCGCAGCTGACGGCGCAGAGGCTGTCACCATGGTCCGGCAGGGTGCTTACGCGGCCATATTCATGGATATGCAAATGCCGAACGTCAATGGGCTGGAGGCAACGCGGCAGATACGCGAATTGCCGGGCCATCGGCAAACCCCGATCATCGCCATGACCGCCAACGCTTTTGCCGAGGACAAGGCACGCTGCATTGAGGCGGGAATGAATGACTTCCTGATCAAGCCGTTTAGCCCCGACCAACTGTTTGCCATCTTGCTGCGCGCGCTGAATCAGCGCCACGGGTAGGCCGCGGACATCCGCCGGGGCCGCGCCGGGGAGTTCAACTGAACCAGGATACGAACACGGGGATCAGCAGCGCACCGAGAACCCCATGAAGACCCATCGCCAAACTCGCGTATGCGCCCGCTTCGGGGTGGACACTGAAGGCACGTGAAGTTCCGATTCCGTGTGCTGCAACGCCGATGGCAAAACCGCGCTGCCACCACTCGCGAACGCCAACGATATCAAACACGAAGCGACCAAGTACGGCGCCAAGAATGCCGGTACTGACCGCGAAGACCGCCGTCAGGGTCGGCGATGTGCCAATCCGTTCGGCCACCCCCATGGCGATCGGTGCCGTAACTGACTTGGCATAGAAGCCGCCGACGATGGCCGGATCGGCACCCAGCAAACGTGCCAGAAAAACCGAACTTGCAACGGAAGTGACACCCCCGCCGAGCAGGGCGGCCAGGAGTGGCAGCATCCGCCCGGACAGCGCGTTGAAACCCTTATAGATCGGCACCGCAAGCGACACTGTTGCCGTGCCAAGGAGAAAATGAACGAATTGGGCGCCTTCAAAATATTTCGGGTAGGGCATATCAATTGCAGTAATCGCCATCGCAACAATCAATACCGCTATCGCTACCGGATTTGCCAAAGGATTGCGCCCGGACTTTTCATAGGTGAGCATGCCGACTTGATACGCTGTCAGCGTAAGGATGAGCGCAAGCAGCGGACTACCGGAAAGATAAACCCAGATTTCGGCGATGGGCGGGAGGCTACTGTGCATCTTTCCCGCTTCCTGCCAGCGCCTTGAGGATCAAAGCGGTGACGGCCATGGTCAGCAGCACGCTGACGACCAATGCGACGACCACCGCCAGGGCCTGCGCCCGGAGTTGAGGCAAGAACACGACAACGCCGACGGCGGCCGGAACGAATAGCAGGCCGAGGTGTTGGCTGAAGGCAGCCGCGACCAGTTCGAGCGATGCGCCGATTGATCTCTTCGCCAGAAGGTAGCCCAGAAGCCCGATCAGACCTATCACAGGCCCGGGGACGAGCGGCACAGCGAACTTTGAGAGCAGTTCGCCGAGACCTTGAAACAACAGTATTTGCACCAATCCGGAAATCATCAGGCCCCCAACTTGATCAACATTTCACAGGTATCCGGTCGCCAAGGAACACCGCTTTCAGTGGTGCCCGAAAAGCCGGCATCACTTTGCATAGCGAGCACTCTACGCTTTCCCGGTCGAACTGATGAAAAGTGGCGGGTTGGTTTGCAGCGATACCCGGCGCAGATGATGCCGGACGCGTGATATTCCAGCGGCCGGTGCTGGAGCGGAGATGCCGCTCCAACCGGCAGGGAACAACCTATTACTTTCGCTCAATTGACATCCAACTCCCACGCGCGCAGCATAAAGTTGCGCGGATCGCAGCAGGTACGCCCCTTTCCTTGAATGCGCCAACGGCGAAGGAATCCGTCCATGAGCATGAAATGCCCCTCCCCGCAATTGGGGGGGACTGCCGAGACAGAGCTCGCCAACACACCGGAATGTGAGATACCGGCGCGTCCCGCGGCGGAACTTCTGCATGAACTGCAAGCGCATCAAATCGAACTGGAGATGCAGAACGAGGAATTGCACCAGGCGCAAAGCGAACTGGAGGCGTCGCGTGACCGCTATCTCAATCTCTACGAGTTCGCCCCGGTCGGCTATCTCACGCTGCGCAGCGACGGCCTGATCGAGGATGCCAATCTCACCGCCGCCACGCTGCTCGGGACCGAACGCAAGAACCTGCTGCTGCGCCGCTTCACCGCCCAGGTCATCGCCGAAGACCAGAGTCGCTGGCTGACGCTGTTCCTGGCCATGATGCAACAGGACGGCACAAGCAGTGTCGAGGTGACCATGCAACGTGGGGATGGCACGGCGTTTCAGGCGCTGCTGAATTGTGCAACCCAGAAAGACGGCGGTGGCGGGACGGCACTGCTCATCGCCCTGACCGACATCAGCGAACGCGCGCAGAGGGAGCGGGTCGATGCCTTCCTCTCTCAAGCCGGCAGCACCACGACCGGACCCTTCTTCGATACGCTGGCCCTGTTTCTGGCCCGCAGCCTGCAGATGGACTACATCTGCATTGACCGGCTCGAAGGCGATCACTTGAATGCCACCACTCTGGCGGTCTGGCACGATGGCCATTTCGAGGACAACCTGACCTATGCTCTGCGCGACACCCCCTGTGGCGATGTGGTGGGGAAAAAGGTGTGCTGTTTCCCGGCCAGCGTGTGCCGGTTCTTCCCCAACGATGCGGCGCTGCAGGAACTGCAGGCCGAAAGCTACGTCGGCGTCACCCTGTGGAGCCACACCGGACAGCCGATCGGGTTGATCGCCATGATCAGCCGCCGTCCGCTGACCAACCGGACAATTGCCGAGACCACGCTGGAGCGGATTGCGGTGCGCGCCGCCGGCGAACTGGAACGGCTGATGGCGGAGGATGCATTGCGCGAAAGCGAGTTGCGGTTTTCCCTGTTCATGGAAAACCTGCCGGCGTGTACTTACATCAAGGATGCGCAGGGGAGACACATATTCGCTAACCACGCACTGGCTAGCCAAACCGAGGCTACGGTGGGCTCGCTCCTCGGAAAGACGAATGCAGATTTATGGCCGCCGGAAATCGCAGCGAAGCTCGATTCCGCAGACGCGGCGGTAATCACCGGCAGATCACCGCTGACCATTGAAGAAGACGTGTTGATGAAGAACGGGGTGCGAACCTATCTCACGACCAAGTTTCCCATCGAGTGCTCGAACGGAGAAACACTTCTTGGTGGCGTATCGTTTGACATCACCGAGCGCAAACAAGCGGAAGCCGAACTGATCCAGCACCGCAAACACCTCGAAGAACTTGTCTCCGCCCGTACCCTGGAACTTGAACAGAGCCGTGATGCCGCCGATGCCGCGAACATCGCCAAGAGCGCCTTCCTCGCCAACATGAGCCACGAAATCCGCACGCCGATGAACGGCATCATCGGCATGGCGA